>JABDGU010000035.1 GCA_013285905.1 Bacteroidota bacterium | reverse complement strand
AGGGGATATATTGGATTTTAATAATATTGATACTGCAGAAGGGAAGAAAAATGTAAAAAAACTTATAGAAAGTAAACTGCAGCAATTCAGGGGCATGCACCCGCCGATCGAGTCGGATTTCGGCTCAGGCAAAAGTTACATTTATTATGGGGAATCTTATTTGCTTACAGAACTCCGGTACTTTCCTTATGTGCAATTAGCCACTGTTTTTTTGTTTTTAATGGTGGTGTTAATAGCATTAAGCGCTGCACACCGCTCGCTGCAAAACCAGGTTTGGGTAGGCTTATCGAAAGAGACCGCACACCAGTTGGGCACCCCTCTGAGCAGTATAGAGGCATGGATGGAATTATTGAGGGAACAAAATGATAATAGTGAAACAGTAACTGAACTGCAAAAAGATATTGACCGCCTAAAACTGGTTGCAGACCGTTTCAGCAAAGTAGGGAGTATACCGAAGCTGGAAGAGGAGGATGTGGTGAAAAGGCTTAGGGACATGGTGGATTATATGCAGAAGCGCTCTCCGCAGAAAGTTATGATAAGCCTGAAGAGCAGCGCAGAAGAGATTCGTGCCAATATCAGCGGCTCCCTGTTCGACTGGGTAATAGAAAACCTGGTGCGAAATGCCCTGGACGCATTAGCAGGGCAGGGGAGGATAGCCGTGCAAATAACGGACCATGCCCAGCAGATATGGATAGATGTAAGTGATACCGGCAAAGGCATAGCTAAACACCAATTGAAAAAAATATTCACGCCCGGCTTTACTACCAAGAAACGTGGTTGGGGCCTCGGTTTATCCCTATCGAAAAGAATAATAGAAAAATATCATCATGGTTCTTTGTTTGTAAAGCAATCGGAAGTGGGGAAGGGCACAACATTCAGGATCGTTTTGAGAAGATGATATGATGAATGTGATGAATGTGGGCAATGTGATGATCATTGCCGAAAATAATACCTCATTTTTGACTTTAAACTTTTGATTTTTGACTTATCTTTGCAGTCCCTCAAAAAAAATGCGGCGGTGGCGAAATTGGTAGACGCACTACTTTGAGGTGGTAGCGCCTGTTATGGGCGTGGGAGTTCGAATCTCCTCTGCCGCACTTTGATAATAAAAGCCGTTCTCGTAGCGGCT
This sequence comes from Bacteroidota bacterium, assembly GCA_013285905.1. GTDB lineage: Bacteria > Bacteroidota > Bacteroidia > Chitinophagales > Chitinophagaceae > JABDGU01. The sequence continues at coordinate 21,085 of JABDGU010000035.1, read as the reverse complement.
TTTATTTTTATGACTTTCGGATTATTTAATCCTGTATTGTTGACTACCTTTAATATCTAAGCTCAAAGATGAAAAAAAGGAATTTCTATATCTACCTGTCTATATTCTGTATACATCTTTTACTACTGCTTGTTGCTTTTGTACGTTTCCGCATTCACCCGCATGATATATGGTTTTGTAACTATGGCGACGGGTTGAAGAACATATACACTTTGGTAGCTTTTGTTCGCGAACCTATCAGCTCAGCGGGGATATTTAAATTTTATTCGTACGGCTATCCTTATGGCGAATATGTTTATTATACAGATAATACACCATTTTTTTCTGTTCCTTTCCGCTTCTTTTGCCAGCATATTTATGACTTGTCCGGGTACACCGTTGAGATATTCAACCTGTTTATTATTTCCAATATTATTTTGTGTGGTTTAATTATTTACCGCGTATTTTCTTACCTCTTACAAGAGCGCCTGTTCTCGTTTATTATGGCCATTATTCTGCCATGGGACAATATGCAGGTAATGAGAATTTGGCGTGGGCATTATAATCTTTCGCTTTCATCAATTGTCGTATTGGCCATAGCGCTTATGATATTGTGGCATAGGTATGCAGAGAACAGAAAGAAACAAATAGTTACGGGCGTAGCCATGTTCCTGTTGTCCTTCTTCTCATTTACGGTGCATGGCTATTTTCTTGCAATTGTTAGCAGTTTTTTGTTCTTTTCTATGTTTATTTATGGCCTGTTGCGACGCAGGGAGGCCCGGGGTAAATTCAGCATTATTGCGTCTTTTGTGTATGTGTTTTTATCGTTTGCGGCGAGCTATATTTTTGTTGCACTCACAGACTCTTACCTTCCATTGCGAAGAGAGGCAGCAAATGGCTATGACTGGATGGAGCAAAAAACCCATTTTGCCTCCTTATTCAGCCACTACGATTTTCAACATTTTGCTTTCCCAATAAGTGAAGTGCCCGATATCTCCGACCCGGAAAGAGCTGCTTACCTGGGTAATATCGGACTTTTTGCTGTGGTGATTATTTTTATTGCTGCTTTAATTAAAAAAGAATTCAGGCGGCAGGTAATAGAGATACAAAAGAATTTTTTCAGGGATCCGTTGAAGGTTTCTATATTAATTGCTTCAGTACTCATGCTTTCCATGTCATTGGGCGAAAACTATTATACTGCCGTTCCATACGAGAGTGGTTACCATATAGTCAATGTTCTGAATCCTCTGTTTTATGTGCATTTATTTACTGTAAGAGTAGAACAGTTCAGAAGCATAGAACGGTTTGTGTGGCCATTTTTTTTCGCGTTCAATATATGGATAGCATATACTATCGTGGCGATATTCAAAGGGGCCCGGAAAAGTGTGAAAATTTTTATGCTGTCAGGGGTCATCATTTTTGGTGGCATGGAAGTGAAGGAATTTATAGATAAGATACAGGGGGCTGCGGCACGAGAAAATTTATTTTCCAGCAAGAGCCTTGCGGAAGTAAGGCCTCCGCATATAAATTATAAACGCTACCAGGCTATACTACCTATCCCATATTACTTTTCAGGTTCTGAAGATTACGATTATACTATAGATCCTTATGATCAATGGTTTAAATATGGTCTGCGCCTGTCAATTGATTCTTATCTGCCCTTAATGTCGTGTGCCATGTCAAGGCTACCTCCAAAACATGGTACTGCTATGCTGTATTTGGTTGCATATGACAGTATGGACACGCAACTGAGGAATATGTTCAACGAGAAGCCGGTATTGGTAGCCGTAAACAAAAAACAAATTGTTGATAGCAATCTTCCAAATATTCCGAAATTTGAAATTGCAAACAGGTTTTATTGGAAGGCCACACAATTTGCTGCAAGAAATAATCTGCACGCGGTGGATAGTTTAGGTGATGTGATATATTATGATTGGTACCCAAACCCGGCTGTTAAAAAATGAACAATTATTTAAGCATAGTTTTACCATGTTATAATCCAAGGGAAGACTGGGCCAGGGTTGTAATGGACAATGTCGCGTTCATAGAGCAAAGCGTTGGCCCGGTGGAAGTGGTAGTTGTAAATGACGGGCTAACAAGAGATCTTACTGAAGATGTTGAATTTCTGAATGTTCATCTAAAGAGTTTTCGTTTTATTTCATATCCGGAGAATAAAGGAAAGGGATTCGCAACCCGGCAAGGGCTTCAAGCGGCTACAGGCCATCTTATTATCTACACCGATATTGATTTTCCCTATACCCGGGATAGTTTCCTGGATCTTTATGAAGCTCTAAAGCATAACAATATTGTCATAGGCATAAAAGACATCGAATATTATAAAACGGTACCCTTACTCAGGAAATGGGTATCAAAGTCGTTAAGATGGATGAGTGCCAAATTGCTTAACATACATATTACCGATACTCAATGCGGATTGAAGGGGATGCACAACAGTGCAAAAGAAATTTGGCTTATGGGCAAAGTGAATCGTTATCTTTTCGACCTGGAAGCCATTTACAACGGTGAAAAAGCAGGGTATAAAATAGTAGCACTTCCCGTAAGGCTGAGAGAGGGTGTTGTATTTTCGAAATTGAAATTTAGTATTCTTTTTTCTGAAATAATGAATTTCCTTTTCATTATGCCCAAAATATTCAGTACTAAAACCAGTCAAAAGAAGTAAAAGCTCATATTTTCTGCAACAATACGTTTGCTGTGGCTACTATGCCCTCTTCGCGGCCTATAAAACTAAGACGCTCTGTGGTGGTAGCTTTTATCGAAATAGCATCTACGGGCAGGTGCAGAATAAGTGCCATAGTATTCCTCATTTGTTCCACATGGGGGCGAATTTTTGGGGCTTGTAACAATATGGTACTGTCTATATTTACAATTCCATATCCATGCTCCCGCATCATGCCATAACAGCGTTGCAGCAAAACTTTACTGTCTATGCCTTTGTAGTTAGGGTCAGTATCGGGGAAATGCAGGCCAATATCGCCAAGGCCCAAAGCGCCGAGCATGGCATCGCAGATGGCATGCAGCAGCACATCAGCATCAGAGTGGCCTAAAGCCCCCTTGGTATGCGGAATGAGTACCCCGCCAAGCCATAGATCGCGGCCCTCCACTAATTGATGAAAATCTATCCCCTGACCTATTCTGAATGACATCTTATTTCGTGTGTTTAATTAATTGGCAATGCTAAAAAGTAAAGGTATTGAAAAACAATGTGCTTTTTAAAGTCTCTCAATTGACCGGTAAACTAAAAAAGCCATTCCCCGAAAGGAGGAAGGGCTTTTTTCTTATCAGCGATAGTTTATCATTATTCTTCGTTTTGCAGGTTTTGCCCAACATTGTTAAGGCCATAATAATACATGCCTTGAACGCCGGGGTAAAAACCCATTATTTGTACACTATTACTGTTGCCGGCCATAGCCTTTTGCAGGTCTGACACGGTGCTGACGTTTGTATTGTTAACAGTGGTAATAACAAATCCCTTTTGCATATTGGTTTGTTGCGCCATGGTACCCTTTCCGGGATCTGTAAGCACCACTCCGCCCTTTATTCCATATTTACTTTTCTCGCTGCTGTTCAGTGTGCGGAAACTGGCGCCCAAAATGCGGGTATTGCTTTCTTCTTTGATGATACCGGTAGTACCCGTAAGTGATTTTAGCTCCACTGATGCCATGTGTGTATTGCCGCTGCGCAAGTAGCTTACACTTATATTATCGCCCGGATGATAGCGTGCTATCTGCTCTTGCAATTGAGGTTCTGTATTGACAGGAACACCATTTATTTGCGTTATGATATCGCCCTTGTTGATACCCGCTTTGGCGGCGCCGCCATTCTCCATTACATTCTGCACATATACACCTGCTGTCTTGTCAAGTCCCAATGCTGTTAATTTGTCAGGAGTAAGATTTTTGCTGTCTACATATTCAATACCCATATAGGCGCGCTGCACAGAGCCGAATTTGATCATGTCATTGACTGCCTTTTGCACAATGTTGGATGGGATGGCATAAGAATACCCCGCATAAGAACCCGTAGGGGAGGCGATCGCAGAATTAATGCCGATAAGCTGCCCGTTGGTATTGACCAATGCGCCGCCGCTATTACCGGGGTTCACAGCTGCGTCTGTCTGTATATAAGATTCAATAGCGCCCTGTGTCTGGTGGTTCACACCAATGGCGCGGCCTTTGGCGCTGATGATACCCGCCGTAACGGTAGCATCGAGCGATAAAGGATATCCCACCGCAAGTACCCATTGTCCTAAGCGGGTATCGTCGGAATTGCCAAACTCCATATAAGGCAGGTCTTTTTCATTCACCTTAATAACTGCAATATCCGTAGCCGGGTCAGTGGCTACCACTTTTGCCGTGCTGGTAAACCTGTCATTAAATGTTACAGTTACCTCGTTGGCATCAGCCACAACGTGGTTGTTTGTAACGATATAGCCGTCGGGTGAGATGACTACACCTGAGCCTGAGCCCATTTGTTGAGGTATGTAATATTGCCGCTGGCCAAAAATATTAGCCCATATATCATTTGGGTCTTGAACGGTGTGTGCATTGGTTGTAGTTTTTATATGCACCACTGCTTTTACAGATGCCTCTGCAGCGTTCTCAAATCCTGTGGGTGCAGTGGCGCCGCTTACTGTAGTATTGCCAAAGCTGGTGTAATTCACAGGCAATGTGTTTTGCCCCTTGCTGAAAACGGGGAATTGATGTTGATAATGGCTTGCGATGGATAATGTCAGCACAGAGGTAAGCGCTGCTGTGATGACAACCGGAAATAGTTTGAATTTCATATTTGTCCTCTTTTTGTTTTTATTAGTATCTCAAATTTATTACCTATTCCTATTATAAAATTGTTAAAAGCCCTTTAAAAAATGTTAAAACAAAAAAGGATTTGAGGGCGTTTTCACCAGCCTTATTGTTGCGCCTCAGCAAGCTAAACAGTTGAATTATGTAAATCATAAGCATCATTGTGTAATGATGAGGCTAAACTACGGGCCTACCTTTGTTTCCGAACAACAAGTTCAAAACAAAAATTATGAAAAAACTACTAATGCTTTTGGCGATGAGTGTAATGATCCTTAATAACGCGGATGCACAAACAAAAACAAGCAAAAAAAAATCGTTTAATAATAATTACAGTGTTTGCCGCAACCAGGCTGGAAACTATATCTGCAGCAGCGACCAAATGAAGGCGCAGAACCAGAGAAGGGAGGTCGCTCCGCCCGCTATAGAGCCACAAAATGAAGTGATCAATATACCCTCGTCTACCGTAGTTGCAGACAAACCAACCATGACAGCCAGCAACTCTTACCGCTTCCATAATTTCATAGTAAATGATGAAATGGACAACCCTGCAAACGGTTTGCCAAGCCAACAATATGATGGCCCGGCAAAAAATGACCAACGTAACATTAATTATAATCAAACCCAGCTTAGCCTTCGTGCAAGTGATGGTTCAAAATAGGGATAGGTTTTTTCTGCTGAATGCTATTACACAATAATATTTTATGAATCAACCCAAGGAGAAAATTGCTATGGATACTGTAATAATTATGAACGACGGATTGAAACAAAAAATGGGGATACTCAGTTTTATCCCGCTTTTGGCGTTTACTTTATGTTTCATTTACTATCTTTTTGCAATAAAACCTGTAATCGCTGCAAATGATGCGGGAGACCATATCGGGTTAACTACACAAACCAGCCTTCATTATAACACCATTTTTATTCTGCTGGCAATATCCGGAATTATCGCAGCAACTGTACTTATTTATTTCATTGTGCACCTGGCAAGGGTAAAACAGATAAGCAGCGCCAAAAAAGTGCAATGGATCATTTTCCTTACAGCATTTGTACCAATAGCCTTGCCGATATTCTGGTATTACGAGATCAGTAAAGAGCCCGCAAGGCTTGTAGTATATCCGAATATTGAATAGTTGTTTTATAGGAAGATCACATTGCACATTAATCAAATTGTATCCTAAATATTTTATAACAAAATAAAAATCTGAAAAATGAAAAAATTAGTAATGATCACGTTTTTGCTGAGCGGCCTGTTGTATAATAAGGCAAGTGCACAAGCATACACGAATGTAAATATTATCACCCAGCCTCTATGGGGCCCCACGGGTTATGATCATGCGGAATATTACTATATTCCAGACCTGGATGCTTATTATGATGTTTCCGGAGGACAGTACATCTACCGTGTAAAGAAACATTGGATAACAGTTACCACAATGCCTGTGCGTTTTAAGAATTTTGATTTTTACAGCGCCCATAAAGTGGTATTGAACGAACCAAAACCATACATGAACTACCTGGGAAATAAAAAAACGTATGCACAGTACAAAGGCCAGCATGACCAAATAGCCATACGAGACAGCCATGAGCAAAAATATCTTGCCAAAACGGACCACCCTGAACATGATAAATGGATATCACCACAGGATGTACAGGATAAACAAAACAGGCAAAATGAACAAAGCCGTGCAACTGCACAGGTGAAACAGGATTCGCTTAACAGGGCTAACCTGCAGGTAAAAGAAGACCTGCATAATAAACAGGATTCTGCAAACAGATCGGACGAACAGGCAAAAGAAGAGCTGCATAATAAACAAAACCAGCAGAACAACCAGTTATTGCAGAATAACGAAAACAATCATAAACATTAGAGAAAAAAAGGCAGGCGAATGAAGAGGCCTTTTGCCTCTTTATTCGTTTAAGAGCCCAAATCATTGCCTTATTCTAAACGTATCAGCTTATTAGCAGATTTAATCACTGCATATTCTTATAGTGAGCTAATTGCCTGCAAAACAAAGTACCTTTACAGTATTAACGAGCCCTGCCCAAAAATCTCTCCGGACACGCGGGGCAAATACAGGATAAATATTAACAGCATCAACATGAAATTATACATCAAATACATGGTGAGTTTGCGATGCAAAATATTAGTGAAAGATGAATTGCAGAAACTAGGCATACATAATGTATTCGTTGAGCTTGGTGTAGCGGAATCACAGGAAGACCTGACAGAAAAACAACTAAAACAATTGAGCGAAAATTTACTGAAGTCGGGTTTGGAATTATTGGACAACAAGAAGGCGATCCTGATAGAAAGAATAAAGAATGTGATCATTGAAATGGTGCATTATGCGGATGAACTACCACAAATAAATTATTCGGATTACATAAGTGATAAACTGAAATTAGATTATACTTATTTGTCCAATATTTTTTCGGAGGTGAAGGGTATCACAATACAGCAATACATCATCATCCATAAAATTGAAAAGGTAAAAGAGTTGCTTGTTTACGATGAGCTGAACCTGACCGAAATTGCTTTTAAACTGCAGTACAGCAGTGTTGCTCACCTTTCTCACCAGTTTAAGAAAATTACCGGGCTTACGCCGTCCTTCTTCAAATCGCTGAAGGACAAGAGACGAAACACGCTTGAAAACCTGTGAATGATATAAATCATTTCCTTTATTGCGTAATACTTATTATTACAAGTATCTCACCTTTGTATAATTGTTTTTTTTAAAAATACATGCGTGGTGAAAAGTCCTGAATTAGAAAAGTCGAAAACATTCATTATTGTAGAGATCATCGAGTATGTCCCTAATTCTGTCGTCATCAAAACGATTATTAAAAAAACCACTGGCAGCATAAGCGCAGTTTCATTTGATTCAGGCGAAAAGCTGGCAGGAAGGATATCACCCTGCGATACTTTTATACAAATTATTGATGGGAAAGCCGAGATCATTATAGATAATAAATCCACTATTCTTGAAACCGGGCAGGCTATTATAATATCTGCCAATACTATCAACACCATACAGGCCAATGAGCGCTTTAAAATGCTGTCAAGCTATATAAAGAGCGCCAATGATGAGGATTGCTGACGGTATATAAATTATATCGCAGTTAAGGTCTGCACACACATGAAAAACTGTGAATTATGTAACATTTCCCTTCTGTTATATAACGTTTCTAACAAGTACCGCATATATCTTTATCCGCAATTTGCCGGCATTGAAGAATAAAGATGGAAGATAAAGGAGAACTGAAACATAAACTCATTACGCATAAAGGCCATTATTAATCGTAAGAACTAATTCAAACAAAATGGACTACGTAACACAGTTCAGGAAAATTGAAAAAGCATACCAGCGCCACATGTTAAGTGTAGAGTGCCCGCATTGTAATTTTGCAGGAACCCTTATGAATAATAATCCTGCCTGGGTTTTTATTATAGACGAATATGAGGTGATTGAAGGGCAAGTTATCCCGGTAAGATCTAAAAACCTGCAAAACCTTAGCATCGGAATGTTTGCAATCGAAACAGAGGGAGAACTGTTTTACGAAATGAAAGATATATTGGAGCTGGAAAAGAAATGGCGCAGCTACATGAACTATATAAGGTCGATGCTGGTGGCTAAGGAAGAGGCCCTGCACAGAACACTGTGTGTAACACTTAACTTGCTGAGAGAAATTCATACCCGGAAAGGCGAACTTGCAGGCTATATTCCTCTCGGGATGCGGGAATCCAACTTAAAGCGTGAGACGATAAACCTGCTGGAAGACATCATTCTCTGCTGAATTGAGCTAAGCCGTGCACAACCTGTGAATGATACAATTTCACCGGCGTGCTTGTGTAACATCTGATCGACGCTTTGAACCGACCTTTGCAACGTAACAATTCCGTTACAAAATCAACTTTAAAATAAATGAACAGTAACGCGACAGCTAGCAAAAAGGAACAATCACATGATTCTTCTGTAAAAAACGAACAGTCAAACAATTCAAGCGAAAAAAAACAATCGAGCGAAAGTCCGGAGGAGAACCAAAAAGGTATTGAAAATCACAAAAAGGCGGCAAAACATTATGGGGAGGCCGCCAAACACCACCTGGAAGCTGCAAAGCATCATGAAGTTGGTGAACATGAAAAGGCCGCAAAGAGTACGATTATTGCACAGGGACACGGCAAGCTTGCGCAGGAAGCACAAGCAGAAAATGCCAAAAGCCATGCTTTACGTAACTAAAGTCCGCGCATCAGTGCATTTGTCAAAAGCACCGTGTTGAAGCACGGTGCTTTTGTTCTCTGTAAGAAACAGGCGACAAGTGATATTGTAAAATCATTTTTAAAATGTTCTAATTATTATAGTTTATGAAAACAGAAGAAGAACTAAAGCACGACATTCTGAAGCTCACCATGGCCATCGAGGATAAATTTCCGGAGCTATCCAAATACGTAGGAGAAATGCCCGTAAAATTTTCCGATTCGATCAGCGATGAAATGAATGTGAGGAACTTAAGAGGGTACCATGATTCATTATATACCTTGCTTGACAATTACAGCATGAACCATGAGAGTACAAGAAATAAATTAACTATTTTAAATAGCAGCTCAATATAGAACAATGACAACAGAAACAGTAAAATCAGTCGGCATCTGGATGGACCATTCCAGCGCGCATATAATGGAGTTTGCGAACCCCATTGAAACAAAAATAATTGAGTCGGGCTTTACCCACGAGGAAAAAGGCGAAAGCATAGAGAAAAGCGAAAACCTATTGCATCACAAAGAACAACACAAGCAATCGGAGTATTATAAAAAACTGGCTGCGATCATCAGAAACCATGAAAAGGTAATTCTTTTTGGACCAACGAATGCCAAATCTGAACTGCACAATATTTTAAAGGCTGACCACCTTTTTGCCAACATACATATTGATGTGAAACAGACAGATAAAATGACAGAACACCAGGAGCATGCGTTTGTAAGAGAATATTTCTCGAAAAGTAATTTTCTTTAAGCTATACACAAGGCTCAACGCGTTGAAACTGTTTTTAATAAAAGGGCTGATCAATTCAGCCCTTTTTATTTAGGATAATAATCATACTGCAGGATGTGGGAATGATGTAACTTATTAGATGCATCGTGTAATGCCCGCCAGTGTTAATAAGTCCACCTTTGTCCTGTGAAAATCTTCACGATCTAAAAAGCCGGAAACGGAAATTGTGCAAACGAAAAAAAGTTAAAATTTTTAACAATCCTGGAAGCCGGAATCGCCAGTCAAAAAAAAATAAACGGGACAAAAAAGTTATGAACAAATTTACAAATTATTTCAGAAAAGCAGGGTTTTTAACCCTTTTCGCTGCAATGTTTAGCAGCACATCAAAAGCCGCAATTTACACGGCTGTGTTATCGGGCAATTTTAATGCCTCAACTACCTGGGGCGGCAGTGTTCCCGGCACTTTGCTTTCATCGGATGACATTATCATACCTACCGGTGTTACAGTAATACTTACTGCAGACCAAACCTTTACCGGAACCTCATCATTAACGGTTGACGGCACCTTAACTTCCAGTGCATCAGCTTTAATAATGACGGGTGGCAGTTTAGAAGGAACAGGCACAATTACAGTGGATAGTATTGCATTGGGGCTTATCTCAGGAATTACTTACACAGGCAATATTACTGTTCAGAAATTCACATCGCTGGGCGCGGCTATTTCTACCACTGCAACAGTAGTTGTGGGCAATAGTTTAAACCTTTTGAGTGGTGTTCTGAGTCTTACGTCCGGAAGCCTTACGATGTCGAATGGTTCTACCATACAGGTGGCTGTTGGCGGCATTACAGTAGGTGGTACCGGTATGTTAAATCTTACCAACACATACAATGTCAGCTATTCAGGGTCATCTGTAAACGCAGGCGCTGAATTATCAGGTGCGGGCCTTAGTAATGTTACTGTAAATATCCCAGGTTCCATTTCATTGTCGTCAAATCTTAATGTAAATGGTATCCTGATGCTTACTTCAGGTACATTAACACTTAATAATCATAACCTGACCTTTGGTACTAACGGAGACCTTGCAGTGTCGGGCACAGGCAATATTGATGCCACATCAGCTTCGAATATTACAATAAATGCAACTAATGGCCTTAGCGGCAATCTTAATTTTGCAAGTGGTGGAAGTACTGTGAATAATTTTACGGTAAATATGGGTAACGTTAGCAGCATGGCCAAACTGGGTTCGAATTTGACCGTGAATGGCTTATTGCGCCTTCAATCAGGTAAGCTTAATATTGGGTCCAATAATTTGATGCTTGCAGCAGGTGGTTTAGTAAGCGGCGGCACTTCAAACAGCTATGTGGTTACCAATGGTATAGGCAGCCTGGTTATGAACCTGGTAGCAAGTACAACTGATACTTTCCAGGTGGGCACGGCATTGCATTATGCTCCTATGGCTATTACTGCAAACAGCAGCTCAGCAAGCGGAGATGTTAGTATTTCTGTAATTGACAGCGTTTATCTGAACGGTACAAGTGGCACAGTGCTTTCTGCAACTCAGCGTTTGGTAAGTGCCACATGGTTTGTGAGCAGCACCGCTACGGCAGCAATTAATTATAATATGCTGGCAATGTGGAATGCAGCTATGGAAGTAAATGGTTTTGACCGTACACAATCATATATTTCCCATTTTACAAGCAGTGCATGGGATGTTATGGCTTTCGCGTCTGCCACAACTGCTACAAATGGTATGTATGCAATGGCACGCACGGGTATCACATCTTTAAGCCCCTTTACTGTGGCTGATAAAAATGCTGATCTGACAAGCGTTAGCACGGTTTCTGCTGCTAACGGTGGTGTAACGATCTATCCAAACCCTGCAACAGGCATTTTGTATTTTAATACATCTGCGAAAGTGAGCAATGTAAATATATATGATGTAACAGGGCGCTTGGTAAAGTCTGCGGCCATAAGCAATAATAACTCAATATCAGTGCAGGATATCTCAGCCGGGTTCTACAATGTTTATTTCTCTGGCAACGGTGTTCAGTCGTTTCAGAAATTTATTAAACAATAATTTTTGTTTTCGAGGTGATGTATATAGGGGCTGCCTTTTTTAGGGCAGCCCTTTTTAAATGTGTTCAATTCCCGGATGTGTGAATTGTGCAAGTCGCTCAAACAAATATGTAAGGATAAATGGGCTAATTGTTTGCAACTTGCATGTACGCATAATGGGTAGAAAAAAAGGTCTGAGAAGTTTATTTGTCCGTACTAGCAGAATTATAAGGTCTTTAACAAATAATAGGGATACATTGGACGCATTAGCCAGGTCGGGCCGTAAGAGTAACATTTTGATCACACTAAAAATTAAATAATAAAAATTATCGTGGAAAATCCTGAATTTGAAAAATCGAAGGCATTTATCATCGTTGAGATACTGGAATACATTCCTAATTCGGTGGTCATCAAAACTATCATTAAAAAAACAACCGGCAATGTGAGTGCTGTCTCATTTGATTCAGGTGAGTCGTTAATAGGAAGAACATCTCCGTTCGATACTTTTATCCAGGTGATAGAAGGGAAAGCTGAAATTATTATTGATGATAAAACGAGCCTGCTTGCAACCGGCCAGGCTGTTATTATTCCGGCACATTCGCGTAATACCATAACAGCAAATGAGCGGTTTAAGATGCTGTCCACCATTATCAAAAGTGGGTACGAAGACGTTAGTTGAGCTGTGTATAACTGAACTGTATTTGAAACATCCCGCGAAAGCGGGATGTTTTGTTATTGGTGTAAAGCCCCTAAAAGAAGTGATTTATGCAACTTATAGTTAATGTTGTGTAATACTTATTATTTGGTATTTGGCCACCTTTGCTTAGTGGAAATTCTTCCACGGTCAAGCATAGAAAAATGAAAGGCTTACTGAGTTTTTTAAATAAAAAGCACACCATAGTCGCTGCCAAACAAGTAGCCAAAGTCTCCACCTACAATAGTCGCATATTTTTCTCGAATGCCAGGCAAAGGCCGGAACTAAAGAGCTATTCTGACAAAATAAAGGAAGAAATAAAAAACCTGATTGCAGGGTAATCGTGAGTTTTCAAATCATTTAAAAATGTACCAGGTCAAAAAAAACATATTATGGGAAATAAACTGTACATAGCAGCGGCGATATTATCTGCAGGATGGGCAATGGGCCTGATAGGGTATATATTGTTAGGTAAATAGAAATGAAGGGTGTGAATTTTGCAAGTTATTTATCAAGTTGTGTAATGCTTTCCGACCTCAAGTCACCCATCTTTGTGTAGTAGAATTCAATCACAATTAACCAAAAAAATAAAATGAAAAATCTGACCGAATTGCAAGGAAACTGGAACGAAACAAAAGGGAAGCTGAAACAGAAATTTGCTTTACTCACTGATAATGACCTATTACTGTTGGAAGGTAAACAAGACGAAATGCTTGGCAGGTTGCAGGCCAAACTTGGCAAAACAAAAGACGAAATCAACAAGATCATTTCTGAATTATAATACGCACATTAACATACCAATATTAAAATACAAACCAATGAAAAAATTATTTACAATTACGATACTTTTAGCCAGCGTATTTCATTTCAACGCGAAAGCTGATGAAAAATACGGCGGCACTTTAAATTTAGGTCTGGGCATAGGCGGCTACTCCGGCTATTACGGATACGTTAACCGTTCCTTGCCTGTCTTGCATATAGATTATGAATTTGCGGTTGCCAAGAATTTTACTTTAGCGCCATTTCTCAATTTTTACACATTTAGCAACGATTATTTTTACGGAGGCCAATATTATACGTATCGCCAAACAGTTATGCCGATAGGCGTAAAAGGGACTTATTATTTTGACGATCTGCTTGGTGCAGGACCTAAATGGGATTTTTACCTGGCAGGCTCACTTGGTTTTGCTATTGTGACTGAAAGCTGGCAGGATGGCTATACCGGTGATAAGAATTTTTACGGTAGCCCCAGAGACTTATTTCTTGACCTTCATATTGGTACGGAATATCACATTAATCGCAAGGTGGGAGTATTTCTTGATTTATCGACAGGTGTTTCAACAATCGGCTTAGCTATTCACAAACTTTAAAAAAATAAAAATCATGGGAAATTTACTTTATGCAGTTGCGGTAATATTAGTTATCATCTGGGCTATCGGTTTTATAGGTTATGGTAGCGGCGGACTTATTCATATTCTTTTAGTTATTGCCATTATAGCAGTAATACTCAGGATCATTCAAGGCAGAAGAGTTCTTTAAATTAACAATTATAAAAAACCAAATAAAATGAAAAAAATTACACTTTGCTTAATGGCAACATGCTTGTCCTTAACATTCATCCCGGTTCAATCAAATGCAAAAGCAATTGCATCAACTACAGTAGTAGCAAATTCAGCGGAATCTGTGCAAGCAGAAGTTCTGTTGTCCAGGCTAAATACAATAAATGCTATGGATAAATCACAGCTGACTTTTTCTGAAAAGAAGACTTTACGCACAGAAGTCCGTTCTATCAGGCATCAACTGAAAGATATAGGCGGCGGAGTTTATATATCTGTTGGCGCAATTGTTCTCATTATTGTTTTGCTCATCATTTTATTATAGACAAATAAAAAGGACGAAAACCCGGCATGTTCCAATGGATACATTCGGATGTGTCGGGTTTTGGCATTTTAGTGCGGTCACAACGCTCGCTTTATAAATTTTTACGTGAAACATTCTTAAACTAATTTCTATTGAACAAATGCCAATTGATTTAAAGATATCGGGTGCAGTGTTAGAAAAGGGATCGTCTCCTGGCGTAATTCCTCTTCTAAACGCATTTAAGAGCTTTTTTGCAGCAGTTACACAACTATCGTTGTTTGCATGGCGTTTTTTGAAAGAAGTTTTTAAACCCCGCTATGAGTTCAGCGAATTGGTTAAGCAATCCTATTTGATCGGGTATAAGTCTTTTCCACTTGTTGCAATAACCGGGTTTATTATGGGCCTTGTATTAACTATACAATCGCGGCCTACCCTTGCAGAATTTGGCGCAGAATCCTGGTTGCCTGCCATGGTAGCTATCTCTATTATCCGCGAGATTGGCCCTGTTATCACAGCCTTAATATTTGCAGGAAAAGTGGGTTCAGGCATAGGCGCGGAATTGGCCTCGATGAAAGTAACCGAGCAGATAGATGCGATGGAAGTTTCGGGGATGAACCCATTTAAATATATAGTAATAACGAGGGTTGTTGCTGCCACGTTTATGCTGCCTGTATTAGTTATTATAGCAGATGCCATAGCCATGTACGGATCTTATATAGGTGTAAACCTGAAAGGAGATGTCAGTTTTCACCTCTTCTTTCTGCAGGTTATTGGCAAACTTTCTTTTACAGATATTTTTCCTGCCACCATTAAAACATTCTTTTTTGGCTTCGCGGTGGGCCTTATAGGTTGCTATAAGGGTTATAATTCTAATAACGGAACTGAAGGGGTAGGACAATCTGCAAATTCAGCTGTCGTTATAGGTTCTTTAGCTGTATTTATTATTGATATGATCGCGGTGCAGATAACAAGCTTCTTTACATAAAAATGGAAACAGTAGTAGAAATAGAACATTTAAATAAATCATTCGGCAGCAAGGAAGTGCTGAAGGATATTAATATAAAAATTGATAAAGGTGAAAACCTTGTTGTCCTGGGCAAATCGGGAAGCGGCAAATCGGTCCTTATAAAATGCCTGGTGGGCTTAATTGTACCAGATGGTGGCAAGATCGTTTTGTTGGGTGAAAATATTTTGGACTTAAAGGAGCGCCAATTGAACGTGTTGAGAAAAAGGGTAGGGTTCCTTTTTCAAAGTGCAGCCTTGTACGACTCCATGACTGTGAGAGAAAACCTCGCCTTCCCCCTGCGCGACCAAAAGTCGAAATCCAAAGAAGAAACAGATGCGCTGGTGATGGAGGCCATTACAAATGTAGGGCTGGCAGATGCCATTGATAAAATGCCATCGGAGCTTTCGGGTGGCATGAGGAAACGTATAGGCTTGGCGCGCACGCTGATCCTGAAACCGGAAATAATATTGTATGATGAACCTACTACCGGCCTGGATCCGATTACATCAAAAGAGATCAGCGAGCTAATATTGGACATTCAAAAAAAATACAACAGCGCTTCTATCATCATTACGCACGACGTGGAATGTGCCCGCATTACCGCTAACCGTATGGTTGTTATTAAAGACGGGGCTGTTTTTGCAGAAGGGACTTTTAAAGAATTGTCAGAATCGAAGGATGAATGGGTAAATTCTTTTTTCAAACACGGGTAAAAAAATAAGATCATGAATAACACAGGAGGAAATAAAATACGGCTGGGAATATTTGTTTCCGTTGGCGCAATACTCTTTATCGCAGCTATTTATTTTGTTGGCCAAAGGCAGCAATTGTTCAGCAATACCTTTAATATAAGCGGTATATTTAAGGATATAAGCGGCTTGCAAGTTGGCAATAATGTGCGTTTTTCAGGCATCAATGTGGGCGTGATCGGGAATATTCAGCAAATTACCGATTCTACTGTGAGGGTAGATATGGTGATCAATGAGCACTCCCGAAAATTCATTAAGAAAGATGCAAGGGCTATAATAGGCACCGATGGCTTGATGGGAAATAAAATTTTGGTCATCTCTCCGGGCGTAAGCGGCAAACAGGTAATTGCAAACAATGATATCATTGAAACCACTGTGCCCGTGAGCATGGACGATATTCTATTGAAAATAAAGGTGACTGCTGATAATGCTGCATTAATATCAGGCGGCCTTTCCGACATTGTAGCAAATATACATGATGGTAAAGGGACCATTGGTAAATTATTTATGGATGAGTCGTTTGCAAATAATTTAGACAAAACCATCGTTAATATTAAGCAAGGGGCCGGAGGCTTCAAACGGAACATGGATGCTGCGAGTCACAATTTTCTTTTAAGGGGCTTCTTGAAAAAGAAAGATAGAAAGGAGAAGGAAAAAAGGGAAAATGAAGACAAATAGCCGGGTACTGGCATGGTTTTTTACTGTAACTTAATGTTCAGGAATACCGAATAATCTTTATCTTAGCAAAAGTATCGATCACCCCATTTAATAAAATCTCATGGATACTAACAGGTTATCAAAAAAAATGGCAGCTGCGCTGAACGCGCAAATGACCAAGGAAGCCGAAGCGTCGCAAATCTATTTGTCTTATGCCTCATGGGCCAGCAACCAGGGCTACGGAGGTACAGCTAACTTCCTTTTTCGCCATGCGCAGGAAGAACGTAACCACATGATGAAAATACTGGAGTATATTTTGAAAAGGGGCGCTGAGGTGAAGGTAACTGCTATAGCAGCGCCACCTCCAAATCCTGCCAGTATGTATAATTGCTTTGAAAAAGTATTTTCGCATGAGGTTGACAATACAACATCCGTTTACAGCTTAGTAAAACTGAGCCTGGAGGAAGAAGACTGGGCTACCTGGAATTTTATGCAATGGTTTGTAAAAGAGCAGGTTGAGGAAGAAACCCTGGCCATGGAACTGCTTGATAAGTTGAAAATATCGGGAGGCGAAAAGGCTGGCCATAACGAGTTGTATTCCCTGGACAGGGACTTGGAAAACGCTCCGGATTCTGCTAAGTCTGCGCAAGATGTAACTGCTGATAAGCCTTAAAATAGGAAGATGATAATCATAAAAAAAGAGAATGCTTGTTTAGCATTCTCTTTTTTATTGTCATGCCTGTATTTACTTGTGCCAATGTCCCTGTTTCCATGTGTGTCCGCGATCAGAATGGTTCCAATGTCCGGCGCTATATCTGTAACCTGCATGTGGTGGTTCAGCCCAACGGCCACCATTCCATTCGTACCTTCCACCTCTTTCATGCCAGTCTTCATCAATCCACACGTGGCGGGGGCTTGGGGCTTCTGTGCGTACATACACGGGCCTCGTTGGGCGAACGCCTATATAGATCTGGGCAGAAGCTGAAAAAATACCACATAGCATTGCAAATGCTAATACCGATAAAATCTTTTTAGTTCTTTTCATTGGTTCAATTTTATTTTCCGCTACCGGCGGACCGGGTGTGAATGAAGGATCACACCACAAAAGTCAGCCTAATTTATATGCTATGCATTACATTATCTTCAGAATGAATTACATAATTCCTATGTTTTACAGATACTTATTAGTGCCCGTTGAAAAAAAGACGGGTAATTATAGTAAAGCTTCCATTTCATCAGTATTTTTGTAAAATGAAAGAAGAAGCCAAAAAAGAAGTTAAGAAAACGCTGATAGAGCTGGAGAAATATGCGGATGCAGCGAAAGAAAAACTCAGGTATCATCTTAGCGGCCTTCCACCTGAGGAAATGATAAGTAAAATAAAGGAACTGAACCTTTCTGATAAAAGCTTGAATTTTTTATGCGAGGGTATTGCCTTGGAGACTGAGGATTACGAGATATGCGCGGCTGTGGAGACAATTAAAAAAGAAAGAGCGATAAGTAGTAGTAAGTCGCCTTCTTCCATTGAAAAAGCTTCGGCGGATAAATAAAGCGCTCCACATGAAGCTATATGTGATCGCCTATCCTGAACTTGAACCTGCCGACCTGCAAATGATACAGGATTGTCGAAAGGAAAATGACAGGCTTTACAATAAGATAGGCCCGCATTTTACTTTTGTATTTGCAGTGGAGGATTTTTCTATTACAGACTTTGTTGCAGAAGTAAAAGAACAGTTGACGGGACAAAATGCGTTTTCGTTTGTTATAAGGTGCGCCAGCATTAATAAAGATTCTTTCAGTGAGTACAGTTTTGCTTTCTTAGTGCCTGACGAAGGTTTTAGCAACATAAAAAAACTGCACAATAAATTATACTCAGGCAAATTATCCCATCATCACCGCCTCGACATTGACTATACTCCTCATATAGAAATAGCAAATGCCACAGATGTACAGTACATCAAAAAATTGGTGGATGAATGGAACGAAAAAGACCTTGCTATACATGGCAAAGTCTCGGCGTTGGAGATCATCAGCAATATAGACCATGTTTTTACGACCGTAGAGCGGATAGAACTTGGCAGTTTATAGAGACCTGTCAGGAAAAAAATCATATCTTTATTATACGTCTCTGCCGATTTTACGTCTATATTGTCAGAAGCTCATTAACCTCTAATTACAGCCTTATGTATAAACCGATCTTTGCGCTGTGTTTACTACTATGCTCATTTGCAGCATTTTCGCAAAAGATACATATTACAGACTCAGGAAATGTCTGGAAATACTCGGGTTTTGACCCTGACGGCAACCCTTGGGGCGTAGTGGCAGGTTACGGAGGAGACACTGTAATAAACTCACTCAGCTACAAGAAAATAGTTACGTCTTATTATAATCCATGCACCTGCCTAATTACGCAACCCGGCCAAAGCGCCTGTAGTTGCACTCCGGGACAAAATGGAATAAGCACCGGTTTTATACGGGAAGATACTGCAGCCGGTAAAGTATATTGTTACAGCCCAGCGCCATATTCCGGCTACGACACTATGGAGCATGTGTTATACGATTATAATTTGCAGCCGGGAGATATCTTAAACCCGTTGGCATATAATACCAGCATACCGGCCACCCCTTTTTTTGACAGTGTTGCTAAGGTAGATTCCTTCCTCTACCTGGCTAATTATTACAGGGTTATTACTTTGTTTAGCAGGAGCCAGAGTATAGCTAATTGCCATTACACCTATGTAGAAGGCATGGGTTGCCCGGCAAATGCTTTTCATCCCTCCTACGTGTCGGATTGTTTTGAGGGCGGCTCGCAGTTGGTTTGCTTTTCTGTGAATTATATGGCCATTAACCTCAACTTTAGTACCACTTACTATTCTTATAACAATAATTGCTTTCTTGGTGTGCCGCCTATCTGTATATCAAACAATGTCATCGTTAGTCCCAACCCGGTGCGTGATGAACTGGACATTGTGAGCGGTAATGAAGAAAATGCTGTCCTGAAGGTATATGATATGGGTGGCAGGTGTGTGTATCGTGGCAGCCAGGTCGGACCCACTATGACCATCAACACGGCGGAGTGGAAAAGTGGTATTTACAACGTGGTCTTATTTACAGGTGGCCAATCGGTAAGCAGGAAGATCGTAAAAGAATAAGCATACGTGGAGAGCGTCTTCAGCCATCATTATTCGTTGGCATGGATTTAGCAGCTGCATGGCATGGATGAGAACCTAAAAAACGATATGGCTGTGGGTTCGCCGGATAACCCTGCCACACCGGCCTTTGTTGCCTATATTACTTTTATAGGCTGGCTGATAGCCTATTTTGGTTTTTACCGCAACAACAAAACGCAGCTCACCGCATTCCATATACGCCAAAGCCTGCTGCTGCATATTCTTTCATTGGCGCTGGACGTGTTTTATAGTTTTTCGCCGGCACGTTTATCCTTTTTTATTATCAGCAGCATAGTGGCTTTACTGCTCTTTGCGTTGTGGCTTATTGGTTTTATGGATGCTTTAAACAAGCGTGAAAAAGCGATTCCTTTTATCGGGTCGTTGGCGCAGGCAATGTTTAGGGCCATGTAGCACCTCAACCCTGGCGACATGGACAAATGTAATGAGGATGTGTGGCGTATAATGCTTGTCTGCAAATTTGACAAATTCAACACTTGGCAAATTTTACACGGTCATGCAGTTCATATTGTAAATACTGTGTCAGGTTTTAATTTATAAATGCAATGGTATATCATGCTCCACGATAGCAACTGCCATAGAAAGGCTGATCATCAATTTATGGTCATAGAGTGAGGGAAACATTATATTATTTGATTTTTTATCCCGCATGAAAATTAATTCATCCTTGAAAACATATTCTGGCATCAAACTATCTTCAAAAGACGCGTAGTAATATACA
Source organism: Bacteroidota bacterium (assembly GCA_013285905.1). Classification (GTDB taxonomy): domain Bacteria; phylum Bacteroidota; class Bacteroidia; order Chitinophagales; family Chitinophagaceae; genus JABDGU01. The sequence continues at coordinate 366 of JABDGU010000035.1, read as the reverse complement.
GCTTGATTATTCTTATTGCCTAAACTATCTATTCTATACTTAGCGGAATAGTGCATCTCATATTTATTTCCCAGGAAATAAAATTGCAGTTTGGTTAATCCTATTTCCATATCGTAAAGCTGAAGTACAAAACTAAGGAAAAGTGACCGCTAAATACAGCTTTTTGTTAGTAAGCGTCTGTCAATATTTATATTGTGGTGGTTCTAAGCCCTATCCGCTTAGTTTCCACTCCGTTTCTCCCGGCGGGCCAGGGCGGCTTTATTTGTTTCATCGCTTGCAAACGAACCCAATTCCACTTCGCCACCCGGAACATAAGTGGCAATAAATACGCCCTTTGTTGATACCGCAGACTCTGTCAATTTCCAT
>JABDGU010000034.1 GCA_013285905.1 Bacteroidota bacterium | reverse complement strand
ATACAGCAGGAGGCGTCGTCGAACTCGACAATGCAGGTGGGGGATATACTGTTATTTTGAAAGATTCCTGTGCGCCATTACAACCATTGGCAATAGGTGTAACGGTTACAGTATCTATCAGGACCGATGTGCTGCTGGGGTTGATGGCCACAAAAGGATTGATATCGCCTACCCCGAACGATGGGATGCCTATAGAGGTATTGTTGTTTGTCCACACGTAACTTGTACCTGCTACGGAAGAACCTGAAAATTGTATCAGCGAAGTGAAAGCGCCATTACATGTGGCCTGATCTGACACTGCATTAACGGAAGGCAAAGGATTAACTGTATAATTTATAGAATTGCTTGAAGCTGTGCTGGATGTGAGGCAGATAGCGTTACTTGTCAGTACACAGGAAACCACATCGCCATTGTTGAGTGTGGTGGTGCTGTAGTTAGAACTATCTATCCAAACAGGATTGCCATTGATATACCACTGGTATATGGGGGCAGTGCCGCCATTGGTGGCAGTGGCTGTGAAGGTAACCTGGCTGCCTGCGCAAACGGTGTCAGACACATTAGATGAAACGCTTAATGCCGGAACCGTGGTTGAATTAACGGTTATGGAGAAATTTTGGGCAGCTGTTGTACAGCCTCCGCTTGCAGCCAATGTGATGATACCATTGTAGGTGCCAGGGGCAATGCCCGTCGGAACATTCAGGGCAACAGGAGAAGATGGCAAGGTGCCATTTGAAACATTTGAAAAACCTGCAGCCAGAGCAGCGAGGCTGTAGTTAACACTATAAGTAATAGGACTGTTTGTAGATGTATAAGACAGATCAGCCAGGGTGGCACCTACACATACCGAAGGGTTGCTGCCGTAGGTAACGGTTGGGGAAGCGCCGATCACAATAGGAGAGGTAGTTGCGTTCTGGCCGTTGAAAGAATATACAGTAGCTGTATAAGTGCCGGGAACAGTAGGTGTGTAGGTATTAATGATATTATTGCTTGGTGTAAATTTCTGAACGCGGTCATTGTCGTGGTCTGACACGTAGATATTTCCGTTGTTGTCAACATATACGCCCGTAGGGTAGTGCAAAAAATTTGCGCTTGATCCCGGAGTGCCGCTGCTGTCGCCTGCAATGGTAATACCTGTAGTGGCGCCGGCGCCCCATAACTGGATACGGTTATTTTTCTGGTCGGCTATATATATATTGCCTGAGCCATCTACAAATACGCCTGTAGGCTGCCACAATTGGTTGGCAGCATTGCCCTGGCCATTACCGCCTGCAACTGTGGTGCCGGAACTTGCACCCGGGGTCCATTTCTGTATACGGTTATTATTCAGGTCTGCTACATATACATTTCCGCTTCCATCAACAAAGAAACCCTGGGGGCCATCCAGTTGATTAGCTGCTGTACCGGGGCCATTGTTGCCGGCAACTACTACGCCATTCGCAACTCCGGGGGTAAATTTCATAATGCGGTCATTCACATAGTCGCCTACATAAACGTTGCCTGAAGCATCCACAGATACACCATAAGGATTGGATATCTGGTTAAGGGCGGGGCCATAGCCATTAGCAAAACCGGCTGCGATTGAAGTGCCGCTGCTTGCACCAGGGGCCCATTTCTGCACCCTGTAATTATTATAGTCTGCTACGTATACATTGCCGGTATCATCCACATACACGCCGTTAGGTAAGGCGAGTTCATTGGCTGCATAACCCCATGTGCCATTGCCTGCAACCGTGGTGCCGCTTGTAGCGCCGGGTGTCCATTTTTGGACCCTGTTATTATCATGATCGGATACATATACATTGCCGCTGGGATCCACAAAAACACCAAAGGGATTATATAATTGGTTGGCGCCCAGCCCGGCGCCGTTGCCGCCCGCTACCGTTACACCGTTGGATGTAAACACCGCATTGGTTGTTTGAACGGGGATGCCGCCTTGCATCCACACTATTTGTGCGGGATTGAGGTTGCTGTTAGCTGTTAAAACACTGCCCGTACAGTTGCCTGTAGAGGAAAGCGAAACAGATAATGTCTGGGCTTGTAAATTGTTCTTAAAAGAACAAAATAACAGGCAGGGCAAAAAGTAATAAACGAAGAGACGTTTCATAAAAAGTTTTTATTCTTATTAATGTCTCCCTTTTCTCTCTGTATGTAGTAAAGCAAGCTTAAAATGGCTTACTTAATAAGGATCTCTAATCCAATCAGGGGATAAAAGTAGTAAATATTTCAAATAGATTCTTAGTATTAAGTGTCTTAATAAATCAATAACAAAAAGGCAGGAGCGCTTAGAGCTTGTTTCTGATGTGGATAAAGGTCTGAAAGCGGAAGCCATCAGCTAATTATCCTTTTTTGATTAAGTAGGGATGTCTGCAAATAAAAAAGGTTCCAAACCTATGCTGTTTGAAACCTTTTCTGTGATCCCGCAGGGGCTCGAACCCTGGACCCGCTGATTAAGAGTCAGCTGCTCTACCAACTGAGCTACGGAATCAAAAAATTTATTTTTGAGGATGGCAAAGATATTGAATAGAATTGATAAAAAAGCAGCAAATCATATCGTCCATTCCACTAATTGATTTTGCCACGCTTCGTGTTTCGGCACTTGTATTTTTATGTAGTTGTCAGTATAGCCTTCCATCATATTGTTGTTGCCCGCATTTTCGAACAATACCATACGTTTTTGGCCCCTGTGCTGCTCCGTGAAATATTGCATTTTCTGGTAAGACAGGTTGCGCAATACCTTATTCCTTTCATGCCGAAGCCCAACAGGCACTATGGGCTTAATATCCAGGGCATGTGTATTGCTGCGCTCGGAATAGGTGAAAACGTGGAGATAAGAAATATCAAGCTGGTGCAGGAAATTGCAGGTGTCCATAAAATCATCCTCGCTTTCTGAGGGAAAGCCAACGATTACGTCCACACCTATGCAGCAGTGGGGCATCAGTGCTTTTATCCTGGCAACACGCTCTGTATAAAGCTCTGTTTTGTAACGACGGCGCATGGCGCCCAATATTTTGTCGCTGCCGCTCTGTAGGGGTATATGAAAATGGGGCATGAATTTTTTCGATCCTGCCACAAATTCAATGATCTCGTTGCTAAGTAAATTAGGTTCAATGGATGATATGCGGAACCGCTCTATACCTTCCATTTTGTCCAGTTCCTGTATCAGATCGTAAAAAGTATTTTCTTTTACTGCGCCCCCGTCATTGCCTTTGCCAAAATCGCCCAGGTTAATGCCTGTTAGTACTATCTCTTTTATCCCTTTTTGGGCTAATTGGCGCACATTGGCCAATACACCCTCTATGCTATCGCTTCGGCTATGCCCCCGAGCCAACGGAATGGTGCAAAAAGAGCAATTATAGTCGCAGCCATCCTGCACTTTAAGAAAGGCGCGTGTGCGGTCGTTTGTTGAGAATGAGCTGTGAAAACCGCTTAGTTCCTCAATATCGCAGCTGCATATTTTGGCGCTGTCGCCCCGGCTCAGGTCTTGCAGGTGTGCAGAAAGGTTAAATTTTTCGGCAGCGCCCAATACCAGGTTCACGCCTTCTATGGCAGCAATTTCTTTAGGTTTCAGTTGGGCATAACAGCCGGTTATAACCACCAGCGATTCCGGGGCCCTTCTGCGTATCTTCCGTACTATATGCCTGCATTCCTTATCAGCATTTTCGGTTACCGAGCAGGTGTTTATTACATATATGTCGGCATCTTCCTCAAATTCTTTTTTTACAAAGCCATCGGCCTCCAGGCTGCGGCTAAGGCTGGATGTTTCTGAAAAATTAAGCTTGCAGCCTAAGGTATGGAAGGCTACTGTTTTATTATTTGGCATAGAACTTGTGCAAAGATAATTATAATGATTAACATATATTTTCAGAAAAAAACCCTATTTTTATAAAAAATTTATTTATTCAATATGAGAGGATGGCAGCAAGGCAGCATTTTTGCATAACAGGCTGATAAATATTCTGTTTTCAACTTGTTGTTTGGCTAGTCAGGATCTTCATATAGCAAAAAAAATCAAAAATTATTCAAATGAAAAAAAGCACACTGATCACATTAGGAGTTGTATGCACGGTTTTTGTTGTATGCTGTAACAAGATCAAAGATCTTACAGCGATAGAAATTGACCTGCCTTATTCTCAAAGCGTAACGCTGCCACAAGCAAGTGTTTATGATTCTGCTATAACGCACCAGGCCTTTCCGAGCACGGGCGTTCATTATTCAAGCAGCAATTTGCCCGTTGTATCAGGCCAGCAAGGTATTATCAGTCAATACAATACTTCTATCAACCTGATCAGTAAGTTTTATATGAAGAGCCTCTCTCTTATAGATAGCCCTTCCAATGCGCCATTTAATTACCTGGACACTGCACAGATATATATATGCATGAATGCTAATGATAGCACGCTTATCGCACATTCTTATGGTATCGCAAATTTAGACACCCTGAATATGATCGTTGACACTACGGTGAATCTTAAAACATATTTTCTGCAGGATACATTCTATTTCAAGTTTAGCGGCCACTTTGTAAGCTTGCCGCCAAACAGCTTGCAGCAGATCAAGATAAACACCGTTATGCACTTAAGCGCCAACCCGCTTAACTAATAGCTGATATAATATTTTACGAATGCCCCTGCTTTGGCGGGGGCATTTTTTTGTGCCTGGCTTTCTTCCGGTTACCTGCGATGGGTGGAGAGGGTTGAACTTCCGCCAAAGGCGAGACGGGATGATTGTGTTGTTGGCCGCAAAATGGTTATGCTAATATAAATTATCCCAAATATATTATTCATACGGTCAATTCCACCATAACATTTAGCAGATTTGATAGCCTCGTTGCTGCTGGTACATTCAATTTAATAACCCTTAAAGACTCAGTACATACAAGCACATATACTATACAAGGCTTTTTCGATATTTCCCGCCCATAAATACTTATAAAAAATCTATATTATGCAAACCTTCATTAAGACCATCCTCATTGCATTTCTTTTATTTCTATGCCCCAAAACTCTATTTGCCCAATCGGTTGACACACTTGGCTCGGTGGACTCCGCTTATACCTGGGATAGTTGCGACATGCAATATCCTATGGCCTATTGGACAGATTCTTTTGATCTTGTAAACCCTACCCGAATGCAGAGATAGAAAGCCGTTTTAGGGCTATCTATTGCTAAGGGCATTTACTTCGTTATCTTGAATTCCGAACTTGCTTATTAATAACAGCCCAATATGGCAGGAGAGCCGGTGCTGTCTCCAAAATTATCAACACCGCTGGTGCTGCCTATTTTAAAGTAAAGAAATATTTTGCCTGTAGGGCAGGTGCTGGATGTGGCGTAGGTTCCCCAGCCGCTAACCGTGTCGGAATTGGGCATTATTTGGGTAGGTATGCTAAGGGATGTGCCATTGCTTACGTATGCAAAGACAGGCGTAGGATACTTATTGTAAAAGTTCATGATCCTTATCCTGGTAATGGTATCTGCATGAATGGTGTCGATACTTACAGGAAACTCTGCGGGATTGCTGATAGTACCGGTCTCATGAATGGTCCAGCTGCCCAGGAATTTCTGCCGGGACGCGATCTGGCAATTAGAACCTTCATAGCCGGTGGCGCAAATACAAACAGCGCCATTGCAAACACCCCCATTGGCACAAACGATGGCGCAGCTTTCTTTGGTGCAGGAAACATATAATGTTGAAGCAAAAGCGGCACATGCCACAGAAAAACTGATAATGATGCTGCGCAGTAATTTCATCTGAAATAGTTGTCTTTTTAGTGGCCGGATGGTGTTTCCATCAGGGCCGGAATAAGGTACTACTTTGGAGTTTGACCCCAAACATACAAAATCACGGCTTCAGCACTGTCGTTTTATAATTCTAAAATACCCCTAAATTTATAAAAATTATTTAAATAATATGGAAATGGCGGTTTTTTTTTGAAAAAACGGGTAAATAAGGCAAAATAAAAAGGATGCATGTGCATCCTCTTTACATTTTTTTTTGAATTGAGCAATACTTATTGGGAAATAATGTATATCGGGACTTCTTTTGAATCTGCTACATAATAAGAGTTTCCGCCCTGCACATTTTGCTTGTATATATGGCCCTTAAAGTAAACATAGTAGGAGCCTGGCGCAAGGTTGAAGAATTGGATAGTACCGCTGCCGGTGCCATTTACATAAACCGAATCGCTGGCAGATGCTGAAATATCAGTAACAGTGGTATCGAACGAGTTGTATTGGATATATACCATGCCTACCATGTTTTTGCTTACGGAGTCGTTATTATAAAGGGTATCTGTTGCCAGCATAGAATCGAGTGCATGAGATACGGACAGGCTTACTGTAAGGGTGGCATTACCATTGTTTCCGGCAGTGTAATCCTTTTTGCTGCAAGACAAAAAAGTAAAAAATGACAAAACAAATACTACAACAATTAGACTCCTCATAAGTTCAACTAATAAATAATAACGTTGGTAAAGTTAATTTGTTTTGTTGTGATAATAATCAAAGAAAATATTTTTGTTATAACATCATTAATTTATCTAATTTGTCTGAAAGGCTTATAATAAGTAAGGCGCCCCGCTGGGCGCCTTACTTATTGAAAATGGATGCCTTTGTCTATTTGAAATCACCAGCTTTTACATAGCTTATTTTTGCAGGGTCAATGTATTTTTTCATTGCATTGTTTACATCTGCAACAGATAGGTTCTGCAATTTTTCATCTGTATTTTTCTCCCAGGCCATCGTGCGGTTAAGGAATAGATTGCTGCTAAGTTTTCCCGCAAGTTGCCCGTCTTCAGCACGTTGGTTCTGGCGATATTGTATGATGCCGCTCTTGGCCTGTTTCAGTTCGTCTTCAGTAAAGCCGTCCTTTAGCATCTTAGCCAGTTCATCATTCCAGGCAGCCTCCAGTTTTGCTTTATTGTCGGGGTTGTAAATAGCATAGGATGTGAAGGCGCCCGATTTGTCTTTGGGGCTGGCGTAAAGAAATGAACCAACACCATAGCTGAGGCCCTCCTTCTGGCGTATGCGGGCAGCCAGGCGGGAGTTAAGAAAGCCGCCACCAAAAATAAAATCGCCCATTAATAATGCAGGATAATCAGAATTTTCATCGCTGATGTTTATTTGCAGACCCGCCACAAACATCGCGTTCTTTTTATCGGGCGTTTTTATCTCTTTGTTTATAGGGCTTACGTTATTGTATGGATCGGGCACATAGGCATAAACCTGTTCGGATGTCCAGTTGGCAAAGGTTTTATTCAGGTTTTCTTTTACTGCAGCGGCATCAAAATCGCCAACAAAAGCAATAGTAGCATTGCTGCCGTTATAGAAGCTTTTGTAAAAAGATTTTAAGTCATCGATACTAACTGCTTTTATTGCTTCAATTTCCTCATCAGGCATCATGGTGTATTTAATGCTGCTCTTGGGGTAAGGGTTCATACTGCGTGTAAACTCTTTGAAGGCAATACTTTGCGGCTCAGAACGCTCCTGCTCAATGCCGCTGATGCTTTCTTCTTTTAGCGTTTTCAGTTCGTCTGCCGGGAAAGAAGGCTGGCGCAGTATTTCGTCCAGCAAGCCTAATACGGCAGGCAGGTTTTGTTTGGTGGAATTGAGTACAACAGTTATAGTCTGTCCGCCGCCATATATGCTGATGCTGGATGCAAGTTTATCCAGCGTTTCATTTATTTGCGACATGGACTTGTTTTTCGTACCCTTCTTCAGCATTTTTGCAGCAAGGGAAGCAATAACAGCTTTATTTTCCAGGCTTTTCTCCGTGCCAAAACGTAGCGATATTCTTGCCTGCACAGAGCTGCCGCGGGTGGTTTTGCTAAGCAGTGCATATTTTGCGCCACCTGCTATTTTGCCTGTCTCTGTGCGCTTATCAATATTGTCAGGCGAGGGATCAAATGCTTCGGCCTGCGCCAATGCAGCCTGGCCTTTGTAATTATTTACCAGTGCAGAGAAGTCCGGTGTTTCCGGCACGGCAACACGTTTAGGATCGGTGGTAGGAATAAACTCACCTACCGTGCGGTTAGATTTGAGAAAATATTTTTCAACTGCTTTGTTCACATCATCTGCTGTAACTTTTTTGATCCTGTCGCGGTAAATAAATGCTAAACGCCAATCGCCCTCGGCAATGTATTCGCTCATATACAAACCTATATACTCGCTGTTGCGATAGGCTTTATCAAAATCGCTTAAAATTTTATTTTTAGCTTTCTCTACTTCCTCAGCGCTTATGGGCTTTGTCTTAATATCTTTAAGCGTATTGAACATGGCTTCCTTAGCATCGCTGAGCGATTTTTCTTTAAGCACATTGATGCCTATGTAAAAATAGCCCGGGTCGTGCAGGGCAGGGTCGTCAACAGAAACAGAGGATGCAAGGCCTGTCTTCACGAGGCTTTGGTATAAACGGCCATCAGGATCATTGCTAAGCACTTCGCCCAGTACATCAAAAGATTCAAAAGCGGGATCAGGACCGGAGGGGATGTGGTAGCAAACACCGGCTGAGCGCAGGTCTCCTACGCGCCTTAACTCTACGTAGCGTTCACCGTCTTGTTCAGGCTCAGCGGTATAAGTGGGATCAATAACACGGCCGGGTTTAGGAATGGCACCGAAATATTTATTGATGAGGTCCAGTGTTTTGCCCTCATCAATTTTTCCGGCAACTATGAGTATGGCATTGTCCGGCTGATAATATTTGTGATAAAATGCCTGGAGGTTTTTGATGGGCACGCGTTCGATATCCTCTTTTGAGCCTATGGTTGATTTGCCGTAGTTGTGCCAGAGGTAGGCGGTGGACAATACACGTTCTTCCAGTATATTAGGCGCATAATTCTCGTCCATTTCAAATTCATTGCGCACCACAGAAAATTCGCTTTTGAGGTCTTTTTCTGCAATAAAAGAATTTACCATGCGGCCTGATTCCAGGCTGAGGGCCCAATCCAGGTTCTCATCTGTGGCCTGGAAGGTTTCGAAATAATTAGTGCGGTCGAAATTGGTGCTGCCATTGGGGTTGGCACCATGTGCAGTTAATTCCTGTGGAATATTGGTATGATTGGTGCAGCCCTTAAACAACATGTGCTCCAGTAGGTGGGCCATGCCTGTTTCTCCATATCCCTCCATGCGGGAACCCACCATATAGGTAACGTTTACCGTAATGGTTGGTTTAGAAGGGTCGGGGAAGAGCAAAACACACAGGCCATTCGCGAGCCTGTATTCTGTTATGCCTTCTACACTGGTCATTTTTTCGGGTGCGGTGGGCGTAGCTGTGGCAGCCATTGTTGCAACAGCAGTTTTTTTAGTATTCGCTTTTTTCTGCCCTGAGGCATTGTTGCCTGCAAGTACAGATATGGCGAGCAAAGCGGCTAATATGAGATTGCGCATCTTGAGATATTGAAACATGACCTAAAGCTTAAAGAATAGGTATGTGGTGAAAATTCCTATTTATGTTATTTGAAAAATTATTGAAGCCTTGCAGGTTTTTTCATCATTTTAGCTGCTGTATAGGCGAAGAGGCCTAAGACCAAACCGGATATGATACCTGTTATGGGGCCTATAATAGCCATCCACATACGGGTATGATTGCCCATAGGCATCGTCACCATAGAATCCATTTCTTTTGTATGGTTGGCAGCATAGGTATGCACTAATAAAATGTGCGCTGATGTGATCCACACACAATTGACAAGGCTGGTAAGAAAACCATGAAGAAAATATTTGCCCGGTGCTTTTAGTGCAATGCGCCACGCGCAGAATATAAATATCAGCAACCAGAAAACCCATTCAATATTGCTCGGTATCCAGTAAACTGTAGCTATTGCCATTGCAAGGCCAAAAAGAGAAAGGCTGAAGATCAGTTTCCAATTCATATATGTGATTTTTATAAAGATAGTAATTAGGTTTATAAAAAGAAATTTTATTGGAGGATTATTAGACGGCTGCCGCAGTATATTAAGAAGGAATAGATTTGCTTAGCACCTGATCATGCTTGTAGATCTTCTTTCTCTTTGAAGGCCTCGTTTTTTTCGGCTTCTGCTACAGAGTGTGAGGCCTGCAGATCGCCTTTTTGTTCGGAGAGGTCACTTAGTTTCACATAAAATTTCTTCAATACCCGCAACTCTTCTTCTGTCATATCCTCTATATTTATTACCCTGTTGCTGGCACCTTTGGTAGCGGCTATCAGTTCATTCAGTTTCATTTGCAGGGCCATCGTGTCTTTATTCTGTGCCTGCTGAATAATGAAGACCATTAAAAAAGTAATTACCGAGGTGCCGGAGCTGATAATTATCTGCCAGGTAAAAGAATAATTAAAGATGGGGCCGCAAACAGCCCATATAATAACCAGTGCAAAAGCTAGAATAAAAGCTAAAGAGTTGCCGGTAGTTTTGGCTATTGCAGCAGAAAATTTTTCAATCAGCCTTAAAGCGCTCTTTTCATTGTTCATGTATTTCCTATCCCGTGGTTTAAATGAAGGTAGGCTAAATAAGTTGCAAAACTTTTTGCGTGTAGCAGTTGTAATGCTTTATTAATAGCTACAAGCACTTATTTAACAATATATGCATGTTGTGGGCATCCGCGCCCAATCCATTATGAATTCTCACATTTTTAAATTATCGAATTTTCCATTTAAATTGAGCCGTTTTTAAAAATATTCAGCAATGGTACAAACACAGGAATCACCGGTTAAGATCATGTCTGCCGGGCAAAACGAAAAAACCAAAGAAATGTTACAGCAATTGAAAGTAGTTACCGTAATCGGCTCAGGAACTATGGGCAACGGTATTTGCCATGTATTTGCGCAGCACGGCTTCGAAGTACACATGATGGACATTAAACAGGAAGCCCTTGACAAAGCAGTTTCCACCATCTCTAAAAACATGGACCGCCAGGTGGCAAAAAGCTCGCTGAGCGAAGAAGCCAAAAAAGAAGCTTTGTCCAGGATCACTACTTACACTGATATGGCGGCAGCCGTAAAAGATGCGGATGTGGTAGTAGAAGCTGCCACGGAAAACATTGACCTGAAGATCAAGATATTCCAGGAGCTCGACAGGCTTTGCCCTGAGCATACCATATTAGCTACCAACACATCCTCTATATCCATTACCCGCATTGGTTCCTATACCAAGCGCCCCGGCAAAGTGATTGGCATGCACTTTATGAACCCGGTGCCTGTAATGCGCCTGGTGGAAATCATAAATGGTTATGCTACAGATAATGCAGTAACACAGCTTATACATGACCTTTCTGCTTATCTCGGCAAAGTGCCTTGCGTGGTGGCCGATTATCCGGGCTTTATATCCAACCGCATACTTATGCCGCTGATTAATGAGGCGATCCTTGCTTTGCAGGAAGGTGTGGCAGGTGTGGAAGAAATTGACACCATTATGAAACTTGGAATGGCACACCCGATGGGGCCATTGCAGCTTGCAGATTTTATAGGCCTGGATACTTGTTACTCCATCATGCACGTATTGCACATGGGCTTTGGCAACCAGAAATATGCACCCGCTACCTTACTTGCCAATATGGTACAGGCAGGATACCTGGGCGTTAAATCGGGCGAAGGTTTTTATAAATATACGGTGGGTAGTAAGGACCTGGTTGTGAGCGAGCGCTTTGATACTAAGAAATGGAAATAAATAGTTGAGAAATATTAGAAACAGGCCGCCCTCAAGGCGGTCTGTTTTTGCATCGGCTGAATTAATTATTCTATTTTCTAATAAAACAATTATTATCTTTATTATGCAAATAAGCATAGTAAACTGAATATTCGTTTTTTGTTAAACAGAAAAATATACCTGTCCTTTTTAAGCTGTTTGTTTTCATTAACGGTAATAGGCCAGCCATATCAACAGGTAACAGTTACGAGCGGCACCCAAACAATAGGAAGCATAACAATAACTGTTACGCCTGATGGGTCGGCTTCTACTGCCGGGTCTTGTGGCGTTTCTCCTTTTTTTACGCACGTGGTATGTGGTTATAGGTATGATTTTTCGCCTCCTTCCATTGCAGGTATAAGATCGCATTTAATTGAACTGAATACCGGGGAAATAATGACCGTGCTCATAAATGGCAATCCTTATTACGTAACAAGTGCCAACCTGTCTAATTATTCGGGGACGTGCTCGGGAGTTCCTCTTAATTCGGTCATTGCTTCGGGGGGAGATATGCTGGGCACATCTAATGCTGTTACAGGAGTACAGTTTGACGTGATCCCCGGATACGCAATAAGCAGTTTTGAACTTTATGAAACCAATGCTTCCGTAGGCGGAACTATTTTTGATCTCTATTACCTTGAAGCCTGTCCGTATACCATTACTGCTGAATCTGACACACCCTGTACGGGCGATAGCCTGCATTTGTCTGCAAATGGAATAAGCGGAACAAATATTGCCTATAGCTGGACAGGGCCAAATAATTTTACATCTTCACTGCAGAATCCTGCTATTCCAAATGCGCAGTCATCAAATACCGGCATATATAATCTCGTAGTCACACAAGATACGTGCGTATATAATGCCAGTGTAAATGTTAGCCTAAAACCATTACCAATTATCTCGTCTTTGAGCGCAAGTGTGAATCCTGTTTGTGAAGGTTCGTCAATCAATCTCTTCGTTAACAGCAATTCTCCTGGGGCAACTTATTCATGGCATGGTCCCAATGGATTTTCATCCCAGATTCAAAATCCCGTAGTTAGCAATATTTTATTGTCAGATTCCGGGTATTACGCCGGCACGGTTTTTCTCAATGGCTGCAGCGCAAAGGACTCGGTTTTGGTACATGTAAACCCACTTCCGTCTTCGCTTTCCTTTGGAAGTAATTCGCCTGTATGCACAGGAGATACTATAATGCTGCAATGCGGGAGTTCTTTGCCGGGTGTGTTTTATCATATTACTTCATCAACCTTATTTAACAGCACATCTCAAAATGCGTTGATTCTGAACGCATCTTTGTCTGACGCGGGCTATTATTATTTATCAGCATCGCTTAATGGATGCAGTGCTTATGATACTTTGGCCGTAGCTGTGAATCCGAGGCCGTACATATCATCTGTAGGAAGCAATAGCCCTGTTTGTGCAGATAGCAGTCTGCAGCTTTCGGCTACAGCCGCCAGCTCCGGGCTTAGTTATCAGTGGACGGGTCCGAATAATTTCAGTTCGTCAAATCAAAATCCTTTACTTAATCAACTTTCATTGTCAAGTGCAGGGAATTATAAAGTTAGCGTTACGCTTAACGGATGTAGTTCGGAAGATTCACTGATAGTAATTGTCAATCCTTTGCCGTCAATCCCGCTTGTGTCTAACAATGGGCCAGTATGTGTTGGCAGCATAATGCAATTAACAGCTACAGATTCTACTCCGGGAGTCAGTTACAGCTGGCTGGGGCCGAATTCTTTTTCTTCTTCGTTGCAGAACCCCTCTGTCAGCAATACGGTTCTGGCTGATTCCGGTTTTTACACTGTTACGACAATATTGAATGGTTGTCGCAATACGGCGTTTACGCAGGTAGAGGTTTTGCCAATACCCGGCCCCTTAACAATAGGTATAGTAGCCAGCCCATCTGATACAGTTTGCTTTGGCGATACAATATCGTTTTCGGTGGCAGTGGCAAACGCCGGTAACCCCACTTATCAATGGAAACAAAACGGAGCGAATATAAGCGGTGCCGTAAATGCCTATTTTTCAAGTGCAACCTTGAATAACAATGATATTATAACATGCAGAGCTACAAGTAATTTACCCTGCCAGCCAATAAATTTTGCATTCAGCAATTCTTTGCAGGTGCATTTTATTTCTTTTGCCCCGCCGGTCATATCTATCACAAGCTACCCGCTTCATTATAGTGCAGGCGACACAGTTACTTTCTTTGTACAATCGGTTAGCGGTACAGGAAATACTTTTCAATGGCGAAAAAACGGTGTAAATATCCCAGGGGCTATTACAACGAGTTACACTGAATACAATGTCAGTGATAATGATACACTTTGCCTGATCGTTTATAGCCACGAGCCTTGCACTTTGCCTGATTCATCCATTGCCTGCATGCCATTAAGTTTAGGCGTAGATAATAGATATAACCCAATTAGCAGTATTCGTTTATATCCAAATCCTAATAATGGTGATTTTACTATTACTTGGAGTGCCGGCATTGCTAAAGAAGTAATAATAAATATTGTTAATGCTGTTGGGCAAGTAGTATATGAAGAAAGGTTTACAAGCGGAAACGGCCTGATAAATAAACAAATAAGTACAAGCCAATTAGTTAGTGGCGAGTATTTACTTAGATTCATTTCTGATGGGAGATCAGAGGCGCTTAGATTCTCTGTTGAAAAATAAAATGTTTGCTTATGTTATGCTAAGCGTAATTTTACACTCTATTTCAAACCTGATTTTTTAGCTTTCATTCCAAAGTAATATATGCAGGAACTGGTAATTGCATCAAACAATGAAGGTAAAATAAAAGAGATACGAGCATTGATATCAGGCATAAAATTATTATCACTTCGGGATATTGGTTTTGATAAAGAGATACCTGAGCCCTTCCATACTTTTGAGGAAAATGCCTACACTAAAGCAATTGCTATCCGCAAATTTTGCGGTAAAAATGTATTTGCGGACGACAGTGGGATATGTGTAAACGCTTTGGGTGGAAGGCCCGGGGTTGATTCCGCACATTATTCCGGAACGAGGGATGACGAGAAGAACCTGCAAAAGGTTTTAGATGAATTAAAAGCCAAGACGGACAGATCGGCCTATTATAAAGCACTTATCTGCCTGGTATGGGAGGACGAGGCATATTATTTTGAGGGGATATGCAAAGGCAGAATAGCTGAACAAAAGGCAGGCGCAGGAGGTTTTGGTTATGACCCGGTTTTTATTCCTGAAGGTTATGAGCAAACATTCGGGGAATTGGCTTTGGACATTAAGAATACACTGAGCCACCGTGGCAAAGCAATAAAGAAAATGGTCGAATTTTTAAAAGATAAAAATACCTCCTCTCCTTTGGAGAGGCCGGGAGAGGTCGTTCTATGAAATTCTCTATCGGAGACAAAATAATATTGAAACATAGTGGCGAGGAAGGCCATGTTATTGCTTATATCAACCCGCAGATGCTGGAGGTGGAAGTGAATGGCGTAAATTTCCCAACGCATATTGATGATATTGACCATCCTTATCTTACATGGTTTACGAATAAAAACAAGGAAAAGAAAAAGCCCGGCACGCCAGAACAATTACCTGTAGAAAAAGAAAAATTCCGCGCCCCGAGGCTTGCGCGGGGTGCTTACCTGTCTTTTATACCTGTTTACAAAACTGAGGAAATGGAAGACGTTGTGGACTACCTGAAAATATACCTGCTGAATGAATTGCCGGTGCCGATCCGTTTCAGCTACGAGGTGCGTTTTATGCAGCACAGCGAATTTAAGCATGAAGGTAATTTGCACGCCTTTGGTAATATTTACCTGCATAATATTCCATATAATGATATGAACGACCAGCCCCGTTTTCATTGGAATTTGCAGGATGCTTCAAATACAGGAAATGAAACTGAAGAGGGTGTATTAAGGATACGGCCCCAGAAATTATTTGATCATATAAGTGATTTGCAACGTAATAACGGACCGTCCTTTAGTTATTTGCTTACAGATGATTTTAAACCGAAGAAAAAACCGGAAAAGAAAGAAAAATTTGAGTTGCCTGTAAAGCCGGCCTATATCAGCTCCGGTTCATCAAAAAATATAGAAGCTGCGATAGATGTACTGGACCTGCATATTGAAAAACTGATAGATGACCACACAGGATTGAATAATGCAGAGATGCTGAAGCTGCAATTGGACACTTTTCAGCGCTACCTGCACCTGGCAATCGTCCACCGCAGGGAAAGAATGATAGTGATACATGGACTAGGTAAAGGAAAACTCCGGGACGAAGTGCATCATATACTAAAACACACCGGAGAAGTGAGGCTCTTTACCAATGAATGGCAGGGTAGTTATGGTTTTGGAGCTACGGAGATCTATTTTAAGTATTAAGACTCATTTTGTTATTTTCAGCGTCTCCAGCATTTCATTGGTCATATCATCGGTATATATGCCGGCTCCATTTACCAATATGCCTTTAATGCCGTGCTTATTCGAAGAAATAGCATAAACAGTGGCTTCATCAGCCGGATCTGAATTGCCCTCAAAACGAAAGAACTTGTCTATCACAAACTCATCATGTAGCATTTTTTTATTGCCAATTGTCCATATAATACTGTCATGCTGAAGGTTAAAGTCTTCTGAATAGCCTTCGGTCCTTAAGTGGGCTATTGCCTCGCTAAGTGTTTCCATTTCCTGCATAGAAGCTGCAATTTTTATTAAAATTACGAAGTATTGGGTGGATATTGTAAATAAAAAAGAGGGCCTGCAAAGCAAGCCCTTCAATATAATTACGATAAGAAGATTATTTGGCCGCCGGAGCTGTATTGGCTTTTTTCATTGGTTTGGCGTCTTTTTTTGCCGCTTTATTTTCTTTATAACGCATATCGGGCGTGCCGTCCTTTTTCAGTTTGGGGCCATTATTTTCTTTGTAACGCTTATCGGGTGTACCATCTTTTTTCATTTTAGGCCCGGCCATTTTTGTTGTTGCCGCCTTCTTCTCTGTTTTCTTTGTTGCAGGCTTTGTATTCTGTGCGAAACTGAAAGATGCCATTACAAGAATGGCAAGGAAGGTTGTAAATATTTTTTTCATATAGTTTTATATTTCGCGCAAAATTAATGAACAAAATCAATTTTCGTAATGCTTATAAAAAACATTTAGATGGGTAGTAAAATAAAAAAGCGCCCCTATAGTTAAACAGGTGCGCTATTTTTCTCCTTACACATTATACATCAGGTGGGAATCTGAGGCGTGAATTTATAATTCCTTATCAGCCTGATATTTTGCTTTTCAGTTTTTGTGAGTTTATTATCAACATCTTTGCTTGTGCCATGGTACCAATTACTATGATTAAAATGTTTTTGCATAGCATCATCAGTAAACAACATGCCGTGGCGGGCATAAATTTCATTCAGCATTACCTTCAGCCCCCATTCTGATAAAAATTTCAGGTCTTTATCTGTTAAGACGCGGGCGGAGCCTTCAGGAAATTGGCCGGGATATTTTTTTTGCATCTCTGAGGATACCGCGCCGTGTTTTGATGCCTTAGTCGTTTTGTTTGTTCCTTCTTTAAAAAGGCTGTTTTCCATAGCTAAAAAGGCGGTGCCTGCACTGTCGGAAGAAGTTGTGTCCGTAACAAGTAGCCCTTTACCTAATTCTTTCAGGCTATCCTCCAACCGTGATATCCGCGCATCTTTTACGCGTATTTGTTCCTGTAATAATTGTTCGTTTTTTGTACACTCATTATCTGTGGAGTTATTACATGATGCAAATAAAGACAGTCCAGTCAGAACGGATATATAAAGCACTGTTTTTATTGGGCGATGATACCTAAGCATATACGATCAGTTTTTGGGTGAAATGAAAAATTGTGTGATTACTTACAGTTTATGGAATGCCAATTATTGTGCCAGTAGGTCCGTTTAAAGTTTTCGAAACAGCGAAATGTTGGTATGACAGTAATAAAATGCTGTTTATAAGGATTTTATAGCCCTATAAAACAAAGCATAAATAGAAAAACGGGGAAAATTATGGACAGTTTAGCGCTTGAATTAATTTTTCTTGCCGAAATAAAAATGAGACTTGTATTGCTCCGATACATGGTTATACAGGTCCTCGATGCTTGAATGCCCTTCTTTATCAGTAAGCTCAAGTTGTTCTCCTCTTACAATAAGCATAAAAGAGGATGGGTTGCCCGATTTGATGAGGTATTTGCCATTGTTGAGTTCATAGGCTTCGACATAAATATGAATACGGTCGCCTTTGGAGACCTTGCCATTAATGGTGATAAAGTCATTAATAAATACAAACTTGCCGTTTTCTTTTACGGGCGATAATTTTAATTCTCCAATGGATGTTTTGATCATAGTGTTTATTGATTTCACTCACAAAATACTTAACAGCTTTCAAAATAAAAAGCGATAAATAAAATATTATTTATTTCCTGCTTTCTTTTTGTTGAAGATCTTTACTTCGTTGTCCGCTACTTTCCAATATCCCCAGGTTTTTCTTTCTGATGATAATTTCATTTTCAAACCTGCAATGTCCGACAGGTACCAACATAATTCATAGGCAAAATCCTTATTTGCATTGTCTGCTGCGGACCTGCTAATTTCATCCATATAAGTTGCTATCACCTGTTTCAGAGTTGTTTTTAAGGGTTTTTTCGTTGGCAGGAACAAGCGGATCAACTCGGCACAGCAATTGTCCAGTATTTGGGTGATTATTTCTTTCTGATTGTCTGTTGCCAGTATGATCCCCGGCATTGCTTTATGGAAAGTCTCATATTTATCTGCCAACTTGAAAGCCCTTAATTTTTCAAGGCTGGTTTCGAGGCCCATCTATTCTTTAGCTTTTATTTGTTTATCGCGTTGGCTTTTTCCACTACCTCTCTTATTGTTTTATCCAGTTCGCGGGTAACATCAACTACGCCTTCTACAATTTCACTGTTAACAGGGTCGTTTATATCATCGCGGTTGAATAATTGAGTAAGCCCGAGTATAGTAGCCACCGGTCCCCGTATTTTGTGAGACTGGATAACTGCGATTTCTTTCAAGACCCTGTTTTGTTCTTCAATTTTCAGCATGTGGTTTCTTTGCTCCGTTATATCTCTTGAAAAACAACTTACACCTATAATGTTATTATCCTCATCGTGAACGGGGTTAAAAGTTACCGAGATGAACCTTTGTTTCCCGTCTTGCTTCATATCCTCAATGGCCGTAAACGATTTTCCGTTTAAGGAGATCCTGTAGCACATTTCAAATTTATCAAGGTAGGAGCTGTCGTAGCCCTCGTAAAGCACATTGTCGCCAATGTCCAGGTTTTTGCCTGTGAAATTGTATATCCACTTCTTAAAATGTTCGTTGCAAAGAACAATGTTACAGTTTTTATCTACGAACCACATGGCATCCTCGGTGCTGTTGATAAGGACACGGAGGTTCTTTTCATTGTCCTGTATTTGTTCCTGCAACTTTCTTTCCCAGGTAATGTCTTTGGTGTAAACAATAAGGCCATCTTCGGTGGGGTAGGCATTTACGGATACCCATTGGTGAAAGGTGGGACTATATTCTTCGAAGTGAACTGCTTTACGCTCGTTTACAGCACGGTGTAATTCATCCCAGAATTTCAGTTGTTTTGCTTTGGCAAAGACATCCCAGTAGTTGCGCCCCAAATACGTTTCCCTGTTCATTCCATACAAGCGCTGCAGGGTAGCGTTGATATAGGTGAAATTCCAATCCTTATCAACAGTTAAAATGCCATCCGTAATACTGTCCAGTATCACTTCTATATCGATCGGATGTTTTTTTTCCTGCATAGTGCAACTATATTACGGGAAGCGCATTTATTATATGCAAAATACTGTTTTTTTAAATTGAAAATTATTTAGGGTGCTTAAATATCTTCTGTGGAGGATTTTGTGAAAGGCCTGCTGGTGTACCTGACCGCAATATAGAGGTAAACAACGCGGGATATACGCATCAGGAAAGGTTGTGCAAGGATGGTTATGCTAACACTGGTGAGAAGAAAATAATAGAAGCTATTGTCTTTGTAAGTAATGCCGAAAATGGGCACATACCATATCAGATTCAAAAAAAGCAGCATGACGGTAAGTGCATAATTTATTCCCGGGCCATTATTGCTTTCAGTCACCATTTTAAGCCCGCAATGACTGCACTGTTCTTTTATTTGCAGGCACTTGCCAAGGGGGAAAATGCTTTTGTTAACAAATATCCGGCCTACACGGCAATTAGGGCATTTCATCCCTATCATACCGGCAAAGAAGGATGGTTTTTCAGAAGATGACATAATGCTGACTATATTGGAAATATGAAGCCTAAAAATAAAGAATTTAAGCCGCAACGCGGGTATTATTTACCAAGCATAGTTTTTATCTTATAAGTAATACTGTCCGCATAATGTTCAGGAGCACGGATGTGCGGGAATTTTACTTCGTAGAATGATTTGGGCTGGTTGGCGTGGGCATATATTTTTCTACCCATCCGCATAGGAACTGCCTTATCTTCTGTGCTATATATCGTCAATAGTGGTTTGTGAAAATGTTCTATTGACTTGTAGGCAGGGCTTTTTTCCTTTGTCAGCAATCTTGCCAGGGGGCCTATTGCTCTGAATTGATATGCGGCAATGTCCTTGTAAGATGAAGGAGCGCCTTCCATTACAAGGCCGTCAATAAGTTTTTCATTTCGGGCAGCGACGGTAGCTGAGAGGTGCCCGCCGAGCGATTGCCCGTAAATAATGACCTTTGTGTTTTTAACATCGGGCCTCGTTACCATATACTGTATTGCTGCATCGCCATCCTGAATGAAATGTTCTCTTGTTGATTTACCTGTGGAGAAACCATAACCGCTGTAATCGACAAGAAAGACCTGGAATCCTCGTTTTACAAAGAATAGGGCCCCCTGCATTTGCGAGAATACGTTACCTGCGTTGCCATGCAGGAAAAGCATAGTTATTCCATTGGGCGTTACACCAGCTTCCGGTTTGAAAAACCAGCCATTCAATTGGTTCCCGCTCTCACTTTTAAAAACAACACTTTCAATAGTAAAGCCCATATCTTTCGGGTTGTGCTTGCTATCTGTAAAAACAGGTTGAAAATTGGCTCCTTCTATATGCACAAAAGTAGTATCAGATTTCACATCGTTGAAAAGCGCCACGACCATATCCGGCTGCAATTTATCTGCCGCATAAAAGCGTTTGTTGAAGCCACAGGAGCTGAAGACCACAAGTAAAATGACAGTGGCCGCAGCTCTCAGTTTCATCATTTTAAGAAGATTTAAGACAGGTGAATATACAAATCTTATTAATTAATCCTAATAAGATATTAGTGGATATTCGCCGATAAGAGTGAGGATATTGCCTCTGATAGAAAAGCAAAACTATTCTATATCGTCTCTGAAACTGATGCCATAATGTTTTAACTCTGTAAGTACAGGGCGATATACCGTAGCCATGTTAGGTATCAAAACGCCGGTTGGCGGATTGATGCGTTTGTCCAGAACCAGTTTTGTAAGTATGCCGATTGGTAGGCCCACGGTTTTGGCCATAGCAGAATGCTCGCTGTTTTCACCCGTCACCATCATAGTGCTGGTGAGTTTTGTTTTCCTGTCCTTATGGTGATATTCCACTTCGTGCTGCATTACCACTACATCTTTATCTTCAGGTTTCATCTGCCATTTATCAAGCAATATATGCAGTAATACATCTGCCGAAGATTTGCCTGCGGCTATTGGCTTTTCATCGAACAGGCCCAGCCATTTCAGCATGGAGATGACTTTATCATTTTCGGGCAAGCCCAGTTTTTTTGCTACATGTGCAACCAGGGTGCCGCTTTTATGGCCGGTTTTATTTTTAAGCCATGAAGCGTAAGTAGCCTTCGTGTCAACTTTATCTTTGTCGTCGGTAAGTCCCAGTTTGATGATGGCATCCCAGCCTTTGCAAAAGCCAGGGTAGCGTAATGTGGCGCGCATAAAAGTCTTTACTTCCGGCACATCATACAATTCCAGGTAGCGTAGTGAATCGCGGTTGGGGTAGTATGCCAAAGCGCCCAAGTCATCATTCTTTATTTTCTTATTGTCCTCAAACATTTTTTCATAAGGCAGGCTTACGTCTTTGCCCTGTGAGAGATATTTGGCTCCGCCAAAGCCCGCAGTAACAATGTTCCTCGGGTTCCAGCTGAATTTATAATGCCATGGATTATCATCACTTTCCGGAGCAATGAGGCCGCCGCAATAAGACTTAAAGCTTGTGATGATACCTGCTACACGCTGTATGCCGTGAATGATATGGTTTGCTGTCATATGGTCTATGCCGGGGTCCAGGCCCATCTCGCACATAAACATCAGGCCGGCTTTCTTAACTTCAGCATCCATGGCCTTCATTTCATCAGAAATG
The DNA here is from genome assembly GCA_013285905.1 of Bacteroidota bacterium. GTDB lineage: Bacteria > Bacteroidota > Bacteroidia > Chitinophagales > Chitinophagaceae > JABDGU01. The sequence goes on along the minus strand of JABDGU010000034.1, from coordinate 438 downwards.
TAGGATGATGTGATAAGGTTCTTTTTATGTTTCAGGCAATCTTTAGCAAGATGAATATGTAAATGAGCGGGCATGAGGGACACTACAATGTCTGCACGTTTTACAAGTGCCTCTCTTTCTTTATCGTTTGTAATATCAATTACTGCTTTTTCGGCGTGCGTGCTGCCGTTTATTCTGTCAGCAATTGCCTTAGCGTCACCATCGGCTATTATGACTTTCCACTTTTTGCGTGATGCCTGTGAGAGTAAATATTGAATAAGGTAAACGGATGATTTCCCCGCGCCAGCAACTAAAATTGTCTGCATATCTTCTATTGATCTATGATTGAAAAACCCGCCAAAAATAAAGCTATTGTAGCTTTTAACAAATAAATATTAACGCCAACTATTATTTTGTTTTCTTTATGTATATATTTATGCAAGCAATAATTTCAAGCTA
>JABDGU010000033.1 GCA_013285905.1 Bacteroidota bacterium | reverse complement strand
GTAATGCCTGCTGTAAGTATTAGCTCCAATCCTTCAACTGTTGTGCCGGGACAACAGGCTGTTTTTACAGCCGCTGTAGCTAACGGAGGCCCGAACCCAAGTTATCAATGGTATATTAATTCAGCAGCCATTATAGCTACAAGTGACCAATACACAGGTACATTGCAGGCAGGGGATTGGATATCTGTGATTTTACATAGCAACGCACAATGCTCTTTAGTGCAAAATGTTATAAGTAATGATATTGTTGTTGCGGGAACAAGTTCAGTGGGGACCTCTCCCGGCCTCTCCAAAGAAGAGGTGACAATATACCCGAACCCCGCGAGCACGAGCCTCAGCCTATCCCTCTCCAAAGGAGAGGGGACTGCGCGAGTTTTGCCAGCAACAATAAAAATCTCAAGCATTGCAGGGCAAATGGTATTAAGCGAAGTGATGAACAGCGATGTGATAAGCATTAATATCATCGGCCTTGCAAATGGAGTTTATATGATACAGGTGTATGATGCAGGCGGAGTATTGCTGAAAGTGGAAAAATTAGTGAAACAGTGAAAGCGGGCATAGTGACCAATAAAAAATCTCTAAATGTTTTTTCATTAGGTTTGCATATAGCCTTTTTGATGTTTCTATGAAAATTTCAGCTTCCTGTTTACTCTTAATAAGTTTTATCGTATCACAATTTGATTCTTTTGCGCAGGTCGGCTGGATACAAAGGCATGACCTCCCCGCAGTTGAGCGCTCCTACTCCACGGGTGCGGCGGCAAATGGTAAGGGCTACCTGGCCTGCGGGCAAACGCCTATCATGTCGGTAGATGATCTTTGGGAGTTTGATCCGGCAACTAATAGCTGGGCGCAAAAGCCAGGCTTGTCCACCTCTGCCATATGCAGCTGGTATAAGCTGAGCGGCTTTTGTTATACGATAAATAATAAGCTTTATTTTGGCCTGGGCAGTTATTACTACGGCGGTGGCCCTGCCTGCCTGGTATCTATATTAGAGTACGACCCTGCTACTAATACTTATACACAAAAGGCGGGTTTCCCCGGCGCGGCAAGGCTGCTAACGTCGGGCTTTGTGCTTAATAACAAAATTTACATCAGCACGGGCGATGCAATATTCGGCTCGCCGGTTTATGAATATGATACCTGGGAGTATGACCCCGCAACGGATGTATGGACACAAAAAGCCAATTTTCCCCGGTACGGGCAGGGCTGGCGCCACGAGTTTTGCCATCAATAACCTGGGCTATGTGTCTTGTGGTTTTGGCCTGAGCAGTTCTTTCAGCGATACCTGGCAATATGACCCTATTGCGGATAGCTGGACACCCAAAGCTTCTTTTCCGTCGGGCAGCCCGAGTACTACCGTTGCATTTACTATTGATACCCTGGCCTATAATTTAGTTGGCAACCAATTATGGGTATATAACGCAAGCAGCGATACCTGGACACAAAAGCCCAATTACCCCGGTCCCATAAGGGCATTGGCGGCGAGTTTTGTGATTGGCAATAGTGGTTTTGTAGCCACAGGTGAATATGGCGGAAAGTATAAAGACATCTGGGAGTATAATCTTAATTGCCCGGCAGACATAACGCACAACCTTAGGACCAACCTTAGCCAGAATACTTTTTGCGGTCTACTGGTATCTGATACACTAAAAGCAGACAGCATAGCCTCCAGCAATACCAATTATAAATGGTTCAGCAGCCCGGACAATATCACTTATACACTGATGAACAATTCTGATTCCTTCAGGCTGACAAACAGGACGTTTGCGCAAAATACTTACATCAAAAGAGTGGTGAGCCTGAATGCTAATTGTTTCGATACTTCGTTACCGATGGAGATTATTATAAAACCGGCCATCGGGGTGCCATCCATATCCGTTAACAGCCCTGTATGCCTGGGGCAGATAATGAATCTGACTGCTACGGATAGCAGCATCGGTATTGCTTACCAGTGGTCGGGGCCAGGCAATTTCAGCACCAGCACTCAGAACCCCGGTGTATCGAATATACAATACGCGGATTCCGGAAAGTATGTATTAACAGTAACGAAGAACGGCTGTGTTTTGAAAGATTCCTTAAATGTGCCTGTACAGCCTGTGCCTTCCAATCCGCTGCTGAGCGTGAACGGGCCTATCTGCGCGGGGGACACCTTAATGCTTTCTGCAACAGACAGCACGGCCGGCATTACTTATGTGTGGACAGGGCCTCACAGTTTTACGAACAATGCCCAAAACCCTGATATACCGGATGCGCAGACCATTAATTCCGGAACTTATGTTTGCAAAGCTTTGTGGAACGGCTGTTATTCCTACCCTATTAGTATACATGCTGTGGTTAATACTTTGAACGGGCCTACGGCAACAATAAGTTCCAGCCCCTCTGTTGTAGTGGCGGGGCAATCTGCAACCTTCACTGCAAGTGTTGGCAATGCAGGCCCGGCGCCCACTTACCAGTGGTATCATAATTCGGTGGCTATACCCGGTGCAACTGCAAACCCATACACAGGCACTTTGGCAGCCGGCGACTGGATAGCTGTGATAGTGCATGGCAATGCGCTCTGCGCCCTTGTGCAGGATGTGATAAGCAATGATATTGTGGTGGGGGGAGCGAGTTCTTTAGTTGGGACCTCTCCCGGCCTCTCCAAAGGAGAGGTGACTGTCCGGCCTAACCCGGCATCATCCGTATTATATATTGATGCCCCCGCGAAAGTGAATGTGGACATAATGAGCATAGAAGGCAAGGTAATATTGCGGAAGGCCAATGTGGGGAGTATAGATATTAGCGACTTTGCTAATGGAATTTATTTTGTGCGGGTTTATGATGCAGACGGGGTGTTGCTGAAAGTGGAGAAATTGGTGAAGGAGTAGTTGTGCAACGCTCTTTTTGCGTCACTTTGCGCCTTCCTTGCTGTCTTTGCGGTAAAATCCACACCAGGCCCCGCACTCTATTAGTAAAATCGAATAAAACATTTGTTCAAAAACCAAAAATCCTTATCTTTGCAGTCCCAAATTCTTAAAGGGGGTATAAATTATGTTAATTATAGATTCAAAAGACTGCGAAAATATTGATAAGGCGCTGAAAAAGTACAAGAAAAAGTATGAAAAAGCCCGCACGCTGAACCAACTTCGCGACCGCCAGTCTTTCACCAAGCCTTCTATCAGGCGCCGCATGGAAATGCTGAAAGCTGTGTACAAACAGCAGATGAACACCGGGCAACTGGACGATTAAGCCAATAAAGTATTACATAAAAAAACATTTGCGCCCACTATTGTAAATTCGTATATTTACAATAGCGGGCGCAACTATGTTCGAAGAAAGAATACAGGATTTTTTGCAATACCTGCGGTTTGAGAAACGATATTCTCAACACACGCTAACAGCCTACCAGACAGACCTGGAACAATTCAGGAACTTCAGCCTCGGAGATTTTGATATAAACGACCCATCAGAAATTACACATTTCCACATACGTACATGGCTGGCCGGGCTTAAAGATGATAAGCAAAGTGCCCGAACCATTAACCGCAAACTAAGCAGCCTTAATTCTTTTTACGAGCAATTATTGAAAAAGCAATTGGTGGAAAAGAACCCCGTGACCCAACTGCATGCCCAAAAACTACCCGAAAGGCTGCCCAGCTTCCTGAAAGAAACTGAAACAGAGATGTTGCTTGACGAACTGCAGTTTGACGAGGGTTTTAAAGGGTTTACAGACAGGCTGATCTGCGACCTGCTATACCAGACAGGGATGCGCCGCAATGAACTGCAACAACTAAAGGAAACTGATATAGAATGGAGCCTGCGGCAGATACGCCTGCTAGGCAAGGGCAATAAAGAGCGCCTTGTGCCGGTGAGCCCCGAACTGCTGCTGAGCCTGAAGGACTATATTGCCGATAAAAAGAAGCTTGAAGTTTACGATAAAAAATATCTGCTGAACCTGGAAAACGGGGCACAGCTATATGCCGGCTATATATATCGCGTGGTGAAACGCTACCTGGGCATTGCCACTACCCTGCAAAAGAAAAGCCCCCATGTGTTGAGGCACACTTTTGCTACGCATTTGCTGAACAAGGGCGCCAATATACAGGCTATAAAAGACCTGCTGGGCCATAGCAGCCTGGCGGCAACCCAGATATATACACATAATAATATTGACAAATTAAAGGAGATACATAAATTGAACCATCCGAGAGGATGACAATTATTTTTTAACTAAAAAAGTATAATTATGAACGTTCAAATCCAGTCAGTCCATTTTGATGCAGACAGCAAACTTATCGACCATGTAAAGATCAAGATCGAAAAATTGAAGACATTTCATGACCATATCATAAATGTGGAGGTGTTTCTGGTGCTGGATAACCTTTCGCAGCATATAAAGGATAAAAAAGCAGAAATAAAGATACAGATACCGGGACATTCTTTCTTTGTAAAGCACGAAAGCAAAGCATTTGAAGAATCTTTCAACCATGCGTTCGACTCGGTTGTGAGCCAAATGAAACGACATAAAGAAAAAATAGCTGCCTAGGCTAAAAATACCCCGCCAATAAAAAGGCGGGGTATTTTTAGGAATTATATCTAAAAACGCTATCTTGCATTTAAGTAAAAATATGTAAGGCCCATGACCAGACACCGGATCATTGTTATAGTGATGCTGTTTAGCGCCATTGGTTTATTGAGCTCATGCAGTAAAAAAATGAGTACCGATGAGCCATTGCCGCCCGTTTATTACCCTTCTGTGATCATCAGCAGCGATAACCAATTTGTATATTCATTTGATCCTTATAATGGGTTCAAACATTGGGAATATAATGTAGGTGATGCTGTGGTAGCCTCTCCTATGGTGTATAATGAGATGGTTTATATATCCACTCTGAATGGTGTGATCTTTAAACTGAATTCTAAAACAGGAGCACTTGTTACCAAATTTTCGCTTACAGCCCACCCTTACCAGCTTTTAGCTACGCCAATAGCCGATGGCAAACTTATTTATTTTGGCGCTACCAATGATACATTATATGCTGTGGATACCGGTACAGGAAGTGTGAGCTGGAAATTCCGTGCTACAGACCAGATACAGTCTTCACCCACCATACACAATGGCCAGGTGATCGTTGCAAGCCATGATGGTAAAGTCTACTCGATGGACGAAATTACGGGTACTTTGAAATGGACCTTTACATCTACCGATTCTTTTTATTCTTCTCCCGCAGTAACTGACTCTTTTGTATATATAGGAGGCCTGGCAGGCACTATGTATGAATTGCGTGTTTCTGATGGGGCCATTCGCTGGAAATATCCTGCTACAGGTAATATAGGGGCCATAAGAAGCTCGCCAACCATCTATGGTGGCAACTGTATTTTCGGCAGCAATGATTATTTCGTGTATTGTGTGGACACTCAATCGGGCGCAGCGCGCTGGATAGACAGCACGCACGACAGGGTAATAGCATCGCCTTGTGCAGATGTTAATAACCAATTGGTAATAGCAGCCTCTTATGACTATAATGTTTATGCCTATAACATCATAAACGGGTCAATTAAGTGGGTGCTGCCCAATCCTAATGGCAATATCTTTAAGTGCTCGCCGCTGATATATGCAGGCATTGTGTTTATCGGCGATTACCAGGGATATTTTTATGCAATAGATTCTTACACAGGCGAAATAAGATGGAGACAAAATGTGGGTGGCGTAGTGGAATGCTCGCCGGTAATTGATAACCTGACGGGCATCAGTTATAACTCATCTATCAGCGGTTATTCCAATTAGCCGGAGACTTAATTTCCTGATCGTTTATATGATCGCGTTTGCGGCTATAAGTATATTTTAGCATGCAAGACAGGTATCTTTAAATTTGTGACCATAAATGCGGCTAAAAAATTAATTTTACCCCCTGATCATTGGCCAGAGTAAAAAAATATTTCTACAATCCTGATACGCATAAGTTTGAAAAACTGGTGCTGTCGTGGCGCGCGCGACTGCTGAAGATATTGGGCTATTTGTCCACTTCATTTGTTACGGCCATGATTGTGCTTGCAGTTGCTTATCGTTTCTTAGACTCGCCAAAGGAAAAAATAATGAAGGGTGATGTGAACAACCTGCGTGACCAGTATGAACCCTTACAAAGCCAGATCGACCACTTGAACAAAGCTATTGCCGAGCTTGAAAAAAGGGACAATAATATCTACCGCAACGTGTTTGAAGCGGCACCTATACCTGACAGTGTGCGCTACGGCAAAAAATACAGTGACCTTGACCCGAGACAGTTTTCCTACATCACACCGGAAGAAATGCTGGCAAATATTAAGCAGGGCATAGAGATATTGACAAACCGTGTGAAGACACAAAAGAACTCCTTTGATACGTTGGAACACCTCGTGAAATCGAAAGAGGAAATGCTGAAATCCATACCGGCTATACAACCTGTATCTGATAAGAACCTGAATTATATAGCATCGGGTTTCGGGTATAGGATAGACCCTATTTATAAAACGGTGAAAATGCATACGGGCCTTGATTTTACTGCGCCAATTGGTACACCTATCTATGCAACCGGCAATGGCGTGGTAAGCACGGCAGAGTATGATGCAGGCGGCTATGGCAACAATGTGGTGATTGACCATGGCTATGGTTATGAAACGCTGTATGGCCACATGTCGAAAATAAAAGTGAGGGTGGGCCAGAAAGTGAAACGGGGTGAAGTGATAGGCTGGATTGGCAATACGGGCAAAAGTACGGGGCCCCATTGCCACTACGAGGTGATTAGGAACGGGCAGAAGGTTGACCCGATACATTTCTTCTTTAGCGACCTGACAGCTGCCGAGTATGAGCGCATGGTACACATTGCTGCCGCAAGTAACCAATCGTTTGACTAAAAAGTGGCAACAATTGGCAAACAACTATATAGTAGCTTCATATCTTTAAACTCCAGTTGCTAACTGGCTGGATTGCAGAGGCCCGAGTTGGCTACACCACAAAGCCATGCACCGAAACTCGCGCCAGACAGATAGCCCTTTACACCTTGATAAGTTAAGCCCAGGTTTGTATCTTGTAATATTACGAGATTCGACCGGACAAGCCTATACATTGAAATTCATCATAAATTCGCAATATTGAAAATAGCCAGCCGGATATTGATAAATAGTAGCGGTATAACACTTTTGTGGTATCTGCTACTATTTTGTTTGCCTGGCGCTAAGGCGCAGGTAAATTATGTACTAAATCCCAGTTTTGAAAAATATGATACCTGCCCGAATGATTTTGACCAGATCCATTATGCATATTATTGGAATGCAATTGATAGTAACTGGACCTATTTTTATCCAAGTGATGGCCAACCTGAATTGATTAATACTTGCGACAATTCGGGGTATTATTACTCTTCATGTCCAGTTAACTACTTTTTTTACGCTTATCCAAGAACTGGTAATGGAATGACGCAAATTTTAATGTTTGCTGAAGTAATTAATGACAGTTTCCCCTATTATTACCAACGTGATTACCTGCAAGGGCGTTTATATAAACCATTAATACCAGGAAAAACTTATTGTGTAACCTTTTATATGCGGCAAGAGCATAGTTCTTATTACTCGTTAAAAAATGTAGGGGCCTATTTTGACGATGGGCAGATTGATACCACAGTAATGCCGGGTATGCCCCAAACAGAATATATACCGCAAGTGGTTGAGAATTTTTATGTAAATGACACTACACATTGGATGAAGGTGGAAGGCAGTTTTACGGCAAGTAATAATGAACGATTTATTACTATCGGTAATTTTAAAGATAATGCGCATACGGATACCGCGTCATTATTCATGGACACGTCTTTAAGTTTTAAACAAGTATTGAACTTAATAGATGACGTAAGCGTAGTAGAAAGCGACCATATAGCCTTTGCGGGCAATGACACTACTATTGCAAAAGGAGACAGCACTTTTTTGGGAGAAATTGCCGTGCCATATACCTGGTATAAAGATGGTTCGGCGGGGCTCACCATGATTGATAGTACAAGCGGCGGGATATGGGTGAAGCCGGACACTAATACTACCTATGTTGTTAAACAAACACTGTGCGGGGTTGTGACGTGGGATACGGTGGTAGTAACAGTTGTTCCTGTTAATGTAACCTCTCCCGGCCTCTCCAAAGGAGAGGTGACTGTGTGGCCGAACCCGGTAACATCTGTTTTGCATGTTGAGGCCAATGAGGATGTGCATGTAAGTATATCAAGTATAGATGGCAAAGTGTTATTACGAGATTGCTTCGTTCCTCGCAATGACGGGAGTGGAGTAAATGTTGAGGCTTTACCAAGTGGGGTGTATTTTTTAGAGATTACGAATAGTGATGGTGAAAGGGTGATTAGGAAGATAGTGAAGTAAATTCCAAACTGAAAATTCCAAATTCCAAGAAGAGTATTTAGCGACACATCTATTTCTCAGGGTGGTCATGGTTCGGCGGAGCTCACCATGACAAGACATTGAATGGGCTGGTGATCTCTATCGCCCGCTTTGTATTTAATGAGTATAGTACAAAGCGGCAAGCCCTGAAATGTGCGACGCAACTAAGATGCCGGAAGATGTGAAAGCTGGTCCCCAAAAAAGTTTTAAAAAGTGGCGGCCATCAATATCCTGTTAAAGGGATAAAATACGGGGCTCATATTGTATTGCCGTTTGAGGCCTTCTTTGTATTTTTCTATAAAGGCATCGTGCATTTCTTTGGGCAAGCGTTCGAGGTAGGGGACGAGGGCTGTGCCTGAGGTCCAGTCGGCAAGGGCATTTGCATCTTCCAATACGTGGGGATATATCTTTTCGAAAACAGTGATAGACTGGCCACCGCCATCGTAGAGCATAGTTGTATATTCTTCTATGCTTAGCACGGGGGTATCCCTGGCCCAGCCATCGAGGGCGATGTTATAAGGGTAGGTATTTGCAAGCTCTTTGATGGTGACATGGGTGAAATGCTCGTGGTTGGATGGCATTTGCATTACGAGTTGCCCCCCTTTACTTACTCTTTGAATGAGTTTGGGAATAAGTACCCGGTGGTGATCTACCCATTGCAATGCTGAATAAGAGAAAACAAGGTCCCAGCTTGCGTCTTCCAGTATAGCATCTTCAATTTTCTGTTTCCTGAAATTTACATTGCTACCCTCGTAGTTTTTAGACTCCAGGAGCATCTCGTCGGAAGAATCAATGCCAAGCAATTGGCTATCGGGCAGGCTATCTGCCAACATACGGCTAAGCTCCCCCGTGCCGCAGCCCAGGTCAATGACCTTAAGTCCATCCTTCACGTTTATCAATTTTTGCAAATCGACAAAGGGGGCGAAACGTTCCTTTTTAAATTTATTGTAAAGAGCTGGATCCCAAGGCATATTTAGCAATTACATTTTTCAAAGCTAATAATATATATCAATATTTTGTAGCTTCATGAAAAAACATTGCTTTACCTTTGCGGACGCTTAGACTTAATACTTATAATGAGATCTCTACTTAGTTACCGCTATTTGCCGGCATTAGTGTTCCTGCCCCTGCTATCATCCTGCGCCAGAACGAGGATAGACGAGCACAAAGACTGGGGCAAATATTATGATGCATACGGAATAAAGGACGCCTGCTTCATAATGAAGGACAATAACCACGAGAGCTACCATTATTATAATAAGGAGCGCACTATACAGCGTTTTATGCCCGCATCCACTTTCAAGATATTCAATTCGCTGGTGGCACTGGAGACCGCTGTAGCGCCCGATGAGCAACTTGTGATAAAATGGGATGGGGTGCCGCGCAAGCCTGAATGGGATAAGGATATGAATATGCGCGAGGCTTTTAAAGTGAGTTGTGTGCCCTATTACCAGGAGATAGCGCGCCGTATTGGCCGTGCAAGAATGCAGCATGCTTTGGATACGGTGAAATACGGCAATATGAAAATAGGTGACAGTATAGATAATTTCTGGCTGAATAATACTTTGCAAATATCGGCGGATGAGCAGGTGGGTTTTGTGCGGCGCATGTATTTTTATGAACTGCCTTTTTCTGAACGCAGCCAACGCATTGTGCGGAGCATGATGCTGCAGGAAGAAACACCTGATTACAAACTTTATTACAAAACCGGCACCGGCCTGCTGCCGGGCAAACATATTTATTGGGTAACGGGCTTTGTGGAAAAGATAGTAAAAGTGAAGGAAGCCAAAGAGTCTATGAACAAAAGTGATGTGCGCATGTACCCTTATTTCTTCTCACAGAATTTTGAAGTGCCTGATACTGATACCAGCCAAGACTGGTATAAAGTGAGGCTGGATATTGTGCACAAGGTATTGGCTGATTATGGAGCGATACCTAAGGTTAATTAGTTAACTTGTTAAAAGGTTAAATCATTCCCTTTTTAACCAGTTGGCTCTTTAACATTTTAACGTGGTTAAAACAATTCTTTGAGTACATTGTATACTACCTGAGGCTTGCCGAGGGTGTAGAAGTGCAGCACGGGAACCTTGTTTTTCAGGAGGTCTTTGCATTGGGCCAATAACCATTCTGTGCCTACTTTGTCGCCGTCTGCATCATTTTTGGTTTTGTTCATTTCATTGCACAGCTCTACCGGCACCTCTACGTTGAATATCTTGGGCAGTATGGTAAGTTGTCCTTTGGTGGTAAGGGGTTTCAGGCCGGGCAGTATGGGCACATTCATTCCGTGCTCTTTGCAGCGTTTGAGATAGTTGAAATAATGCTCGTTGTTAAAGAACATCTGTGTGGTTACATAATCGGCACCGAGGTCTATCTTGCGTTTGGTAAAGTCCACATCCACGTCCATGTTGGGTGATTCGAAATGTTTTTCGGGATAGCCCGCAACACCTACACAAAAATCAGTTTTAATTCCGTCCATTATTTCGTCTTCAAGGTAGTGGCCCCGGTTCAGTTCCATGACCTGCCTTACGAGATCTTCCGCATAACGGTGACCATGTGGGTGCGGATTAAAGAACTTTTCGTTTGCAGCTGCATCTCCCCTAAGCGCCAAGACATTGTTGAGGCCAAGGAAATGAAGGTCTATAAGTGCGTTCTCCGTTTCTTCTTTACTGAAGCCCCCACAAATAAGATGTGGGATGGCCTCCACCTTGTATCTATTCATGATGGCGGCACAGATACCTACAGTGCCGGGGCGTTTGCGTATCTCTACCCGCTCGAAACTGCCATCGTTGCGTTTTTTAAATACCTGTTCTGCACGATGGTAAGTAACATTGACAAATGCAGGTTTGAACTCCATGAGCAGGTCAAGGTTCTTGTTGAGGGATTCAATACCCTTACCCTTGGTAGGTGGCAAAACTTCCAATGAAATGATGGTTTCTTTGGCTTGCGCTAAATGTTCTATAACTTTCATATGTAGATGAGCAAATGTAATGAATGGGATTGGGATTTTGGGGTTTTGGAATTGGGAATTAGGGATTGGGATTGGGCTGTGCTGTGTAATTGATACAAAATTCTTAAATTAGGGATGTTCTGTATTTATGCCTGAGGTAAAATATACACGCAAGATCATTCATATAGACATGGATGCTTTTTATGCCTCTGTGGAGCAGCGGGATAATCCTGAATATGCAGGTAAAGCCATTGTTGTGGGCGGATCGCCGGAAGGCAGGGGTGGTGTTGTTGCGACAGCCAGTTATGAAGCCCGAAAGTTCGGCATAAGGTCTGCTATGCCCTCCAAAAGAGCCTTGCAGCTTTGCCCGGAGGTGATATTCATAAGGCCAAGATTCAGTGCCTATAAAGAAGCCTCCAATAAAATACGTGAAATATTTGCCCGCTATACGGACCTGATAGAGCCACTGTCGCTGGACGAGGCTTACCTGGACGTAACGCATGATAAACAAGACATAGGCTCTGCCCTTGAAATTGCCAAACAGATAAAAAGCGCCATTACGACTGAACTGCACTTAACGGCCTCTGCAGGCGTTTCGGTAAATAAATTTGTGGCCAAGATAGCCTCTGATATGCATAAACCCGATGGTTTAACTTTTATAGGACCATCTGCTATTGAACATTTTATGGAGGCCCTGCCTGTTGAAAAATTTTTTGGTGTAGGTAAGGTTACCGCAGAGAAAATGAAAAATATGGGCCTGCACACAGGAGCTGACCTGAAAAAACTAAGCCTGGATGAAATAACAGAGCGTTTTGGCAAGCCCGGAAAATTTTATTACCAGATAGTAAGAGGCATTGACGACAGGGAAGTACAGCCGCACCGGGAAACCAAATCGGTGGGCGCGGAAGACACTTTCGCTTATGACCTGAGAAGCCAGGACGAGATGAATGCAGAACTGGATAAGATAGCGGCCGTTGTGGCAGGGCGTTTGCAAAAGCATGGCCTTAAAGGAAGAACCATTACGCTGAAGATAAAATACAGCGATTTTAAGACCATCACCCGAAACAAATCTTTTGAGCAACTTAGTAACGAGCCTGAACTGATATGCAGTACCGCCAAACAGTTATTAAATGCCACAGAGCCGGAAGGCAAACCAGTGAGATTGCTGGGCATATCTCTTTCTAATTTTGGCGAAGCCATTCCTAAAAATCCCAAGCGGACACGAGATAATGGAGGGCAATTGGAATTGTTTTGATGAATGCATAAGTATCTCACCCTTTTGAAGTGTTAGCCATTTAACTGCCAAAGGCGGGCTGAGAACGTTGGCCTGTTGCGTTTGTGCGTGAAGCCGTCTGACCGCCAAAGGCGGTGCTGACGGCGTTCGCTTGAACCGCCTGTGAGCGGTTGGCGACAATTGATGTGAATTACATAACTTTTTTCTGAAGTTGTGTAACGTCTGCGCTTCGGTAAGGTAGCACCTTTGTAGGTAGATTATGATTTAATCTACTTGATATTTTATGATACACCAACATTTTGCACAAAAGCAACTACTCAAAATATCGCCCCAGCAAATTCAAATGCTGAATATCTTCTTTTTAAATACACTGGAGCTTGAAACGCGTATCAGTAATGAACTTGAAGAAAACCCTTTTCTTGAAAACAAAGAAACTGACACAGGAGAAGATGAAACTTCATTAAAGACAGCGAGCGATGTGCAAGATTACCAGGATTGGGATGAATTCAGCAATGATGATAGTTTCTCAGGCGACAAACTGGTACAGCAGAGTTATATAAGCAGAGAAGATATTCCTCAAAAAATATTGCTGTCCACACCGGATTTTAAAGAAGATGCCAAACAGCAATTAAGATTACTGGAATTGGACGCAAACGTAGAAGACATTGCAAACTATATCATAGACATGCTGAATGATAACGGTTTGTTAGACCTGCCACCTGCAGAAATTGCCGAACAAATATCATTCAGTAAACAACGGTGGGTGGAAACCGAAGAAATAAATTACTCCTTGTCAATCGTACAAACCCTGGAACCTACAGGCATAGGAAGTACATGCATACGGGATTGTTTATTAAGGCAACTGCAAGCTATAAGGAAAAAGAACAGGGATACAGAACAGGCACTGGAATTCGTTCAACATCACTACAATGCATTTATTAATAACAGGCATAATAAAATACATGATTCCTTCAGCGAAGACCAATTAATATCTATTCTGAAGATCATAAGCAAATTGAATTTTTATCCTGTTTGCAAAGGGAATTATACAGGAGAACCAAAGCAGACAATCATTCCGGACTTTATTATCTCTATCCATGGAGATTCTATACAAGTAAATATCCATTCATCCCGTTCTGATTCTATTTTTATAAATCAATCTTTATATGAGCAATTTGCAGGCGCTATACACAGCCGTGATAAATTATCGAAGCAATACATAAAAAGCAAATTCAAATCGGCCCTATGGTTTGTGAGTGCAATAAAACAAAGAGAAAATACGATGCTACAGGTTATGAACTGTATAGCGGAAATACAAAAAGATTATTTTATTGATGGCGATAGCATGCAACTAAAGCCCATGACCCTGCGCATAATAGCTGAAAGAACGGGCCTTACCCTATCTACTATTTCGCGCGTTACAAGCAGAAAATATGCCCAGGTACATTTTGGGATCATTCATTTAAAAACACTTTTCAGTGAAGGCATTTCCGACAGCGACGGGAAGGTTATAAGTAGTAAAGTAGTGCAGTCGGCCATAAGTGACACGATAGCAAACGAAGACAGGCATAAACCTTATAGTGACCTGCAAGTTGTTAATATACTATCCGGCCAGGGGTATAAATTAGCCCGGCGCACTGTTACCAAATACCGGCAACACATGGAAATACCGATAGCGCAAGTAAGAGGCATATTAGCTAAGTAAGGTTTTAAACATACCAACAATGAGCAAACGAAAAATATTAGTCGTGGACAACGATAAGGACATGTGCCTATTGTCAAATCATTTTTTAGTGAAGCATGGTTATGAAGCAATCTGCATTCACGGCGGCAGCGAAGCTATGGAGTGGTTGAAAAACAACAAGGCAGACCTGGTGCTATGTAGTTATAACCTTGAGGAGATGACAGGTGTAGATCTCCTTAAAAATATTAAAGATGGTTTTCCTGCTGTTCCGGTAATTATTACCTCACGTTGCAGTGATATAAAAGAAGCGGTACAAGCAATAAGAACAGGAGCTTTCGACTATATATCAAAGCCGTTTTTAACAGCAGAAACACTATTAATTATTCAAAAAGCTTTGGAAGTACCGGAGAGTAATATGCAGCATATACCAACTAAACAGCCTCAAACCGGTGTGGCGATTCAAAATGCAGTTAATACAGCGACAGTAGCTAATGCCTACCAATATATTTCCGGCAACAGCAGCAAGTTTGCCCATGTAATAACACAGATGGAATTAGTTGCCCCCACCGATTACAGTGTCATTATATATGGAGAAACCGGAAGTGGCAAGGAAATGATAGCGCAACAGATACACGAGAAAAGTAAGCGGTCGGGCAAGCCTTTTATTGCTATAGATTGCGGCGCATTATCAAAAGAATTAGCCGGGTCTGAACTATTTGGCCATGAAAAGGGGGCTTTTACAGGGGCTATAAATCAAAAACCCGGGAGCCTTGAATTGGCAAACGGTGGCACCCTATTTCTTGATGAGATAAGCAACCTGTCCTATAGTATACAAGTAGCCCTGTTGCGAGTTGTGCAGGAAAGGAAGATAAAAAGGCTGGGGGGTATCAAAGATATTTCCATAAATGTGCGCATTATTGTGGCCAGCAATGAGAACTTAAGGGATGCTACCCAAAATGGTAAATTCCGTGAGGACTTGTACCACAGGCTTAATGAATTCAGCATAGAATTGCCCGCTTTAAGAAATCGCAAAGAAGACATTATTTTATATGCCACGCATTTTTTACAACTCACAAATAAAGAATTGGGGAAACAAGTAAAGGGGTTTAAAAAAGAGGTAGCAGATATTTTTAATTCCTATCCCTGGCATGGCAACCTGCGCGAACTGAAAAATGTAATTAAAAGAGCAACCTTGCTAACAAATGGAGACATGATGGAAGCAATATCCCTACCCGCAGAAATAAATAATTACGAAAAGCAGTTTGTCAGAAACACAAGAAACAATAATGAAAGGCAGCTTGAAAACTTATATCAATATGCTTAATTGATATAAGTTATGTACAAAGCCGTTCGTCGAAACTGGTGCCCATTTCATTACATTTATCGAAATATTTTGTTTTTAAGAGCTTTACTTCGTTATTAATGTCTTTTTTAATGCCTCAGTGATAAAGTTCTCACCCGAAGAAAAATTGGGTTTGAAATGGCGAGGGAGCCTTTTAGCTTTTTAACATAGCACAATCCCTTCATTTTCCTATTTTTGTTGAAAACCGGAATACATTGAGAATATATACCAAGGGCCTGATGAAAAAATACGGGACGAGGACGGTAGTAAATAATGTTTCGTTTGATGTGAATCAGGGTGAAATTGTGGGTCTGCTGGGGCCAAACGGGGCGGGTAAAACTACTTCGTTCTATATGGTGGTGGGCCTGGTGAAGCCGGATCAGGGTGATGTTTTCCTGGATGATGAAAATATTACCAAATTGCCTATGTACAAGCGGGCAAAGCTGGGTATAGGGTATTTGCCCCAAGAGGCGTCTATATTTCGCAAACTGAGTGTGGAAGACAATATTGCCGCGGTGCTGGAAATGACAAAACTGACGAGGGGAGAACAACAAACTAAATTAGAATCCTTACTGGAAGAATTTCACCTGCAGCACGTGCGTAAAAGCAATGGAGACGTATTGAGCGGAGGCGAACGCAGGCGTACAGAAATAGCCCGTGCACTGGCCGTTGACCCTAAATTCATATTGCTGGACGAGCCCTTTGCGGGTATTGACCCAATTGCCGTAGAGGACATACAAACCATCGTTGCCCGGCTGAAATTCAGAAATATAGGCATATTGATAACGGACCATAATGTGCAGGAAACATTGTCTATCACAGACCGTGCTTACCTGTTGTTTGAAGGGAAATTACTGAAATCGGGCTCGGCAGAGGAACTGGCAGAGGATGAGCAGGTGAGGAGGGTGTATTTGGGGCAGAATTTTGTGCTGAAACGGAAAAGTTACGCCTCGTAGCAGGTTAAAAAAATAAATAGTATCTTGTAGTTAAGAAGGAATTTGTAATTGGGTTGCTTCGTTCCTCGCAATGACGGGGAATTGGGATTGGATCCCGAAGTTTCGGGATGGGATTTGGAATTTAAAATTTGGAATTTGACAGAGGTATGAGCATCATTAGCCCGGCATTCAGAGGTTTTATAAAATTACGCCAGAGCGCTATTGACAATTTTATGCATAACCCTATTGATACGCAACAACAGGTATTCAATAACCTGGTAGGGTCTGCACAATTTACAGAATATGGAAAGGCGCATAAGTTTGAAACAATAAACAGCATTGCCGAGTTTAAAAAACTGGTGCCTGTAAACGATTACGATACGCTGAAACCATACATAGAACGTGTATTGGAAGGGAAACCAAATGTTTTATGGCCTTCGCCCATCACCTGGTTTGCCAAAAGCAGCGGCACTACCAGCGATAAGAGCAAGTTCATACCGGTGAGTAAGGAAAGTATGGACGAAACGCACTACAGGGCAGGCAGAGATGTGTTGGCTTTATATATGCGGCAGTTTCCGCAAACCAATATTACATCGGGCAAATGTTTGGTGCTTGGGGGCAGCCACCAGGTAAACCAGTTAAATACTGAATCCTTTTTCGGCGACCTGAGTGCCGTAATGCTACAGAATATGCCACTTGCCGGGCAGTTGTTCCGCACGCCGGAACTATCTATTGCACTGATGAACGAGTGGGAAGAGAAGATAGAGATGATAGCCCAAAGCACTATACTGGAGAATGTAACCTATATAGCGGGTGTACCGACGTGGACCATAGTGCTGATAAAAAGAATATTTGAAATAACGGGCACCAATAACCTGTTGGATATATGGCCTGACCTGGAATTATATATACATGGAGGCGTAAGTTTTAAACCATACCGCAGGCAGTTTCAGCAGTATATACCATCTGCCCAGATGAATTACCTGGAGACCTATAATGCGTCTGAAGGATTTTTTGCTGCGCAGGACAGGGTGGGCATAGACGGGATGTTACTATTCCTGAACCATGGCATTTTTTACGAGTTCATGCCAATGGATGAATATGGTAAAGAAAACCCCAGGACGCTGACACTGAAAGAAGTGGAACTACATAAAAAATATGCTCTTTTAATAAGCACTAATGCAGGCTTATGGAGATATATGGTAGGAGACACGATAGAATTTACATCGCTCGACCCGTTCCGCATTAAAGTTACAGGCAGGTTAAAGCATTTTATCAACGCATTTGGCGAAGAGGTGATAGTGGACAATACCGACCAGGCAATAACAAAAGCATGTGCAGAAACAGGTGCCATCGTAAATGATTATTCAGCAGCGCCTGTGTATATGACGGGCAAAGATAATGGCGCACATGAATGGATCATAGAGTTTGAACATCTGCCCTGCCCGCTTGAAGACTTCGTGGTGAAACTCGATAAGGCCTTGCAGACTGTTAACTCGGACTACGAAGCCAAGCGCTATAAAGATATTGCACTGCGCATGCCGATAGTACATGTAATGCCTGTTGACGGCTTTAAGCACTGGCTGAAAGACAAAGGTAAATTGGGAGGGCAACACAAGGTGCCACGCCTGAGCAATGAACGTAATTACCTGGAAGAAATGCTTGCTTATTGCAAAGAGCAAAAAACAGGGAACGCTGAACAACGGGTTGCAAAGACGGTGTTGTAAGAATGGCCATTTCCTTGTACCAATATTCTAAGGGGACAATTCTTTAAGATAGAGTTTCTGTTGAGTTCGAATAATGTCACCCCGTCGGGGTTCATCATCATTTGCCTTATTGTTTCTATAATCATACCAGTCCTTCGGACTTTTTACTTTAGCTAATATGTCCCTGACAGGCGTAATACCATTTAGAAATATAAAACAGCTCATTGTTGCAATAACAGGACGCTCCTAAAGGAGCTTAAGTCATGTTGTACCAATTGCTATAAACAGAACATTCCTACGGAATTATTGACCCATTTCTAATGTCTAAACGGTATAATTCATTAATACCCTATTTATTCTGCTCTTTAAATATTTCATTCAGTTCTTCAATGTAACTGAGGATATCTTTTCTACCTAAAAATTTTATAGTACTGGTTATGAAGCTGCGGGGAATATATTCCCAATCCTGTTTCATTTTTTCAATAAAATCCCTTGAGTTTTTAGACACTTCGCGTTGCGTACTTTTGTCGGCCTTGGTAAATACCATGTTGAAAGGGATGCCCCACTCGCCCAATTTTGCGAGAAACTCCATGTCTAGCTTTTGCGGTTTATGGCGGCTGTCGATCAACACAAATACTGTTACGAGGTTAGTGCGTTTCTGCAGATAGTCTGCTATCATTTGCTCCCAGTTGTCGCGCTGAGCTTTCGACCTTTTTGCATAACCGTAACCGGGCAGATCAACAATATACCAGGCATTGTCAATAAGAAAGTGATTTATTAACTGGGTCTTACCGGGAGTGCCGGAGGTTTTTGCCAGTTTGCTCTGATTGGTTATCATATTGATAAGGGATGACTTACCGACATTGGAGCGGCCTATGAATGCATACTCCGGCTTATCGGGTTTCGGGCAGTCCTCGACCTTAACATTACTAATTAAATATTTCGCGGAGCGTATTTCCATTGCTAAAGGTGCTGTACTTTTGTAGGCGATGCAGGCAGAACCTCAAACAAAACAGGCGAACATTGTAGTACCAGACACAGGGTCAAATTTAAGCAAGAAAGCGCAAGTAGCCGGCATGTTTAATGATATAGCCCGCAAATATGACTTTTTGAACCATTTTTTATCGCTGGGAATAGACAAAAGCTGGCGTAAAAAAGCTATTGCGGAAGTTGCCAAAGTGAAGCCAGCAAGGATACTGGACGTAGCAACAGGTACGGGAGACCTTGCCATTGCTGCAGCCAAAACAGGACCAAAAGAAATTACAGGGGTGGATATTGCCGACCAAATGCTGGAGATAGGCAGAAAAAAGATAGCTGAACAGGGCTTGTCTGGCCTTATAGGGTTGCAGACGGCAGACTGCGAGGCCTTACCTTTTGGCAGAGAAGCTTTTGATGTGGTAATGTGCGCATACGGTGTACGCAATTTTGAAAACCTGGAAACGGGGCTGCAAGAGATGTACAGAGTGTTAAGCGATGGAGGTAAATTGGTGATACTTGAGTTCTCGCACCCGCAAAAATTTCCTATACGCCAGTTGTATCAATTTTATTTCAAGTATATCCTGCCTACACTGGGCAAACTGGTTTCAAAAAATGATAATGCCTACACTTACCTCCCCGCGTCTGTAAAGGCTTTCCCGGAGGGACATGTATTTTGTGAAAAGTTGATGAAATGCGGTTTTACAAACGCCAAAGCCAGACCTCTTACATTTGGGATAACAACTTTATATACCGCTGTTAAACAAAAAAGCTGATGCCGTTTTAATATTTGCGTAACATTCGGTTTATACCTTTCGGGATGGATAAAGATGATATCAGGAAAATATTACAGAAGAAAATTAAGCTGATCGCAAACCTGGGTGCTACAATATCAAAAGGCTTTGATGGTGACAATATTCATAAATTCAGGGTTGAGGTGAAGCGACTGCGTTCCTTTCTCCGATTACTGTCAACTAATAAGAAAAAGGAAATAAAACTGCCTAAGACGTTTAAACATTTATATGACGTTGCGGGTATTATCCGTGAAATTCAACTTGAAGAACAAAAGATACGAGAACTGAAGCTACATCTTCCTTCCTATTCTATGCACCTCGTCTCACAAATGCAATACCAGAAGAGTATTTGGCTGCAAGACTACAAAGCCCGTGTAGTTAATAGCCTATACAAAAGAATCGATGCGCACAAATTCAATAAAATAGGCCCGGAAGTATTATTGCAATTTATGCGGGACCATTTTGATACTATTGTGCAACTAAACAAAATAGCTGCAACAGATAATGACATACATAGCATACGAAAGCAGGCAAAGGATGTACTCTATAATATAAAATTTACAGAGCTGGAATGGAAAGATGGCTATAAGCACATAAAGCACCTGCCTCTGAATGAATTGGATAAATTATCGGATAGCCTGGGTGACTATAATGATACCCGTATCCGGCTTGAACATTTTGAATCATACCATCCCAATCATTTACTAAAGGAAGAAAAAAACACCCTGGTAAGCCTCCGTAAAGAGGAAAGAAAACTATTACAAAGCAGGAAAAAACAAATAGTAAGGTCGGTAAAGAAGTTTACAAAAGATGTGTTGAGGGCAGATACATTAAAAAAAACCGTCCCCGAAAACGGGGACAGTGTAATATGTAAACCCTGAGCATTTTATGACCCGAAAGCCGAAATTCGATACTAATTTTCCTAAAACGATAAGCTAAAGATATAACAAAGATGTACGTACACTTATTAATAAGTAATTAACAATGCTTAAAACATGCTTAAATTCCCTATCCTGTTTAGCATAAAGGCATATTTATACGAAATTTGAAAGAATGCGTAAAGGGCTACTGTACATTTTAATGGTAATAATAAGCACCCTGCTGGTGATGCTTATAGTTATCCAGGTGATATGGCTTCGGGATGCATCTGCGGCAGAAAACCGGGAAAAACAAATGCACGTAAGCCGTGCGCTTGAAAAAACCGACCAGGAATTAAAAAACTATTTTTATTGCTTTGAGGCCAATAGTAAGTTGTATATGAACCCCTATGAAGGTTTTTATATGATACATCAAAAATGGGATTCAAGCGGATTTCACGGCCCCTCCGATACACTGAACATGTATATTGACGAGTCTGATTTCGGACCCGGCAGATCGGGAATGTATAAGAAACGAACTGCGCATTATAAATACCCCACGAGCATAGAGATCAACCTGCGTTTTAAAAGAGAGTTTGGCAATACCAGTGATTTTTATAAAGAGAAGAAAGCGTTTTATGAAAAAACGGATTCTGCCAAGATCAATGACCTTACCATAAACAGCCGGGCGATAACGTCGATGTTTGATATGAGTTACGCCGATTCAGTAATAAAAAAGTGCCTTGAAAATGAGAATGTAAAGGGCAATTATGGCTTTGGGTTTATTTCGGGCAAGGAAAACAAGATAGAGTATGCCAAAAGAATAAATGACAGCGCGGCATTGATAAGTTCTGCTTATAATTTTCATTTGTTTACTGATAATAAATTTATTAAACCCTACCGCCTGGCGCTGGTATTTACCGACCATACCGGCATCTATAAAGTGAACTCCTGGTTGTTTATTTCTGTTTTGATAGTGCTGTTGCTTACCTTCTCTTTTTACGCCTTTGTACGTCTTTATATAAAGCAAACAAGGCTCTCTGAAATGAAATCAGATTTCATTAATAATCTTACACACGAGTTCAATACCCCGATGGCAAACATATCACTGGCCATAGAGACCTTGAATGAAAGTGGCCAGGTGAGCAGCCCTAAGGTAAATACGATACTGAATATCATATCTTCGGAATCGGAAAGGCTGCGTGATAATATAGAGCGGGCCCTGCAGGTGGCAACAATGGAGAAAGGCAACCTGCAACTGCATAAAGATGAGTTTGACATTGTCAATACAATCAATACGGTTATTGCAGCTTACCAATTGCAATGTGAACAACTGGGAGGAAGTATTTCATTTGTGCACCCGGATAAAGTGAGCTATTACGGCGATGAAACACATATCCTTAATTGTGTTTTTAACCTCCTTGACAATGCGATAAAATACAGGGCCGGTGCGCCATTAATAACAATAGTGCTTGAAGAAAAGAATGATGAAATTATTCTTTCTGTTGCTGATAACGGGAAGGGCATGAGCAATGAAACGATGAGGCATATTTTCGAAAAATTTTACCGTGCGCCTGAAGGGGACACCCATAATAGTAAGGGGTTCGGGCTTGGGCTGGCATATGTGAAAGGAATTATCGATGGACATGACGGCAGTGTAGAAGTGACGAGCAAAGAAGGTGGCGGCAGCCGGTTTATTATTCGTTTACCGAAAACAAAATAATTATGGATAGTGAGATAAAAGAGCCTATACAGTTATTGCTGGTGGAGGATGATGTAAACCTCAGTTATTTGCTGGAAGAAAATTTAAGGGCAAAAGGCATTAGCGTATCATTGGCTAAAACCGGGACAGGTGGGCTGGAACTTGCATCTAAAACCATTTTCGATATTTGCATCCTGGATATTATGCTGCCTGAAATGGATGGATTTACCTTAGCCAAAGCGCTATTGGAGCAGCAGCCCAGCCTACCCATTATTTTTCTTACCGCACGTGTGCAGGAAAAAGACAAACTTCTTGGTTTTGAGATAGGTGCTGATGATTATATTAGTAAACCCTTTAGCTTTAAAGAATTGTATTACCGCATAACGGCAATATTAAGAAGAGTAAACCTTGTTGCGCCAGCCCATAGTGAGAATGAAAATTTATCAATCGGCTCATTGGTCCTTTATCCTGCACAAAGAATGCTTTCTGTGAACGGGGAGCAGCGCAAGCTTAGCCAGCGGGAATCAGGCTTGCTGCAAATGCTTTTACAGCATAATGGCCAGTATGTGAACCGGAGCGAGATATTGAAAAAAGTATGGGGCAATGACGATTATTTTACTGCGAAAAGTATGGACGTCTACATCACGCGCTTGCGAAAACTTATAAAAGACGACCCTACGCTTGAGGTGGAGAACCTGTACGGAACAGGTTACAGGATAAGACAGAATATGGCGAATATTTGACCTTATTATTCCAATTTTATATCGAAATCTGGCACGAAAATTTTACCACAAA
>JABDGU010000032.1 GCA_013285905.1 Bacteroidota bacterium | reverse complement strand
TCCCATACTGTGAAATTAGGGCCTATTGAACTGCCGCGTGTGCACTGACTCAGATCAATATTACAAGGGTAGGGGTTAGAAATAAAATTGTAACCCAGGTTAGCATTAGTCTGGCAAGACACCGGTTCGTCGCACTCATTTATAGGGCCATGTATTTTTATAGTTACAGGGTCGGGTATACAAACACTGCATCCTAATCCCTGGCCTAAAATGCCCCTTATTAAAATACGCAAACCTTCAAACCTGTTCCATGCATTGGCACCGAGACCATTAGTGCTGGTAAATGGTATCCAACCCGTGCTATCGTTGATAGATGAACCATTTCCTAAAAGCGTATTATACCAGAACGCAGACGGATTGTTGGTGAATGTAGGGCTAAAGCCATTTGTTGCACCGCCTTGTCCGGTAATATCAATGTAGGGGGTCAACTGGCTTAATGGTATTGAAGAAGTGAAAGGATGACCGAGGAAACGGAATGCCCTTCTGCCACCGTGTATGTATTTGTCGCATATCACATCGCCTGTGATGTAATTGCTGCAAATGCCGGGAGGAGCGAGTATAACAGCCGTGTTGGTAGAATCAGATAAAAGTTCCAGTTCTCCGTTTACGGTCATTACGCCTAATTCAGGCAGGTAAGTGTCAACTATGTGAAGTGTATCGCCTGCATTAATAATGCCGCCGCAGCCATTGTCCATTTCAAAATTGTCAACATATCCTTTACCAAATATGGTATGGCAGGTAGAGCCTATCATTTTAAGATAGCCGCAACCTGTAACAGCGCCGTTGAGTGTGAGATTGTTGTTTACACTTAAACTGTTAGGGCAGCAGATATTTACTGTGGCCCCGCTGTTAACCGTCATGTTATAAACGTTGTCGGAAGAAGTGCAGACATTAGGATTGCAGGGAGTGCCCGATGGTATCAATACGCTTATAGTGCCATAAGGTACAAAACCGCCATCCCAGTTTGCAGGATCGTTCCAGTCGTTGTTAGCGCCGCAGGTCCATGTTTCATAAGGTTTAACCAGGATTGGTATGCACCTTGAAGCCGAAGGGCCGCAGGCAGGTATAGTAGTAGATGTTGCAGTTACACACAAATTGCCCGAAGTGGCAGTCGTGCTGAAATCAACCGTAACAGAATTACCCGTGCCGGTGATGGTAGCGCCTGTGCCCGAATAAGACCATGAATAAGTAACTGTAGGATCATTGGGAACAGTGTAGGTTACGCCTGTCTGTCCATCATAGGTAGTTGAAGAAGAAGTTGTAAAAGCCGAAGGTTCAGCTGGCATGGGATTAACCGTGATGCTTATCATATTGCTGCTGGCAGTTGCCGGGCTGGCGCAATTTGCATTGCTTGTTAATACACAAGTGATCTGGTCTCCGTTTACTAATGCAGCATCAGTATAAGTATTGCTGTTAGTACCCACGTTTATGCCATTCTTTTTCCATTGGTAAGATGGTGAAGCGCCTCCGTTTGTTGGCGAAGCTGTAAATGTTACCGGTGTGCCAGCACATATAGTTGAAGTGCCGCTGATAGATACTAAAGGGGTAACATTTGGTGTTACGTTTACAGTAACGCTGTCAGTGCGCCCGCATCCTGTGCTGTCGTTTACCCTTACAAAAAATTTCGTTGTTGAGGTCGGGCTGGCTATTGTTGAGGAGCAGGATGTACAGGATAAGTCAACAGAGGGGTGCCAGGTATACGTGAATGGTGCGATGCCGCTGTCTGCAACAACACTAAGTGTAGTAGAAGAGCCATTGCAAATAGTAGTGCCGTTTGATGCATTAATGGTAAGATTAGAAATAACTATTCTCGTTGTTAAAGTATCAGGGCAGCCATAGCCCGCAAATGGTGTACACACAACGTGGTACGACGATGAAACATTGGGTGTCGGGAACGTAGCCGAATCGCTGCTGCCGATTACCGTAGAATAAGAGGAATCATACCATGTGTAAGTATCAAAGCCGGGAGGGGCAGATAAGGTGGTATTGCCGCCATAATCACATTGGTTCAACGTAACTGCGAAAAGCCCGCAGGTCATGTCGATATAAGCGTAGCTCCAGTGGCCGCCAAGCGCACAATCAAAAGTTTCGAATGAAACTGTAATTGTTTTGCCTGCATAACCTGATAAATTTAAAGATGCTGTCGCCCATGATTTGTAATAAACCATTGATCCCTGGCCTGAAAGAGAAAATCCCGGTAAAGAACCTGCCACATAAGTGAAATTGCCACAAGCCAGCGGAGTGCCTGCCGTAGAATCCGTAGCTGTTACCACAAATTTAGGTTGCTGTGAAGCTATATGGCCCGGGTCTTCCATTACAATTGCATACCTGTAGATAAGCGCATAGTCGTTGGTGCCGGCCGGTACATGTACCTGGTACACCGCTTTATTTACACAATAATTTTGAGTATTG
Organism: Bacteroidota bacterium; assembly: GCA_013285905.1. Classification (GTDB taxonomy): domain Bacteria; phylum Bacteroidota; class Bacteroidia; order Chitinophagales; family Chitinophagaceae; genus JABDGU01. The sequence continues at coordinate 21,262 of JABDGU010000032.1, read as the reverse complement.
AAGCCTATTTTTAAGGAATAGGGTTTTGTGGGGTCTGCTATGGGGAAGCCGCCATAAAAGTCGGTTGTTGCACCGCTTGTTATAGTAAACCTTTTAATGGTTTGGGCAGAAGGAGGAAATACCTGCATATTGTCAACCAGCACGCCGGGGTTAGAGCCGGTGGCCATATAGGTGCCTTCATAGTAGTTCCAATTGCTAAAATTGCCAAGCCCAAAATCCATATTTGGCTCGCAGGTGACGGTTTGTGCGTATGTGTTTGCCGATATGAACGCAAGAAGCGCAAAGGCAAACCATTTTAATGATAAATATTGTTTCATGTTGCTGAGGTTTTTATTTATTTTTTGAAATGAGATCGTATTGTTTGCCAATTACATGCTGTATTTTTCCATCACTGCCGCAAAGTGTACGCATGGTATAGGCACCTTTGGAATCTTCTCCGCGAAATATGATGACCTGGTTGCCGGCATTGTCAATGCTTTCGATCGAGCCATCTTTGTAAACCTCTAATTGTTTTGAATTGATATCATATTTCCAGGTAAGTTTTTCATCCTGGCCTTTGTCATTTTTCAATGAGGAAGAGAAGAAGATCCGGTTTGTTGTTTTATCAACAAGGATATTTTCGATCTCACTTTTGGTATTATAATTTGCAGCAGCAGCGTTTTGTTTAATTATATCTTCTTTTGTACCGCTGGCAATGTTGTACACAAGTACAGAAGACCCGGATGCTTTGCCAGTAGCGGTTTTCGTGATATAATACACTTCGTTTCCATTAAGCACCGGCTGTACGTCGTTGGGGTTGCCGGAGATAAGTGTTTCGCGTGTTCCGTCTGTCACTGTTATTTTCCCCTTTGCTTGTTTAAGGCTGTAAGAGGGGCTGGCGGTTTCTGTCGCCGCAAGCTGTTTACTGCCGTGTCGGAATAGTTTGGGCCAGGCATCCGAATGGCTTGCCAGCATACTCCCGCAGAGCAGCAGCAAGATGATTTTTGCATTTTGTTGTAAGCGTTTCATGTTGTTTTTTTTGTGTTTATAATGATTGTTTTTTCTGTTCTCCTATCGTTTCCTGTCTATAATATTTTGAATGATATTTTGGTTAGAAAGCATTGCGCCCGACGTTTGCTGGTATAGCTCCGCTGATTTGACGTACACACAAAAAAGATGTGCATGGTCAATCAAACGTATTACGGCCTGGAGCAGGGAATGGTAATGCAAACAAATTGCCTGGAATGCTGTAAATACAACATCGGCCAATTGGGCATTACCTCATTAAAAGTTCGTTGGTACAAGAGCAATAGCCCTTTTTTCAGTGCGGAAAATTTTACTTGTTTTTTCATGGTTTGAGTTTTTAAAAAACCTCTCTTGTTTTCTATCCTCCATGAAAATGCTAATGCAAAGTAACGAAATTCATGTTACATTAACAAGCCATTTACAAAATATTTTTTGGTTTTTACGAAAAAAAAACCTCCCGTTTGAGCGGGAGGTTTTTTTATTTTTTAGCGATGAATGTTTATGCGTGTTCGCTTTGTTTGTGCTTCTTCTTTGCCAATCTCCTGGCGCCATAACTCGCGCCTGCCGCTATCAGCAAGGTGAGGCCGCCATCAAGAGGCACAGCGCAGGTGTTGCCACCGTCGTCCACTCCGCCACCAAATCCCGGTCCGCCGGCCAATGCCAGCATTGGGGAAGCAATGAATATCACTGCTATGATGAGGGATGCCATTTTATACGTGTTTTTCATGGTTGTTCTTTTAAGTATTTTTTAATGATTATTGTTTTACAAGGCGTTGTGTTACAGAATGATTTCCACAAACAACAGTTACTAAATACACGCCTGGAGCAAGGTCCCCGAGAGGAAGCACTGCTTTGCCGCTTTGCATTTCGCCAAGTACTTTACTGTAAACCACTTGTCCTACAACAGAAGTAAGCCTGATAACTGTATTGCCGGCTTGTTCTGCTTCGAAAGAAATAGTAGCGTTCTCTGTAGCTGGGTTTGGCATCATGTTCACTTTGAACTCGTTGCCTGCGATAACACTGTTTACAGAAGTTGCGCCACTCAGGTTCAGTTCGAAACGGTTGTCGCCCTGTGAATTAGCATCAGATGTTACAGAGAAATTGTACTGCATGCCATGGCTTAAAGCCTGTACCTGGTTCAGGTATTTGTCATGCAGGTATAAAGTAGCACCTGCCGGAACATCGTAGTCATCAACATGTATAGCGTATGACATTGGGCTTGCATTTTGTAGACCAAGTTTTATAACCTGTCCGTCAACATAAGGGCGAACGTCGATTGATAATTGACTTTGGTCAGCAGAATAGCTGTAGAAGCTAAGGCCAGGGTTGAACATTTTTTGTCCGTCCAGTGCATCTACATTAGCCATAGCTTGTCCGTTGAAGAAGAACAACAACCTATCCCATGAAAGAGAATCGTTATTACTTGTAATGTGCAGTTGCACCGCATTGTTACCGAAACCTGAGGTTGTCTTGAACAGGTTGCCGCTTGCAGCAGACGCAGTCTTATCGCTTTCGTGGAAAGTGATAGTGTTATTGGTGCTGGCAGTGCAAGTAGTAAAGAATGCACTAAGAGAAGGCAACACGTATGAGAAATTGAATGGCTGGCTTACATAAGCGCCTTCAGTACCCTGGTTAGGATCCCATACAGCGAAGTTAGCGCCTACTGAAGAACCCCTTGTGCAAAGACTTAGATCGATGTTAGAAGGATAAGGATTGCCTATGAAGTTATAACCTACATTGCTGTTAGTAGCGCAAGTCACTGTTTCATCACACTCATTAAGCGGGCCATGCATTTTGATCGTAATAGGATTAGGCACGCAAAGTGTACAACCTAAGCCTTGACCGATACTACCCCTGAAGAACAGGCGCAGACCTTCAAAACGATTCCATGCATTAGCACCTGCACCGTTGGTATTGGTAAAAGGTATCCAGCCCGTGCTGTCGTTTACGCTTGAACCATTACCTAAAAGTGTATTATACCAGAAAGCAGAAGGATTGTTGGTAACAGTAGGGGTAAAGCCATTTGCAGCACCACCCTGTCCTGTAATATCCATGTACGGAGTTAACTGGTCAAGACCGATAGCAGATGTGAAAGGGTGACCGAGGAAACGGAAAGCCCTTACACCGCCATGGATGTATTTGTCGCAGATCACATCACCGTTGATGTAATTGTTGCAAGTGCCCGGATGTGTGAGGACAACCGCTGTGCCGTTAGAATCAGATAATAATTCCAATTCACCGTTTACGGTCATCACACCCAATACAGGGTTATAAGTCTGTACAATATGCAGCGTATCGCCTGTGTTGATGATGCCACCGCAGCTATTGTTTAATTCGAAATTGTCAACGATACCTTTACCATAAATAGTATGGCAGGTAGGACCTGTTACTGTAAGGTAACCACAACCCAGTACAGAACCGTTAAGGGTAAGGTCGCCGTTTACATTCAGGCTGTAAGGACAGCAAATATCTACAGTTGCGCCGCTGTTCACAGTTACATTGTACGCGTTGCCTGTAGTTGAACATACATGAGGACTGCAAGGCGTGCCTGCAGGAATCAGTACGCTGATAGTACCATAAGGTACGAAACCACCATCCCAGTTAGCCGGGTTGTTCCAGTCGTTGTTATTGCTGCAAGTCCATGTTTCATAAGGTTTCACCGTAATGGCGATACACCTTGATGCAGACGGGCCGCATGTAGGATTGGTAGTAGTGGTGGCAGTTACACACAAATTACCCGAGGTGGCAGTAGTGCTGAAATCAACAGTTACAGAGTTACCTGAACCATTGATAGTAGCGCCTGTACCTGAATAAGACCATGTATAAGTAACACCTGCTACGCTTGGCACAGTGTAAGTAACGCCTGTCTGTCCGTCATAAGTGATAGCAGAAGAAGTTGTGAAAGCAGCTGGCGCAACTGGCAGTGCATTAACGGTCATTGTTATAGTATTACTTGTTACTGAAGCAGGGAATGCATTAAGCAGGTTGCTTGTCATTACGCAAGTGATAACATCACCGTTGTTAAGTGTAAGTTCAGTGTAAGTGGCGCTGTTAGTACCCACGTTCACGTTGTTCTTTTTCCATTGGTAAGATGGAGCAGAACCACCATTGGTCGGAACCGCAGTGAATGTTACAGGAGTACCTGCACAGATAGTTGTGCCGGGGGCTGCGCTGATAACTACTGCAGGGATCGGGTCAACTGTAACAGTAGCTATGGCAGTATCACAAAGTGATGGGTTGCCATTGTCACAAACCTGGTAGATGAAATGGTCTGTACCTGCGAAACCGTTATTCGGAGTGTAAGTATAAGTGCCATTGCTGTTCAATACAACTGTTCCGTTTGAAGCAGGAGCACAAACACCGCAACTGAGTGTGAATGAATTTGTATTCAGGTTGCCATCAGGATCTGTATCGTTAGTGCCAACATTACCACTTACAGCTGTGTTGCCATGAGTAGATATGATGTCGTCATTAGCCAAAGGCGGCCTGTTTGTAACATTTAATGTAACGATAGCAGTGTCGCACAACGATGGGTTGCCGTTATCGCAAACCTGGTAAATGAAATGATCAGTACCTGTAAATCCGCTGTTCGGGGTGTAGGTGTAAGTACCATTGTTATTCAATACTAATGTGCCATTTGATGTTGTAGTACAAACACCGCATACTAAAGTATAGCTGCTCGTATTTAAGTTGCCATCAGGATCTGTATCGTTTGTAGAAACGTTGCCTGAAACTGCTGTATTACCGTTGGTAGTATTTGCATAAGGATTAGCAACAGGAGCCCTGTTGATAACATTTAATGTTACAATAGCAGTGTCGCACATTGCAGGATTGCCATTATCGCAAACCTGGTAGATGAAATGATCTGTACCTGTAAATCCGCTATTCGGAGTATAGGTATAGGTGCCATTGTTATTCAATACTAATGTTCCGTTAGAAGCCGTAGTACAAACACCACACACCAAAGTATAGCTGCTTGTGTTCAGGTTGCCATCAGGGTCAGTATCGTTTGTAGAAACGTTGCCTGATACTGCTGTATTGCCGTTTGTAGTATTTACATCTGGGTTAGCAACAGGAGGCCTGTTGTTGATAGTAATAGAAACAAGGGCAGTATCACAAAGTGATGGATTGCCATTATCGCAAACCTGGTAGATGAAATGGTCAGTACCTGTGAAACCGTTATTCGGAGTATAGGTATAAGTACCATTGTTATTAAGTGTTAATGAACCATTTGAGGTAGTAGTACAAACACCACACACCAAAGTATAGCTGCTTGCATTCAGGTTGCCATCAGGATCAGTGTCGTTTGTAGAAACATTACCTGATACTGCTGTATTGCCGCTTGTACTGTTGAAATCAGGAAGCGCAACAGGAGGCCTGTTTGTAACGTTTATAGTTACAATGGCAGTGTCACATAAAGAAGGAGTGCCGTTATCACAAACTTGGTAAATGAAATGGTCTGTACCCGTAAAGCCGTTATTCGGAGTATAGGTATAAGTACCATTGTTATTCAATACCAGTGTTCCGTTTGAAGTTGTAGTACAAACACCACATACTAAAGTATAGCTGCTTGTATTCAGGTTGCCATCCGGATCCGTGTCGTTTGTAGCGACGTTACCTGTTACAGCTGTATTGCCGTTAGTAGTATTAGCATCAGGATTTGCAAGCGGCGGCCTGTTACTAACATTTATAGTAACGATAGCCGTGTCGCATAAAGAAGGATTACCATTATCACAAACCTGGTAAATGAAATGGTCAGTACCAGTAAAACCGTTATTAGGAGTATAGGTATAAGTACCATTGTTATTGAGTGTTAATGAGCCGTTTGAGGTAGTAGTACAAACACCACACACCAAAGTATAGCTGCTTGTGTTCAGATTGCCGTCAGGATCAGTATCGTTTGTTGAAACGTTACCTGATACTGCAGTGTTGCCAGCAGTGGCGTTTACATCGGGAAGCGCAAGCGGTGGCCTGTTCGTAACATTTATAGTTACAATCGCAGTATCGCACAAAGAAGGGGTGCCATTATCGCAAACCTGGTAAATGAAATGGTCAGTACCTGTAAAACCATTATTCGGTGTATAAGTATAAGTACCATTATTATTGAGCGTTAATGCTCCGTTTGGAGTTGTAGTACAAACGCCACACACTAAAGTATAGCTGCTTGCATTCAGGTTTCCGTCAGGATCTGAATCATTAGTTGAAACGTTACCTGATACTGCTGTGTTGCCGGTAGTAGTATTAGCGTCCGGATTTGCAAGCGGTGGCCTGTTGGTAACGGTCATTGTAACCGATCCTGTGGCAGTAGCAGGGGAAACGCAGACAGCATCACTCGTTACAATACATGCAATAACATCACCATTGGTAAAGCTGTTGTCTGTATATGTGGGGCTGTTTGTGCCTACATTCACGCCGTTCTTTTTCCATTGATAAGATGGGCTTGCACCGCCATTTGCGGGTGTAGCAGTAAATGTAACGGAGGTATTATTGAAAACACTTGTGCCGGGTACGGCGCCTATAGATACTGAAGGTGTAAGTACCGGGTTTACCGTCATTGTTATTGCATTGCTTGTGGCAGTGTTAGAGGTAGCACATGCTACGTTGCTCGTAAGCACACATGTTATCACATCGCCATTGCTTAATGAAGCGTTAGTATAAGTATTACTGTTTGTTCCAACATTAACGCCATTCTTTTTCCATTGATAAACAGGAGAAGAACCACCATTAGATATGGAGGCTGTAAATGTTACAGAAGTACCTGCGCAGATGTTGTTAGTGCCGCTTATTGATATTGAAGGCGTAACAATTGGATTGACATTAAAAGTAACTGAGTTGCTTGGAGCAGTATTGCCGGTGCGACAAGTGGCATTGCTGGTCATTGTGCAACTCACAATATCATTTGTAACAAGAGAGCCGTCAGAATAAGTATTGCTGTTAGTACCTACAGGCAAACTGTTTTTAAGCCACTGATAGGATGGAGAAGAACCACCATTTGTGGGGGTAGCGGTAAAAGTTACTACGGTGCCGGCACAAATATTTGCTGGCTGGTCCATAGTCACTGCAACTGAAGGTGTCAGTAATGGGTTAACAGTCATGGTAATTGCAGCGCTGGTAGCCGTTGTTGGAGTGGCGCAAGTAGCGTTGCTGGTCAATACACAAGTGATTGCATCGGCCTGGGCGAGTGCATTGTCGGTATATGTAGTACTGTTTGTACCAACATTATTGCCGTTCTTTTTCCACTGGTAAGATGGTGCTGCGCCGCCATTTGTAGGAGTTGCTGTGAAAGTTACCGGTGTGCCTGCACATATAGTAGATGTGCCGCTGATAGAAACTGCAGGTGTAAGATTTGGATTTACTGTAAGTGTAGAAACACCGGAAGTATCAGATCCGCAAGTATTGGTATAAATAGCGCGGTACTGGTTTGAGTTCTGACCTGATGCTGCTGTAAAAGAATAAGTGTTGGATGTTGCACCGCTGATATTTGACCAGCTGCTGCCGCCATTAGTGCTTTGTTGCCATTGCACGGTAGGTGTTGGTGTGCCTGACGAAGCCGCGGTAAAAGATGCTGTTGCACCCACACAAGCACTTGTGTTTGCTGCCGGGTCTGTTGTAACTACCGGTACCAGGTTCACACTTAAAGTAGCCGCAGCGGATGTATCGTTACCGCAGGTATTGGAATATATTGCGCGGTATTTGTTGTTATTCTGTGATGCTGTGCATGTAAAAGAATAAGTATTGGACGTTGCACCACTGATGTTTGACCAGCTGCTGCCGCCGTTTGTACTTACCTGCCATTGAACCGTTGGTGTAGGGGTTCCACTTGCTGCAGCAGTGAACGAAGCAGAGGTGTTCTGGCAGGACGTAGTATTAGTCGGGTCGCTTGTAACATTAGCGATATGATTGACTGTAACATTAATAGTATCTGCGCGATGGCAGTTAAAACTATCGGAAACAGTTATTACATAACTCTCACTCGTTGTGGGGCTGGCAATTGTTGTTGCACAAGTGGTGCAGGACAAAAATGCTGAGGGGTTCCATATATAAGAGAGAGGAACCGCACCGCCACTGGCGTTTGCGCTAAGGGAAACAGAAGCGCCGCTGCAAATAGTAGTATCATTGGAAGCATGGATCGTTAAATTTGAAATGTTGATTCTTGTTGTTAAAGTATCAGGACATCCATAACCGCTGAACGGGGTACAGATAACATGATATGTTTTAGATGATGTTGGAGTTGCGAAAGTGGTGGTGTCAGCTGTTGAAAATACAGTTGTATAGCTGGAATCATACCATTGATAAGTTTGAAAGCCGGGGGGCGCTGACACCGTGGTATTGCCGCCTAAATTACAGTTATTGATCGCGATCTCGAAAAGGCCGCAAGTCATATCAAAATAACCGTACCCGAAGTGACCGCCAAGAGCGCAGTCAATTGCTTCGAAATCTACAGTTACCGTTTTGCCCGCAAAACCGGATAAATTTAATGAGGCGGTAGCCCATGATTTGTAATAAACAGGTGTACCGCTTACTGTAGTAGATGAGAGATTAAAACCAGGAAGTGAACCTGCTACATACGTAAAATTACCGCAAGCCAATGGAGTGCCGGTGGTAGAATCTGTAGTTTTTACAAGGAAGCGGGGTTGCTGAGAAGCTATATGGCCCGGATCTTCCATTACTATTGCGTAACGGTAAATAAGAGCATAGTCATTTGTTCCGGCAGGCACATGTACCTGGAAACGGGCTTTGTTGACACAATAATTGATTGTATCAAAGCCTATCTTTAATGAATAAGTTCTTGTAGGATCAGCGATAGGAAAGCCGCCATAAAGATCTGTTGTTGCCCCACTTTCTACAGTAAACCTTTTAACGGTTTGTGTAGATGGTGGAAATACGTGCATGGTATCCACCAGCACGCCGGGGTTTGATCCACTACCAATAAAGGTTCCTTCGTAATAATTCCAATTAGTAAAATTACCCAGGCCGAAGTCCATATTGGGTTGGCAGGTAACCGTTTGTGCGTAAGTGTTTGCCGACAGGAAAGCTAGCAGCATGAAGGCAAACCACTTAAATGATAAATTTCGTTTCATATTTATAGAGGTTTTTTTTACTTGTTAATTGAAATGAGGTCATATTGTTTACCAATCACCTTCTGCACTTTCCCGTCGGTTCCGATAAGTGTACGCATGGTGTAAGATCCCTTTGAATCTCCGCCATGAAATGCAATTACCTGGTTACCGGCGTTGTCAATGCTTTCAATTACACCGTCTTTGTAAGCCTCTAATTGTTTAGAATTAATGTCATATTTCCAGGTCAGTTTTTGCTCATAACCTTTGGCGTTCTTCAGGGATGATGAGAAGAACATTTTGTTCGATGTCTTATCAATGAGAATATTCTCGATTTCGCTCCTTGGGTCGTAGTTGGCTGATTCTGCATTTTGTTTAATGATATCCTCTTTTGATTTTGTGGATATATTATAAACAAGAATGGACGCGCCTTTTGATTTGTCGCTGCCGGCCTTGTTTATATAATAGACTTCATTCCCATTAATAAGTGGCTGAATATCGTTAGGGTCCTGAGAGATAACTGTCTCATTTTTTCCGTCTGTCAAAACAATTTTTCCTTTAACTGTTTGCAGGCTGTAGCTTGGCGCTATGGCCTGGTTGCCAGCTTGTTTTACACTGCCCCTGGAAGCTTTTAGCTGGGCGTCGGACTTGATCGCCAGCAGACTTCCGCTGAGTAGCAGCAGCATCATGATTGCATTTTGTTTTAAGATTTTCATTCGTTTTATTTTAAAAGAGTTTAAAAATTATTTTTTTGGATTTTTATGAAAATTGGGATATTCATTACCCTGATCTGATTTTTTTTAAGCTGTTGGATTTTCGTTGCATTGAATTTTTGTTTTTGTTGTTAGAAAATGGTTTGTGGCAGAAGAAAAAACACCGCGCAGTGGTAGTCTTTCTTCTATTATTTGCGATGTCTTTTTTTGTTTTTTGTAAACTTCTTTGCTGCATAACCCAGACCTGAAGCTATCAGTAAACTAAGGCCTCCGTCAAGGGGTACAGAACATGTATTTCCCCCATCATCCACCCCGCCGCCAAATCCCGGTCCTCCTGCGAAAGCAATGGAAGGAACAGCCAGTATTGCTGCTACAAGCAAGAATGATATTACGTGCGTGGTTCTCATATCAAATCAATTGGTCTTTTAGAAATTAAACCGATATAAAGGTCTATACTGAGCGACTTAAGAGGAAAGAATACAAGCCGTTTAACAGCAGTTTAAGTGCCTGATAACAAGTCATTTGCAGGAGCTGATAATTAAGGCACTTTGTTTTTGGAGGACAATAAAAAACAGCTCCCGGTGAGGGGAGCTGTTTCTGAAAAAAAGACCGCTTTTTTGTATTGCTATTTTACTTCTCGCTTTTCTTGCGGAATTTTTTAGCGCCGTAACCGATGCCAGCTGCAATGAGCATGCTGAGTCCGCCATCGAGGGGAACGGCGCAGGTGTTACCACCGTCGTCCACTCCTCCACCGAAACCCGGTCCGCCTGCGAGGGCAAGCATTGGTGTTGCAATGATGAATGCAACTACGAGCAGGGAAGCTATTTTATATGTGTTTTTCATGGTTATTCTTTTATGTTTTTTTGAATGATTATTGTTTTACAAGGCGTTGAGTGGTAGAATAATTACCGCAAACCACATTTACGATATAGATGCCCGGTGCAAAATTCTGCAATGGCAGAACCGCTTTGCCGGATTTTACATCGCCCAGTTCCGTACTATAGATCACCTGGCCTGTAATCGCGCTTACACGAACGACAGTGTTACCTGATTGTGGTGCTTCGAAACTTACAGTTGCATTGCTGGTGGCAGGGTTAGGTATCATATTTACCTTAAACTCATTGCCGGCAATAACATTGGCTACAGAAGTTGCGCCGCTCAGGTTCAGTTCGAAACGGTTGTCACCTTGTGAATTAGCGTCAGATGTTACAGAGAAATTATACTGCATGCCCAGGCTCAAAGCTTGTACCTGGTTCAGGTATTTGTCATGCAGGTATAAAGTAGCGCCCGCCGGAACATCATAATCATCAACGTGGATGGCGTATGACATTTGGCTTGCATTTTGTAAACCGAGTTTTATCACCTGTCCGTCAACATAAGGGCGAACATCAATTGACAATTGACTTTGGTCAGCAGAATAGCTGTAGAAGCTAAGGCCCGGGTTGAACATTTTCTGTCCGTCCAGTGCATCTACATTAGCCATAGCTTGCCCGTTGAAGAACAACAACAACCTGTCCCATGAAAGAGAATCATTATTGCTTGTGATATGCAATTGTATAGAGTTACTACCGAAACCGGAAGTGGTCTTGAACAAATTGCCTGTAGCTGCCGATGCTGTCTTGTCGCTTTCATGGAAAGTGATGGTATTATTGGTATTAGCAGAACAAGTCGTGAAGAACGCACTCATAGAAGGCAGGATGTAAGAGAAATTGAATGGCTGGCTTACATAAGCACCTTCAGTACCTTGGTTAGGATCCCATACCGCGAAATTAGCGCCGATAGATGAACCCCTTGTGCAAAGACTTAAGTCGATGTTAGAAGGATAAGGGTTGCCTACAAAATTGTAACCTACATTGCTGTTAGTAGCATAAGTTACAGTTTCTTCGCAGCCATTGATAGGGCCATGCATTTTGATGGTAATAGGATTAGGTACGCAAAGTGTGCAACCCAAACCCTGGCCTATGCTGCCACGGAAGAACAGGCGTATGCCTTCAAAACGATTCCATGCATTAGCGCCAAGACCGTTAGTGTTTGTAAACGGTATCCAGCCTGTGCTGTCATTTGTGTTTGAACCATTACCTAAAAGTGTATTGTACCAGAAAGCAGAAGGGTTATTAGTAACAGTAGTAGTAAAGCCATTTGCTGAACCACCTTGTCCTGTAATATCCATATAAGGAGTCAACTGGTCAAGTCCGATAGCAGATGTAAAGGGATGGCCGAGGAAACGGAAAGCTCTTACGCCCCCATGGATGTATTTGTCGCAAGTGATCTCACCTGAAACATAAGTATTACAACTGCCGCAAACATTGCCGTGGGCAAGTATAACAGCTGTACCGGTAGAATCAGATAATAATTCAAGGCCGCCATTGCTAACTAAAGTACCTGAAGTAGGCAAATATGTTTTGCCGATGTGTAATGTATCGCCGCTGTTGATAACGGTATTACAAACACTGCAACCGCTTCTTAATTCGAAATTGTCAACTTCGCCTTTGCCATAAAGGGTATGGCAACTGTCGGTAACAACCACATAACCGCAGCCTGTTACAGAACCGTTGTTAGTGAAATTACCTTTCACATCCAGTTCATGACCGCAACAGATAGTAACAGTAGCGCCTGAATTGATCGTAACATTGTTTACTGAAGCATTTACGGTACAGATATTAGGTGTACAAACGCCTGACGGGATCAACACACTGATAGTGTTGTAAGGTACAAACCCACCATCCCAGTTGGTAGCAACATTCCAATCGGTGCTGCTGCCGCAAGTCCATGTTTCGTAAGGCTTAACTGTGATAGGGATACACCTTGAAGGTGAAGGTCCGCAACCTACAGTCGCAGTAGCATAAACACACAAAGAACCTGAAGTAGAAGTAGGGCCAAAAGATAATGTTACAGAATTACCTGAACCGGAAATAGTTACACCGGTGCCTGAATAAGACCATGTATAAGTAAGGCCGACAACAGAAGGCACAGTATAAGTTACACTTGCTTGTCCCTGGTAAGTGATAGCAGAAGACACGGTAAATGCACCTGGTTCAGGTGTCTGTGAATTGATCGTCATAGTTATTGTATTGCTGGTAGCTGTAGTTGGAGAAACGCAAGTAGCATTACTTGTCATCACGCAGCTAACCACATCGCCATTGTTCAGAGAACTGCTGGTATAAGTAATGCTATTAGTGCCTACGTTGGCGCCATTCACTTTCCATTGGTAAGAAGGTGCAGAACCACCGTTGGTAGGTGTAGCTGTAAAAGTTACAGAGATACCTGCACAGCTTGTGTTATTACCTGAAATAGAAACAGAAGGTGTAACACCGTTCACAGTCATAGTAACAGTGCTTGTAGCGGTTGCAGGAGAAGCGCAAGTAGCATTACTTGTCATCACCACAGAAACCACATCATTGTTAGCCAAGCTGCTGCTAGAATAAGTAGCACTGTTAGTGCCTACGTTATTACCATTGAGTTTCCACTGGTAAGAAGGGGTAGAGCCGCCGTTAGTTGCAGTAGCCGTAAAAGTTACTGAAGTACCTGAGCAAATAGAAGTACCCGGATTAGCAGCAATAGAAACAGAAGGAGTTACATTGCTGTTAACAGTCATCGTCAAAGTATTGCTTGCAGCAGTAGCCGGCGAAGCGCAAGTAGCGCTGCTTGTCATAGTACAAGTAATAGTATTGGTGTTGGCAAGGGTGTTATTAGTATAAGTAGTACTGTTAGTACCCACGTTCACACCGTTGAGTTTCCATTGGTAAGAAGGTGAAGAACCGCCATTTGTAGGCGTAGCAGTAAAAGTTACTGAAGTGCCCGCACAGATAACGGTAGTGCCTGAAATAAGCAGGGAAGGCGTAACATTATTCACAGTCATAGTAACAGTGCTTGTAGCAGTAGCAGGAGAAGCACATGTAGCATTGCTTGTCATCACTACAGAAACTACATCATTGTTGGCCAGGCTGCTGTTAGAATAAGTAGCGCTGTTAGTACCTACGTTATTGCCATTGAGTTTCCACTGATAAGATGGGGTAGAACCGCCGTTAGTTGCAGTAGCAGTAAAAGTTACTGAAGTACCTGAACAGATAGAAGTACCTGGGTTAGCAGCAATAGAAACAGAAGGAGTAAGATTGCTGTTAACTGTCATTGTAAGTGTATTGCTTGCAGCAGTAGTTGGAGAAGCACAAGTAGCATTGCTGGTCATTGTACATGTCACCAGATCATTATTGTTTAAAGAACTGCTGGTATAGGTAGTGCTGTTAGTGCCTACGTTAGTGCCATTTACTTTCCATTGGTAAGAAGGCGCAGCGCCGCCGTTAGTAGGCGTAGCAGTAAAAGTTACTGATGTACCTGTGCAAATAGTAGTCGTACCTGCAATAACAAGAGAAGGTGTAACGTGGTTCACAGTCATAGTAACAGTGCTTGTAGCGGTAGCAGGAGAAGCACAAGTAGCATTACTTGTCATCACTACGGAAACCACATCATTGTTAGCAAGGCTGCTGTTAGAATAAGTAGCGCTGTTAGTACCTACGTTATTGCTATTGAGTTTCCACTGATAAGATGGGGTAGAACCGCCGTTAGTTGCAGTAGCAGTAAAAGTTACTGAAGTACCTGAACAGATAGAAGTACCTGGGTTAGCAGCAATAGAAACAGAAGGAGTAAGATTGCTGTTAACTGTCATTGTAAGTGTATTGCTTGCAGCAGTAGTTGGAGAAGCACAAGTAGCATTGCTGGTCATTGTGCAAGTCACCAGATCATTATTGTTTAAAGAACTGCTGGTATAAGTAGTGCTGTTAGTGCCTACGTTAGTGCCGTTCACTTTCCATTGATAAGAAGGAGCAGCACCGCCATTTGTAGGTGTAGCAGTAAAAGTTACTGAAGTGCCTGAGCAGATTGTTGTAGTACCTGCAATAACGAGAGAAGGTGTAACACTGTTCACAGTCATTGTAACAGTGCTTGTAGCAGTAGCCGGAGAAGCACAAGTAGCATTACTTGTCATCACCACAGAAACCACATCATTGTTTGCCAAGCTGCTGTTAGAATAAGTTGCAGAGTTAGTGCCTACGTTATTACCATTGAGTTTCCACTGATAAGATGGGGTAGAACCGCCGTTAGTTGCAGTAGCAGTAAAAGTTACTGAAGTACCTGAGCAAATAGAAGTACCGGGGTTAGCAGCAATAGAAACAGAAGGAGTTACATTGGTGGTAACGTTCATTGTCAAAGTATTGCTTGCAGCAGTTGCAGGCGATGCGCAAGTAGCATTGCTGGTCATTGTGCAAGTCACCAGATCATTATTGTTTAAAGAACTGCTGGTATAAGTAGTGCTGTTAGTGCCTACGTTAGTGCCGTTCACTTTCCATTGATAAGAAGGAGCAGCACCGCCATTTGTAGGTGTAGCAGTAAAAGTTACTGAAGTGCCTGAGCAGATTGTTGTAGTACCTGCAATAACGAGAGAAGGTGTAACACTGTTCACAGTCATAGTAACAGTGCTTGTAGCTGTTGCAGGAGAAGCGCAAGCAGCATTGCTTGTCATCACCACAGAAATTACATCATTATTTGCAAGGCTGCTGTTAGAATAAGTTGCAGAGTTAGTACCTACGTTATTACCATTGAGTTTCCACTGGTAAGAAGGTGTAGAACCACCGTTGGTAGCAGTAGCAGTAAAAGTTACTGAAGTACCTGAGCAAATGGAAGTACCGGGGTTAGCGGCAATAGAAACAGAAGGAGTTACGTTGCTGTTAACGGTCATAGTAAGGGTGTTGCTTGTGGCACTGGCAGGCGATGCACAAGATGCATTGCTTGTCATAGTACAAGTAATAGTATTGGTATTGGCAAGACTGTTGTTAGTATAAGTAGTGCTGTTAGTACCTACGTTGACACCGTTGAGTTTCCATTGGTAAGAAGGTGAAGAACCACCATTGGTAGGTGTAGCAGTAAAAGTTACTGAAGTACCTGAGCAGATAGTAGTAGTGCCTGAAATGTTTACTGAAGGAGTTGTTGAGGTTGTAGTAACACTGATGGGATAAGCCTGGCTACCACAAGTAGTAGTAGCATTTGTTACTGTAAGTGTTCCGGCGTAAGTATTTGCGGGTGCTGCTGCAGGAACAGTAAGTGTAATGGGAGTAGCGGGTAGGGTAGCGTTAGTAACATTGGCAAAACCGGCTGAAGTAGATGTGCTGCTCCAAGCTATACTATATTTAGTAGGGCTGCCGCTAGTTGCGCTATAAGGTAAAGACGCGCTAGTTATACCGGTACAACCACTTGGATTAGCTCCCAGGGTTATTGTCGGCTTGGGATTTACTGTAATTGTAATGCTGTTACTGGTATTAGTGAAACTTGCATAAGGCTCTGTAATGAAACATGTCACCACGTCGCCATTAACGAAGCCATCGGTTGTAAAAAGAAACGTACTGTCACCGGGAACCGTGTTAGGTGGGTTGGAGCCCATACTACCACTGTTGCCGACGCCAGTCATCGGAACGCCGTTCTTTTCCCACTGGTAGGTGATCATGTAATTGGCGACCGTGGTCACGCCCGTGAATGTGATTTGTGTTCCCGAGCAGATGGTCGTGATGTTGGCACTGATATTAATGTTACATGCCCTGCTTTCCGAGGCCGCAACTAATAAGATCAGGAAGAGAACCAGTCTTTTTGTTGAATTTAAAATTTTGTTCATAACTTGTTTTTTGATTTTTTGTTTTAATGTTGATAAGTATTTTTGTTTATATATAATACTCGCCGGCTTTTATAGCCAGGCTTTCCTTTATGCTGTGGTCATCCGGATTCTTTAAAGTGCCAGGAAGAGTGGACTTGTTCGTTTTTCATGCTGTTTTTGCTAGGTCTTTTTAACATAATCAGGCATAAAGGTCTATCTGGGTATCCCTCTTAGGAAATAAAACAGGTTGATTAACTATTTGTTTAATTTGCATTAACTTATTATTTGTATGTCATTAACAATCATTAAATAAATTGTTAACAAGCACTTTGCGGATTCATTAACTGCGCATTAAAGAATAGCCTGCGTAACGGATAAGGAAATGCCTGGACCCCTTGATATTGAGATAGTTATAGAAAATGGCATAATGCCGGCAAAAAACCTGCCCAAAATAGAATTTGACGTTTTTGCTATCTAAACCTGCAATGTGGAAAATGGATATTAAAAATCCTGCATTTGATGCCCAAATCGACTAAATCTGCTTTTTGGCCTGGTCTGAAACACCCTTTTTGCTATGGGATTTTCGTCTTTGTCGGCCGCTAATTACCCCAATCCTTAAGCGTTTGTTAACGAATTTGCTAAGCGTTTGTTATCGACTTTCTAACAACCCGTTAAGCGCTTACAAACGGGGCGTTAAGGCACCCTCACCATAGCATGCTATCTGTCATAGTGTTGCATTTTTACATCATCAAACAATAGAGAAAACAAAGAGAACAATGAGAAAAGATCAAACAACCAAAAATTGCCTTGCAAAGCTGATGCTTTGTGCAGCGTTATTTTTGGGCCTTAATGAAAGCGCAAATGCACAGATCAATGCTCTGTACAGCGCTACATTAATGAGTGATTCTCTTGTAGCATCTTCAAACAAAGACTTCCTTTATAACACAGTAACTATCACTAACACCGCTCCTGACAAACTGAATATGACTGTAACCATCACCACTCCCGGTAAATGGTCTTTAGTAAGTGATAACGTAATAAATGTTAACCTCGATCAGAATGGCAGCCTTATCATCCCAATGCGTTTAATGTCAGGTAACGGTAACACTGCAGCATGGCAGCAGGTGAAGATCGAATATCGTAATAATGCTAACGGTCAAATCAAAAATGATTTCTTTAAAGTAAGGGTACAGGAGTTTTCAAAATTCAAAGCCATCTTAACAAGCCCTAACTTAGTATTAGCTGCTTTCCAGAAAAACATCTACGTACCTGTATATATCAAGAATTCAGGAAACACAGCAAATGAATATACTATAGTATGTAAGAACGAATACCTGCACCTCGACAGCAAAACTACTATCACTGTAAAAGCAGGTGCTGATACTACTTATTCTCTTCCACTCACAATGACTGAAAAAGAATATTCAATGTTGAAGAAAGAAGAAGTGAGTGTAGTAGTAAGCTGTAAGAAAGATGTTTATAACCTGCCACAAATTATTTGCAAAATAGGTTCTGTAGAAAAAGAACATTCATCTGCTTACCAGGATATGCCTTTGCAACTGGAAGCCGGCGCTATTTACCAGGGTAAAGGTACCGCTCCTCAGTATTACGGTGGTTTATATGGTAGTGTTGACCTGGATAAGACAGACAGGATATCCGTAGCTTACAGGAGCAATACTATATCAAGCACTCAAAATGTTGATAACGGTATGATGAAACTGGATTATACAGGCGCACATCTAAGTGCAAGTGTTGGTAATATCCAGGAAATGAGCGATTTTCCTATGAATGGTTACGGTATCAAAGCCGGTTATAACTGGAACACTACTGACAAGCTTGTAGTATATGGTATAGTAAAAAGCAAAAACGGCGATAACAACATTATGGGTGGTGTTTACCAACGCATGATAAGCAAGAAAATTAAATTGAACGAAAACGTTTCAACTGATATTGACAGAACTGCAAAATTAAACAGCACTATTGTTCGTCAGACAGTTGATGTGCAAATAGACGAGCACACTAAAATTTCTGCAATAACTGCCGGAAGCCTTGAACAAAACACTGCCGAAATGCTAGGCGGTCAAAATAATGTACAGGCCGGTTCTGCTTTCGGTTATGATCTTCGTTATTCAAACAAATACCTGAATGTGGTTTCGAGCATCGTTGATAACAGCAATGGTTTCGCAGGTATCTATAAAGGCCAGAGGGTACAGAATCATGATCTCAGGCTCACAGACAAAACAGTTTTCGCAGGCGCTTACTACGAAGGCAATTATAACAAACAAAACTATTTTGTTGACAGCGTTTTATTGAAAAACATTTTCAATATCAGCACTACTAATTATGGTGTAAGAACAGGCTGGAGCGGCAAACATGGCAATATCGTATTGTCTGCAGGTAACCAGAAACAAACTCAAAGCGGCGAAGGCAACAATTTCGAAACTAATTATAACTACCTTAACGCTAACACATCAATATTTTTAGCTAAAAAAATAAACCTGATGTTCAATACTTTCGCAGGCGAGGGTTCAATAGCATCTAAGGGTATCAGCAATATCTTCAGCACCAGCACACAGGGTACTTTACAGGTTTATAATGGCGGTATGACTTTTCAGTATAATAAAGGCCCTTTTTATTATAACGATTATGTTACTTACCTGCAAACAAAACAAAGCGTTTCTCATTTCATATTCAGCCCTTATACTGATATGAACTTCATGAAAGGCGCTTTCACCGGCCGTTTACAGTATAACTATTCAGGTGCTTCTGACGGTTCTCCTGCAACTTCAACTGTTCTGGTAAATCTTGCTTATAACAATTTCAGCAAAGGATACGATTTCCATCTTACAGGTATGATACCTACAGGCACCCAGACTACTGTACAGCCTTATGTTACTGCTACAGTTCGTTGCCGCATCACTACTGCTTTCCCGCTTATCAAAAAATACCACACCGTTAAAATATTCCTCTTTAAAGATGTTAATAACGACGGTATATGGGAACAATATGAAGATCCTATCGTAGGACAAACTATTTCTATAAACGGTAACCTGTTTGTTTCTGACGAAAACGGTATGATCACTTATAAGAACGTCGAAGACGGGATATATAAAGCTGATATGGGTTATAATAGCAAAGTAAAAGGTTGGACCCCGAGTGCAGGTAATATCCAGAAGATAGAAATAGATGGCGACAACGCAATGGAGCATATCGCTTTCCGCAAGAGCCGCGTACTGGATGGTAGCCTGAAAGTGATCATCGATTCAAATTCAGGTTTAAAATTCAGCCCCGGCAGTATCAAGGTTACAGTTACTACATCAGGTTCTGAAACTTATACTACTCTTACCGATGAGGATGGTAATTTCTCTTTCAATCTTCCGGAAGGTAATTATACAGTTAGCATCAGCCCTGCTTCTTTCGACGAGTATTTCCGTCCTACAGAATTCTCTAAGAATGTTGATCTTACTAACAACACTTCTAAAAAAGTATTCTTCGAAATACGCCAGAAAAGAAGGCAGATCAATATTAAGAAAGGTTAGTAGTTAGTATTGATCCTTATATAAGCACCTCCGGCAATACCTTCCATACAGACATAAATTACAACCCCGGCCTTTTCTACAATGGCGGCAACTACAGCCTGGGCCTTGTTTACACAGTCACTGCCCAGTAACATTCCCTTTCGTTCCCTTCCGGCAGTGACTCAATTTGGCAATAACCCTTATCCTATAGCCTTTAACCTCGGAAATTCTATGCAACAATCCATCCTATTAATCCATAAATCCAACCAATCCAAATCCTTAAGTGTTTGTTAACTGCTTACAAAGGCCGCGTTAACGGGCTCGTTTTATTTAATTGATTATCAGCAGCATCGCATCTTTACATCGTCAATAACGACACAAACAAAAACAAACTAAAAACAAACAAAACAAACGATGAAAAAAATTATCATTCTTTCCGCAGCAGTTTTAGGCTTCAACATGGCCGCTAAGGCACAGGCAACTTCTTCTGCTAACCAGAACGTAGCTTTAAGCCTTTCTAACGCAATCGCTATCACTTTCGTTTCTACAGGAAACGCAACAGGGTCTGCTGTAAGCATTCCTTTCACTACTGTTGCTGATTATACAAGTGGTGTTACTTCAGCTGCTCAGCAATTGAAAGTACAATCAAACAAAGCTTTTAATCTTACAGTTAACGCTAACGCGGCCAGCTTCACATATGCAGGTACTACTACTCCTGCTCCTACAATGCCGGTAAGCGGTGTTCTTGCAGCACAGGTTACGGCAAACGCAACAGGTGGAACAGTTGCTTCAGCTTTCAACAGCGCTTATGGTGGATTGACCAGCACTGCACAGAGCTTAATATCTACTTGTGCTAATGGCGGCAACCAGACTTTTTCAGTTCAATACCAGGCTACACCGGGTTTTGCTTACCCCGCAGGTACTTATACTACCAATGTTGTCTATACTGCTACTCAGCCTTAATCTTCCGATCTTTTATAACATACTATATGAGTCCCGTATTTTCGGGACTCATTTTTGCAAATCAAATAAAAGGCATCTTATTTTATTAAGCTACAGGTTTGTATATTTGAGGCTTAACATTTATTTATCTGTCAGGCAAATGACCCATAGATTTCATTTTTTTAATGTTTTTTTGCTGCTCATAGCGTTTTGCGCTCTGGGTATACCAATGCGTTCACTTGCACAAAATTCCACTAATTACCTTCAGTATAATAATAACACAGCCCTTACTTTTAATTTGAATACTACTTCCCTTTTGGAAAATGCGCAAACCATAAGTGACGCATTTTGCCTGCATTTAGAAGCTGCTTCAAACACAGCACACATTTA
>JABDGU010000031.1 GCA_013285905.1 Bacteroidota bacterium | reverse complement strand
TCATCATTATCTGCGTCTTGTTCCTGCAGTTGGCTTATGGCGCTTTTATGGCCGGGCTCAAGGCAGCCTTATCGGCGCCGACATGGCCGGGAATAAACGGCGAGCTCATACCGGCGAATCTCTTATCAAACAGTTTTATCAGTAACAATATTAATGTTCATTTCATCCACCGCTCCTTAGCATTTGTTTTATTTGTTTTAATAATTGGCTGGTTCTTAAGGACCCGGAAGCTTGGCAAAACCCAGGGGAAAAGTTTATTTAGTAAAAGCAGCAAATGGACCATTGCGTTGGTATGCCTGCAGGTATTGTTGGGTATCTGTACCATATTAAATGCTCACACCATAGTTATGGGAAAATTTGGGCAATACCAGGTTTTGGCAGAGCTGCACCAATTGGTTGCGATGTTCCTTTTAATGTCCTTGTTTGTAAACCTATATGTTTTGAAAAACAAGATTAAATGACAGCATATAATTGTGGCAGAAAAATTGTAGATTGTAATTCGGAGGCCTGAACGGCTCATGTATATACATGCGAAAAACGCTGCAAAGCATATATTATTTTTTCCCGGTGCAATTGTTATTGCTCCATTTTCGTAAATACCAGGTATTACTGGTTTTCTGGATCATATTAATAGCCACCATTACCGGCAATTTTGCCGAACATTTTGGTGCTGCATCCTTGTTTCTTGCACCCGAATACCTGGGTCAGATAAACTTCGTGAGCATGGTTTTGCTCGGCGGGGCTATGGCGGTTTTTATAATGACCTGGCATATCACTACCTTCATCATACACAGCAAGCGCATCCCGTTTATGGGGGCAGCACGTCATTCTTTCCTCGTGTATTGTTTAAACAATTCCGTATTACCGATAGTCTTTCTCATTTTCTATTCGTTTATCAGCATCCGGTTCCAATTATATTATGAGCATACTACTGCCTACCAGGCACTGACATTGCAATTGGGCTTTTACCTGGGCTTGCTAATTATTACGGTAATCTCCTTTGCCTATTTTTTCAGGGTGAGCCGAGACTTGCTTAAGGTGTTACTATCCAAGATCACAAACCCCTCCCGCATCCGTGAGATCATTCCTTATGACACCCTTGATTACGAAATCGACATACTCAGAGCTAAAACCTATTTGTCGGAATATTTTGTCATTAAGAAATTTGCAGACCTGGAACCTTACCCTGCAAAACTGCTGAACACTATTTTGCGCAGGCATCACCGCAATGCCATTTTCGCAACCATCGTGGCATATTTTGTTTTATTACTCTCGGGGATATTTATGGAAGAACCATTGTTGCGTTTTCCGGCCGGTGTTGGTTTTCTTTTCCTGTTTTCCATAACAATGGGTATAGTCGGTTCTGTAAAATATTTCCTGAAAAGCTGGGAGGCCATTGGCTGGATATTATTTGCTGTCGCCATGTATTGGATGGTTCATTACAAACTTTTTGACCTCAGGAGTATTGCTTACGGCCTGGATTACCACGCAACAGCACAAAAGCCGCAACCGGTGTATGATTACGACCACCTCTACCATCTGTTTTCGAAAGAGCGTTATGAGCATGATAAAAAAGGAGAAGAAGCGAGGCTTGATAAATGGAAAAATAATGTAGGCAAAGGAGATACTTGCCCGCCACTGGTAGTGATCACCATCAGCGGGGGAGGCTCGCGCTCCGCGTATTGGGCTTTTCGCAATCTGCAGTACATAGACAGCCTGAGTAATGGTAAATTGTTCAATAATACCGTTTTAATCACCGGGGCTTCCGGGGGCATGATAGGTGGTGCATACTGGCGCAGTATTCACGACGCCTATAAAGACGGGACAATAAAAAACCCTTATGCAGCAAAGTACCAGGAAAATATAGGCAAGGATCTCTTGAATTCGATTGTTTTTTCTTTAGCAACAATCGACCTTATTTCTCCTTTTAATAAGATATCTATTGCCGGCTATTCTTATACCCGCGACCGGGGGTATGCGATGGAGCAGGAAATAATCCGCAATACCGAAGGACTCTTAGATAAAAACATTGGCGATTTCAAAGAAAAGGAATCAAATGGGAATGTGCCTGAAATGATCATTAATGGTACCATCGTTAACGATGGCAGAAAACTGATGATATCATCGCAGCCCCTGGGTTTTCTAACGCGCCCTGCTTATTCTTTGCAGGACGGCACTAACCCTACTATTGATGCAGTAGATTTTGCAACTTTCTTTGCAGGACAGAACCCTTATAATATGCGGCTTTCATCCGCCTTGCGCATGAATGCCACCTTTCCTTATATTTTACCGGTAGTAAAACTGCCATCACAGCCTCAGATGAACCTGATGGATGCAGGGCTAAGGGATAATTTCGGTATAGAAGTGGCCAGCCGCTATATGTATGTAATGCGCGACTGGATGGAAAAGAATACATCCAATGTCATCTACCTGGAAATTA
Source organism: Bacteroidota bacterium (assembly GCA_013285905.1). Lineage (GTDB taxonomy): Bacteria > Bacteroidota > Bacteroidia > Chitinophagales > Chitinophagaceae > JABDGU01. The sequence continues at coordinate 22,432 of JABDGU010000031.1, read as the reverse complement.
GGGACACGAAAGAATATGAAATGGTGCCCGCGTCAGGTGGTGGCAATTTATGGGATATGTTGTCGGACCCCGCTTTTGTAGTGCAAAACAAATGGGAGGTTTTCCAGTCCTACTACCATACTTACCTGAAAGATTATGCTCCTTTCTTTATGAATGGCAAACTGAATATCATATCGCTGCAATATTTTCCTCAGGAAAGCACAAAGACCGCCGAACTGAATTTTCATCTTACACAAAAAGAAAAAGAGGATATTTATTCGTCGGTATATCACCCGGTGAATGCCGAGGCCATAAAAGTTTTACTACGTTTATTAAAATAGGAGTTTATTTTTGCCAGATGAAAGTTACGGGATTTGCATTTATCAGGAATGCCCTAAAGTATGATTACCCGGTTGCAGAAGCGATAAGGTCTATACTGCCTATATGTGATGATTTTGTTGTGGCTGTGGGTAATTCTGAAGACGGCACCCTGGACTTAATAAAAAGCATCGACCCTGCGAAAATAAGAATAATAGAAACTGTTTGGGATGATTCGCTGCGTGAAGGAGGAAGGGTGCTGGCTGTGGAAACCGACAAAGCATTCCAGGCAATAGGACCCGATACAGATTGGTGTTTTTGCATACAGGGCGACGAAATGGTGCACGAGAAAGACTTGCCTAAAATAAAAGAAGCCATGTTGAAATGGAAGGATGATAAAAATGTGGATGGTTTGCTTTTTAATTGGTATCATTTTTATGGTTCTTATGATTATATAGGCAATTCTCTGTCATGGTTTGACAAAGAGATACGGGTGATTAAAAATGACAAGAGCATTTACGCTTACGGCGATTCCCAGGGTTTCAGGAAGGGGAATAATGAAAAGCTGAGGGTAAAGCCTGTTGACGCAGCAATTTATCATTATGGCTGGGTAAAGCATCCCAAAGAGATGCAGAAAAAGCAGGCTAAGTTTCATTCATTGTTTCATGATGACGAGTGGGTAGAGAAGAATATGGGGAAGGTTGAGGAGTTTGACTATGTAAATTATATAGACGCGCTTGAAAAATTCAAGGGTACACATCCTGCTGTAATGCAAAAGCGCATCAGCGAGAAAAACTGGAAGTTCGATTACGATATTTCTTACAACAAATTGTCATTGAAAAGACGCCTGAAAAAATTTGCTAAAGAAAAATTAGGCCTCGATTTCAGTTATAAAAATTATAGAATAGTGTGATCCGCCTCTCCTGGAATACTATTTTTTTCATTCGGTTTTAACATCATCAATTCTGCCAGGATAACACACCATAGAACAATAGAGGGAACCACCTTGACCACATAAGGCGTAAATAAATTGTCCTTTATGGAATGAGGAAAAATATCTGATACGCTAAGTGTTGTAAACAGGAACATCAAGAACAGCAAAACATTCCTCCATGTTTTTGGCTTTTCTGCAAAGTACCAGATGCCCGCCCCGCACATTGCGATAATGAAGGTCGGCGATTCTGCTTTGTGATTAAAAATAATAACCCAGATAAGCATACCAGCCACTACCAATAACCTGTACAGTTCATTTTTGTATAGACGCCAACGTGCAAGTGGCAATAAGAAAAGAACAATGCCCAAAAGCGTTACATAGGTCTTTACACCCTCTATGCCGAACCATGCATGCAGCCAGCCCATAACAGACAGGCCATAGGAATTAGATTGGTCGGCTGCCAATAATGTGGCCCAGTTATGGTATTGCCACAACAATGTGTTGAATGGAGTAAAAAGAACCGGAATTAAAAAGAACAGCACAGACCATAGTACAGACCATGCAATGAATTTTATTTTGTCCGGGTAGAAAAGGAAGAGGCAGAAACCGATCGCGCCATAAACTTTAATAAGCGTTGCCAAAACCAGCCACAATGTTGCCCATTGAGATTTTCCTTTCTGCAAAGATGCATATGCAAATATCATAAGCCCGGCAAGTAATGCATTGCTTTGCTCGTTCTGAATGCTGGTAAGTAGTTCTATTGCTATAAAAGCAAGAAAGAGGTTGCGGTGTCGGTCAGAAAAAGGCAATTGCCTGATAGCGAAGAAAAGGACCAGGCAGTTTAACAAGTTCCATATTGTCAGGCCAAGAAAATCGGGCAGGTAGGCTATGGGCGCGAAAAGAACAGAAAAGGTGGGGCTGTATTTATAGAGGTCCCAATATTCTGATGGGTATATGATATAAAGGTTATTGCCTTGTAAGAGGTGAAACCAGGACTGTTTAAAAATGATGTAGTTATTATAGTGTGTGATGCTGCAACCAACATAGCGCTGCATCGTGTCGATGTTGTTTACAATATCATGCCCCGGTGGCGCCGTATCGGGCATTTTGAAAACATGAGAACCCAGGCTGATATTCTGCACGGTCGTGATGACCGCTAAAAAAACAAATACCCAAAAGATAGTTCGTGTTTTAAGCAGGAAAGAAATTACCGACGACCATTTTGACATACCGGGATTGAAAATACTATTAGTAAGGGAAGATTGCAAATTAGCTCGCTCGCTATCCGATCAGTTCCAGCGGGTCGTTATTAAGAAATTTCTCAGCTGCAACAAGGTCGGTATGCAATATCCGGTCTTGTGGCATTACAGACACTTCCTTACGGAAAGCGGCCCATATTTTTTCTAAAGCTGGCGAAGTTTTTGCGGGGCGGCGCATATCCAATGCCTGTGCAGCAGTAAGCAATTCTATGGCAAGTACGCGCTGCACATTCTGCACCACTTTCCTTAGCTTAGTTGCTGCATTTGCACCCATACTCACATGGTCTTCCTGACCATTGCTGCTTACAATGCTATCAACAGAGGCAGGCATACAAAGCTGTTTGTTCTGGCTAACTATAGCTGCGGCTGTATATTGTGCTATCATAAAACCACTGTTCAGGCCCGCATCGGGTGCAAGAAAAGGTGCTAAGCCTCTTTGGCCGCTTATCAGCAAATAAGTGCGACGTTCAGAAATATTGGCAAGCTCTGCCATAGCGATAGCCAGGAAATCGAGATGAAGCGCCAAGGGTTGCCCGTGAAAATTGCCCCCGCTCATTATCGCATCTTCATCATGAAAGACGATCGGGTTATCCGTAACAGAATTGATTTCTATCTCCACCACATTTGTAACTGTATCCACCACATCTTTGGTCGCGCCATGTACTTGCGGCATACAGCGGAAAGAGTAAGGGTCCTGCACCTGTTCTTTTTTTGATTGCTGTATTTCGCTGCCCTGCAATAGTTGCAATATTCTTTTTGCCGTTTCCACCTGACCTTTATGCGGGCGAACACGATGAATAGGGTGTTTGAAGGGTTCATCCTTAGCTGCAAATCCATCAACAGACAAAGCACCTATCACATCAGCCCAGGCCAGTAAACGTTTTGATTCTATAAGCGACCACGTAGCATAACTGCTCATGAATTGTGTACCATTAAGCAAGGCAAGGCCTTCTTTAGCGGCAAGGGACAAGGGCTGTAAGCCAAGTTCTTTCAGAACATCCGCAGCATTTCTTTTTTCGTCTTTATAATTTACCCAGCCTTTTCCTAATAAGGGCAGGCTGAGATGGGCCAAAGGTGCAAGATCGCCCGACGCGCCTAATGAGCCTAACTCGTAGACTACCGGGCTGATGCCAAGGTTATACATATCCGTAAGGCCTTTTACAATTTCGGGCCTCACGCCGCTATAGCCCCTGCTAAGGCCGTGTATCTTAAGCAATAACATCCAGCGCACAATGGCTTCAGGCACTTCATCCCCCATTCCGCAGGCATGGCTGCAAACTAAATTATCTTGTAGCTGTGACAATTGGCTATCGTCAATACGCACATTGCACAATGAACCGAAACCAGTATTGATGCCATAATAGGTGCCGCCCTGCTTTAGTATATTGTCAAGATAAGCGCGGTTTTGTTCAATATTTTTTTGAGACTGTTCTGATACCTCAAGGTTTTTATTATTCCATCCATCAAGAAAATTGAGGGATATGTGTTCAGGTAATTCCATAAAAAATTAAAAGTAGTTTGATGTAATCTATGCCGGCAGTTTAATTCTCAGGGCCGCCATCTTTTTTGATGATGTTTACCAGGTCCCTTTCTATGCTGTAATTTACTGTTTCAACAATGCGCCCTATTTCTTTGTGGCCTTTGAAGACGATAAATGTAGGGATATTCTCTATTTTGTAAAGCCGGTTCTCTTCGTTTTTCCCTTTCTTATCCAGGCCCACGCCAAACATGGTGTATTGTGCCATAGGGAAGGATGTAAGTGTCAATACTTTTTCGAAGCGGGGAAGAAGTTTATGGGTGTCATCGCACCAGGTGCCGATAAAGGCCACTATTGTGTAAGCCGGCAAATTCTTTTTAAGATATTTTATGTCATTGCTGTCCGGTTTGTAAGAGGCGTAGCCTTTTCTAAGCCAGCCAAAACTGGTTTCCGCATGCAGGTCCAGGAAGTTGAAAGTGCCTTTGTAAATTTTGGACGTGGCATCTTTGTCCGTTAAAATAACATAATCGGATTGCGCCTGCAGGTTATAGCCCAACATTAAAATAACTATTGTTAAAAAAAGTTTGTTCATGGTAATTACTTGAGTTGGTTCCTGATGCCGAGGAGTTTATTTCTTAGTTGCAGTAACGAATCTTTAAGGTCGATAGACTGCACCCCTACTTTTTTCCGCGATTTAAGTTTTGCTTTTGCACCGTTTATGGTATGACCTTTTTCTTTTACAAGGTGGTATATAGTGCGCAGCTCACGTACCTGCTCGGGCGTATATAAACGGTCTCCTTTGCGTGTCGTCCTCACCTTTAAAGCAAATTCATTGGTCCAGAAGCGGATATGAGAAGTTTTTACCTTAAACATAGTGGCTACCTCGCCAATGGAGTAGTATTGCTTATCGTCTTTCAGCGCTTCATTAACCTGTGGCAGCTTATCTTCCTGGCTAATCTCCGCTACTTCTTCTTTTGCTTTTTTTGTTTTACTGTCTTCAGGCTTTTTCTTAACAGCGCGGCTCTTACCCACGGCTTCTAATTGCTCGGGTATTATCTCTTCACCAAATAATGTAAGCACCTTAGCTTTCATCATACAAAATAACGAAATAGTTTTAATAATGTTTAGGCAGCGGCACAGCAAATATTATTAGCTTACTTTTATTTGCTAAATTCACGGGTTTTATATTCTAATTTAATCTATGCGCCGTTTCTTTGTAAAAAACCTCTTATTTATCATTACAGTAAATGTATTGATAAAGCCTGTGTGGGTTTTTTGCATAGACCGCACCGTGCAAAATAGGTTGGGGCACGAGAAATATGGCTCCTACCCCCAATTGCTGAACCTGGCCCTCATCTTACAGATCATACTCGATTTTGGCATCACCAATTATAATAACCGCACCATCGCCCAGCAGCCTGACCGGCTAAAAACCCTATTCCCGGCCATGCTAAGTGCGCGCCTGCTTTTAATGCTTTGTTATATTGTTATTACATGCACAGCCGCGTGGATAATAGGCTACCGCGGATATGATTTTGTGTTATTGATAGGCATTTTATTCATACAGATATTCAATACCCTTTTGTTATTTATACGCAGCAATATCTCCGCCCTTCACAAATTTAAAGCCGATGGTGTTTTGTCTGTTTCTGACAGGTTTTTAATGATACTCATCTTTGGTTTTTTATTGCTATGGCCTGTTACAGCGCAGCATATAAAATTAGAATGGTTTATCGGCACACAGGCCATTTGCTATTTCCTTACCTGCATAGCCGCTTTTTTTGTGTTGCGGAGTTTAGTGCCTTTAAAATTTCATTTTTCTTTTGATAAAGCCCTTGTGTCAAATATTATTCGTGAGGGCCTTCCCTATGCAATGCTGATATTCCTGATGGGCATTTATATGCGCGTGGACATGGTGATGGTGGGGCGCCTTTGCGGTAACGCAGGCAATGACGAGGTGAGCATCTATATGTCGGCCTACCGCCTTTTAGATGTTGGCAATATGTTCGGCCTGATGTTTGCAGGCGTGCTGCTTCCGCTCTTTGCCCGCATGTTAATTCAGAAAAACGATGTTTATCCCATTATTCATGTCAGCGTTAACATGCTGCTGCCTGTTTCATTTATGATAGCAGTAGCTGCTGCATTCTGGAACGAACCCATCATGCGGCGTTTGTACACAGCCGCCGCCGCTTACGACGGCCATGTTTTTGCATGGGTCATGGCAGCTTTCCCTGCTTTTTGCCTCACCTATGTTTATTCCACTTTGCTTACATCCAACGGCAGCCTTAAGAAGCTGACTAAGATAGCCCTGGCAGGTGTGGCGCTGAACCTGTCACTCAATTTTTATCTCATTCCTCATTATCATGCATTGGGCGCCGCCTTCTCTGCTTTTATTACAGAGACCTTCGTTGCCGTTTGTTACATCTATGCTGCTACAAAAACGGTAGAGATACCATTTCATATTAAATGGGTATCCTCTCATTTCCTCTTCCTGCTTATCATTGTTTTGCTTGCTTTTGCCGTTTATGCCCTTCCCCTCAACTGGATCCTTCAATTAGCTGTTTTCGGGCTCATGGGCATTGCATCGATGTTTGTTTTCCGCTTTGTGTCTGTCAGCGCTATAAAGCAATTGTTGGTAAGTAAATAGGCCGTTTATTATGGCCGCAAAATGGCCGCTAAGAAAAACAATAATATAGGCTGTAGTAAAGGGTTTTAGGATGATAATGTCATAATTTAACCGCAAAGACGCAGAGACGCAAAGGTGGGGTGATGGTCGATTTTCTTTATCCCATCTTTATCCCTTGTGGGGGGCTGGGATAAAATGCTACGTTGCGGACATTTTTCTAAAAACCGGACATTGAAATGTAGCATTTTCGATGTAAGTAATTGATTATCAATTTATATTATTCTTATCAAAATGTCCGATTTGTGTCTTTTTCTGCACCATTGTGGAAAAAAAATAATCCTGTAATGATTTGACTGTTTTTTGAAATTTATTATTTTCATTTTTAGATATGCCAAGGGTTTATATGGCTGTTATATGCCACAAAATGTGTGCCGTTTTTAGTTGTGGCAGAAAGAATTTAAGCCCGAATTTCTCGACTTCCCAGCCGATGTCTCCACCTTTGGGACTCGGCGGCTATTAATGATACGACCTCCAATATTACCTGTCTTCGGTTTGTCTATAGCAGTAGATAAATAGCGCATTATCGAAGAGGGTATTTGCATTGTAAAAAAACTGGCAGCACCTCAATCAATGAACACTGCTGAGTCCCGAAGGCGGAGACATCGGCAGGGAAGTAGAAAGAATTTGATGTGTGTCCGAAACTGAGGCTCATCCAAGGCGGAATAATAAGAAGCAAGGTTCTTGCGTTAGTATGACGCGAACTATCATAATCTCGATAAAGACTGTATACTAAAAGTACTTGAGACGTTTTGCAAATACCTACTCTGACAAAGAAATTTAATGAAACGTCTTTTATTGATATTTATCTTCTTTCCGTATTTTGCTAATGCAAAAAACAGCCATGCCGATAGCATTTATTCTTTCCTACAACAATTTTTTTACAACTGGTCCTATGCTGATACCAACACCGCCAATTTCTATATTATTATAAATCGTCCCCAATATGGTTTATCGAATTACAATAATGGCACTTTTAGCACGAGGGCTCGCTATATATCCCGAGATACAATAGCATCAATATTTAGCAAATCAGACAGTATTGAAATTGTTCAGCAAATATCGAACGATAGGAAATTCTACTTTAAGAATGGGAAATTGCAAAAAGTAAAATTCATTTCCGAAAAAAAACTAGACAGGGAGATGGGAACGGATGTCAGGTATCACTGGGATAATTTTTATAAAAAAATGCACGAAAATGGTTATTACTGTATTTCGATCCCTATTTTTTATGATAACGGAAATAAAGCTGCATTTTATTTTGATTACAATTGCGGTTGGCTATGTGGCTATGGCTACTGGTCTATATATGAAAAAATAAATGGCAAATGGGTAAAACAAACAGTATTCTCCCAATGGGTTAGTTAATTTCATAAAACCCCATGTCAAAGACAAAAGAAAGTAAGATTTATTTTCTTGGCGGCTCTGCCTTACTTGGCAGGGTTCAAGATTGGATATTGTACTTTAAATACCAAAAACACTGCCCAATAAAAATATCATTTTCATTAAGTGCCGGGTCGTACTTTTTAAAGAGCTTAAACAACTCATTTTTTGTGAAATAATTTTTAAGGATCTCTTGTTGTGTCCCGTCCTTAAGTGTTCTCAGTTTGTAAGTGTTCTCGTCGCCAGTTTTTGTTATTAAGTCTCCACCCAGGCCTGCAACATGCATGTTATCGGCCATGAAAACGCAGGAGCCAATTTTAAGCGTTTGGTGGAAAGCATTAAGAAAATCGTCGATGCGGTTTTTGGGAACATGAGAAAGCCAGAAATTTGCTAATCCACCACTAAACGTTTTTGGCATAAATGAAAGATGATAAGCATCCGCTATTTCGAGGGAAACAGGGCAGGAGAAGTTTTTACGTTTTGCAATCTCGAGCACTTCCCGGTTAAAGTCTGTAGCAGTAATTTTAGCGGCCGTTTCGGATAGAAATTGCGTCCAATAGCCTGTGCCGCAAGCCAGTTCCAGAACATTTGCTCCTTTTAGTGCCTCCCTCAAGGCAATTTGTATTTCCTGTTGCTCTTTTTGCCTTTGAGGGTCGTCCCTGTAATATATATCCTCATACTCGCTTGCCCGGCGGGCATAGTAGTCCTCCAAGGTAGCATCTTGCTTATGCGCGTCCATATATTATCACGAAATTGCTTGTTTATCCGAAAGCAAGCCCTTCAAATATACTGATTTGATGGAAGCGCTGTATTGCTTAAGTTGGGAAATAAGATTCGGAAATGAACACTGCCTGGTCACCAAGGCGGAGACTAGGCAGGGAAGTAAACTCTTCAAAATCTATCTGCTCTCCCTATAATTCAAAATTTTAATTGTTAGCTTTGTTTCACGACTAAGGCTAAAGAAATGAAGCAAAGCAAGTACGATGAAAACTTAGCCGTAAAGGGCACTTTCTAAGATATTATGCAAGCAGCTGTGAAAAGAACAGTGCACCACAACAAAAATCAAAGCACTAATATGAAAAAACGCTCTACCTACATAATAATTGCAATGGTGCTTTTGATTTTCATTTGTGTATCATTTGACAATACTTTTGGGCGAATAATTTGTTTTATTGCAGCAGCAATAATATTAATAATTTATATTTATGAAAGAGTAGCCTTTAGGTTAAGATTGTGGGATTGGTTTACTGGCAAAAGGGATAACAAGGATTTATAACATATTTCATTTTATTTTATCATGCGTGTAAGTAGGTATAGTTTACATTTTTTCTTAGCGGCCAACAAGCGGCACAGCCTATCTCATTACTCCTGGTGAAGTAATAAGACCAATGCCATGCTTTTCATATTTCTAAAAGGTATTAATAGGGCAGCGTCGGTATATTTACTAAATTCGCACACTTTTAATCCGGATTTTTCCGTTTATAATATATGAGTTCAATTATTGATAAGCTTGAGGCTATTAAGGCAAGATTTGATGACCTCGGAGTGGCGCTTACCAATCCTGCAATAGTAAATGATAATAAAAAATACTCCCAGATAAGCCGTGAGTACCATAAACTGGAGAAGATAGTAAGTACTTATAAGGTTTACAGAAATTGCCTTGACGGGCTGGAATTTGCCAAGGAAATACTGGATAGCGAAAACGACCCCGAACTGCGGGAACTGGCTAAAGAAGATGTTGAAAAAAACAGCACACAAATAGAAAGCCTGGAAACCGAGATACAGCAATTGCTGATACCCAAAGATCCCCAGGACGAAAAAAATGCCATTATAGAAGTAAGGGCAGGCACAGGCGGAGACGAAGCCAGTTTATTTGCCGGCGACCTGATGCGCATGTACCTGAGGTATTGCGAACGGAGAGGCTGGAAAGTATCTGCTTTATCTGAAACAGAAGGTACGGTTGGAGGTTATAAAGAAGTTCAGCTGGAGGTGATAGGCGAAGATGTATATGGAACATTGAAGTTTGAAAGTGGGGTGCACCGTGTGCAAAGGGTGCCGGATACAGAAGCAAGCGGGCGCGTACATACTTCAGCTGCCACTGTTGCCGTTATGCCTGAGGCAGAAGAAGTGGATTTTGAAATGAGGGACAGCGATGTGAAGATGGAAACAGCCCGAAGTGGCGGCGCAGGCGGACAAAACGTAAATAAAGTAGAAACAAAGGTAATATTGACGCATATCCCTACGGGTGTGGTGGTGATGTGCCAGACAGAGCGCTCGCAGCTTGGCAACCGCGAAAAGGCAATGAATATGCTGCGTACCCGTTTATATGAAGAGGAAGTGCGCAAACATGAGGAAGAAATATCGAAAAGAAGGAAAAGCCTTGTAAGTACGGGAGACAGGTCGGCCAAGATCAGGACCTACAATTTTCCGCAGGGCAGGGTTACAGACCACCGCATCAATATGACGATCTATAATCTTGATAGTTTTTTGAACGGAGACATACAGGAAATGCTGGACGCACTGCAATTTGCTGAAAATGCCGAAAAGATGCAGGCCGGGGAAACGGTTATATAAGCCGCAAAATCCTGTTTCTCGGCTAAATTTAATAAGTTTAAAAAATATTTTTAACCATATACAAATACGAAAATGTCCACGATTCGCTTTGATCTGATAGAAATAATCCAGGTAATAAGGAAGCATATACGCTTTGTACTTATTATTACCGGTGTTACAGCCCTTTTAGGCGCGGGTTTTTATCTCATCAAAAACAAGAAATACACAGCCAAAACAGAATTTATCGTTTCGAATCCTTCCTATACGGACAGGAACAATCTGTATAGCGCCAACGAAATGACCTTTATAGATTATTTCGGCGGGGATGATGATATAGACCGTGTGATAGTGCTGGCAGAATCGGACACTGTGATAAGCAGGATCGTTGAGAATGCGCACCTTGCAGAGCGTTATCAGTTTGATATGAACAGGCCAACGGCCATGGAAAGATTAAAGCAAAAATTTACAAAAGGCTTTAAGATCAAGCGGACAGAATATAAAGACATAGAACTAAGTTATACCGACAAAGACCCCAATATTGCAGCCGATGTGGCAAACGAGAGCGCACGCATTATTGAAGAAGCTTTCAGGGGCTATTATAATAATGTGAGGCGCCACGCTTATGATGCGATAAAAGATAAGGTGCACCAGGAAGACAGCACTATAAGCATATTAACAGACAGCCTTGCCGCACTGCGCGATAAGTATGGCATCTACGATATCATCAGCCCGGCCAGGGAAAATGTGATAATGGGAAATGTGAAAAGCAGCTCCAGCACAGGATTTGGCAAGGGCATGGAGCAGGTGCAAAATATTGAAGCGCTGAAGGACCAGTTTGTTACAGACAGGGCCAAGCACAGCTCCTATCTTAATGAGTTTGCCGCAGGCAGCAAAGCAGAACAACTACAATTGACCCAAGTTATCTCTAAAGCAAAACCTCCTGTTGACCCAAGCGGCCCGGGCCCTTTCCTTACAATTATTGCATGTGCGCTATTGGGCTTCTTCTTTAGTTGCTTCCTGGTATTGGTTAGTGTTTATTATAAAGCCATCATTTCATTGCAACGCTAATGCTGCAGGGACTGGTATATGATAGCTTCAGCAAATGGTTCCTGAGGGCAAGCCTGCTTATTTTGCTTGCCTTTATAGCCCTTTTTGCCATCACAGGAGACTATATTGTTTTTGCCGGTGCCTTCGTATATGTGTTCTTTGTGCTGCTGGGAATAAACTGGAAAACGGCTTACTGGATATTGCTGTTCTGCATACCCGCATCTGTGCAAATATCTTTTGCCGGTGACACCTTGTCGGCCTGCCTGCCGGATGAACCTATGATGTGGCTGTTCTTCCTGCTCTTTATTTTTATGTGGGCAAAAAATCCTGCCATCATACCTAAGTGGTGGTGGCGCAACCCACTTGTATTGATAGTGGCCCTGCAATTCTTATGGCTCATAGTAGCTGTTATATTTTCTCTTGAGTTCTTTTTCTCTGTAAAATTCCTCATTGCCAAATCATGGTATTTGGTTTGCTTTTTCATTTTGCCACTGTGGGTGTTTACAGAAAAGAGAGACTATAAGCGGGCATTGATACTGACACTTATACCTGTTATAGTTACTTCTGTCATTATCCTGGTGCGGCATTCCATGCATAATTTTGATTTCCGTGCTGTTGAGAACGCGATAAAAGTTACCAGTACCTGGGGACTCTATTATAACCATGTCGATTACTCAACAATATTGTCCATGATCTTCCCATTGCTTTGTTTTGCTTACCCGCTTACCAAGGGCAAAAGCGTGATGCTGAGAGGACTGCTGTTACTTATCATTCTCTTCTTCTTGCCCGCCATTTATTTAACGTATGCAAGGGCAGCCATGATAGCCCTGGTGTTTGCAGGATTCATTTATGTTGCCATACGCTTCAGGCTGGTCAATTATGTAATGCCTGTCTTTTACGGTGTTTTCATTATCCTTATCTGCTACATGGTTAGGGATAATAAGTATATCGATTTCAGGCCGGACTACCAGCATACCTATATGCACAAAAACTTCCTCGACCACATGATAGCCACCTTCAAGGGGCAGGACATGTCGTCTATGGAGCGTCTTTATCGCTGGGTGGCAGGTGCCAGGATGAGCGTGGACAGGCCAATAACCGGCTATGGCCCTCACTCGTTTTATTTCTATTACAAACCTTATGCTGTTTCATCTTTCAGAACTTATGTAAGCCGCAACCTGGAGCATTCCACCACGCACAATTACTTCCTGCTGATGCTGGTGGAGCAGGGCTGGCCTGCAATGATATTGTATGCTATCCTGATAATTGTATTTTTTGCAATGGCGCAAAAAACTTACTACCGCTTTAAGGACAAGTATTACAAGAACTGCACCATGGGCATCACCCTTATGTTTGCCGCAGGCTTTATAAATAATTTCTTCTCGGAGTTATTAGAAACACATAAAGTGGGCTCGTTGTTTTATCTGTCCGTTGCCTTAATGGTTATCCTTGATAAGAAAAGCAGGGACCTGGAAAAGGAAGAGGGAACCACGATTTAAGGATTTAGCAAGAGTCGAAAACGCTCAATCAGGGCTTCATTTCGAATGAAATGAAGCGATAGCGAAATGAAATGAGAAATCTCCTGAGATTATGTGATATTGTATAACAGCGGTCGGATTGCTATTTTGCTAAACTCTATTTCTCAGGGGATGTCTCACTTCGTTCGACATGACGCCCTGATTAAGCCATTGCTGCAGGCTCTATCCATGCCTCATTTTCTTTCAGCAATTGTATCAGTTCTGACACTGCAATATCGCTGGGCACATTGCGTTTCATTATTTCTTTGCCTTTGTAGAGGGTTATCTTGCCGGGGCCACTGCCTACATAGCCAAAATCGGCATCGGCCATTTCGCCGGGGCCATTTACTATGCAACCCATGATGGCAATTTTAACACCTTTCAGATGATTGGTGGCGGCACGTATCATAGCCGTTGTTTCCTGCAAATCGAACAAAGTGCGGCCACAACTCGGGCAACTGATGTATTCTGTTTTGCTGATGCGGGTACGTGTGGCTTGCAGTATTGAAAAAGAAGTGTTGTTAAGGAACTGGCTGTTGTTTTTTACTTCCAGGTAGGTGCGGCCACTCATCTTTACATTTTCAAGCGCGGCATTGCTTTCCAGCCATATACCATCACCAAAGCCATCTAAAAATAATCCACCGGCTTCGGTTGCAAAATGTATCAATTGCTCATCCACGGTTTTGTCATCGCTTGATACGGACAAGATAAGCGGGCATTTACATTCCTGTTGCATTAGCTCGATTATGAAACGGCGCAGGGATGCTAAGGCATGTTTGTTATTGGTATTAATGCACAGCACTGCAAGCGGGTGGCTCTTTGCTTTTTCTATAAGCTTCAATAGATTTTCCCATTTGCCATTTACATCGCATAGTATAAAATGCAGTGTGTCAATACTTTCCTTTACATCAAGATAAACGGTGTCGTAGATAAGCGGGTGGTACTTTGATTTCTCGGCAATAGCCAGCCATTCTTTGTAATCACATATCACCTGCAAAGTGCCCGGCAGGCCGAAGGAAATTTCTTTGCTCCCTGTATAAATATAATCGGCAGCCCCATCACCTATATTCCATTTGTCCGTAGCCTCGTTATATTTATATCCTATGGTTTCAAGGTCTGTCGCTTTTATCTTATCGATATCCCCAAAATCTGCAATTACAACCGGCACATGGTGGCCGCCTATATTCTGAACTGTATTGGCGTCCCGTCTTTTGTATTCAAAAGGGTTATAGGGTAAACGTATTTTTTCATCCTGCGTGAAAGGCGCTATCGCATCATGCCCGCTTCGCTGCTCATAACGTTTTACAATATCCCTGCATACGGGTATCTCAAACTCCGGGTCTTCTGTCAGCGACACTCTTATAGTATCCCCTATGCCATCCTCCAATAAAGTGCCTATGCCTATTGCGCTTTTTATACGGCCATCTTCTCCATCGCCTGCTTCTGTTACGCCAAGGTGCAAAGGATAACACTCCCCAAACTCCTCGTCCATTTTTTGCACCAGCAACCTGTATGCCTGCACCATCACAATGGGATTGCTGGATTTCATACTCAGCACCACCTGGTGATAACTATGGTCCCGCGCAATGCGCAAAAATTCCATGGCGCTCTCAACCATGCCGTTTGGTGTGTCGCCGTAACGGCTCATAATACGGTCGCTTAAAGAACCATGATTGGTGCCGATACGCATAGCCGTACCGTGCTCTTTACAGATCTTTACGAGGGGGCTGAACCTTTCGTAAATACGTTCCACCTCGGCAGCATAGTCTACATCTGTATATTCTATAAGGTCAAATTTCTTTTTGTCAACATAATTTCCGGGGTTCACTCTTACTTTCTCAACGATGCGCGCGGCTATTTCAGCAGCATTAGGTGTGAAATGTATATCTGCCACCAAGGGCGTAGAATATCCCCTTTTGCGCAGTTCATTTTTAATATTCAGTAAGTTCTCAGCTTCATTTTTGCTGGGCGCCGTTATCCTTATTAATTCAGCACCGGCCTCTATGCAGCGGATACTCTGGGCAACCGTTGCTGCAGTGTCCATAGTGTCTGTTGTTGTCATGGTTTGGATACATATAGGGTTATTATTCCCTAATAGTATATCCCCAACCCTCACTTCCTTTGTAAGCAAGCGCCTATATTCTGTAAGAGAAACACAGTATTGTTGCAACATGTATGCAATTTAGGACGATTTAGTCTTTTCTCAGGGCTTATAAACGCTAAATCTGTATTAAGAGTATGTTTTTCTGTTAAACAATAGTATTTTAGCAAATCTACTTGTTCAGATAAATGGACTACGAAATAAAACATTCAGGTAAATTCAAATATATAGAAGAGGGTGAAGGGCAACCTTTAATACTTCTACACGGGCTGTTTGGTGCTTTAAGCAACTTCATGGACCTGGTAGATTATTTTAAGAAAACGCATAAGGTCATCATCCCTATGCTGCCGCTATATGACCTTACCTTGCTTGATACTACTGTTTCGGGTTTGGCAAAGCATGTTGACAAATTTTTAGAAAATCGTAACCTGCATAATGTACATTTGCTTGGCAACTCATTGGGGGGCCATATAGGACTTGTGTATGCCCTGAAGCACCAGGAAAATGTTAAGACAATTACCCTCACAGGCAGCTCCGGCCTTTTTGAAAACGGCATGGGCGAGACCTATCCTAAAAGAGGGGATTATGAATTTATTAAAAGAAAGACCGAACTCACTTTTTATGACCCCAAGGTGGCCACTAAAGAACTGGTAGATGAGGTGTTCGCCATTGTTAATAACAGGCTAAAGGCCCTGAAGGTTATCTCACTTGCCAAATCGGCTATCCGTCATAACCTGGGTGATGAAGTAAGCAATATAAAAGTGCCTACTTGTCTTATATGGGGCATGAATGATACGATTACCCCACCTATGGTCGCTGACGAATTTAAGAAACTGATCCCAACAGCAGAACTGCACTGGATAGACAAATGCGGCCATGCTGCCATGATGGAAGTGCCTGATGAATTCAATAAAATTCTTGCTGCATTTCTTGAAAAGCACAAAGCATAATAATCTACTTTAAGTAAATGCCAATCAAAATCCCGCAGTTGCCAGCAAATTTTTTACAAAAGTATCCCAACTGTATTTCTTTTTCTCCTCCAGTATATTCTGATGAACATTTGGAATGCTGTTTGGCTGGTAGAAACATAATATGACATCTGCAATGGCTTTGGGTTCGGGTTCGCTAACAAACCCTACTTTGCCATCGGGCACGCCTTCAGCCAAACCACCGACATTGGTAACCACCATTGGTTTTTCGAAATGATATGCCACCTGTGTTATCCCGCTCTGGGTAGCGCTTTTATAGGGCTGAACAACTAAATCGGCTGCGCTGAAATAATAAAACACATCGTCGTTGGGAATAAACTCTGTGAATAAATGCACTTTGTCGTGCAATTTGTTTTGTTCTATTATTTCATCGTAGGCTTCCCGTTTATCATAAAACTCACCGGCAACGATGAGATTGATGTTAGATGCCCTGATACGCTCATCATTCATGGCCTGCAGCAAAATATCTAGGCCCTTATATTTCCGGATAAAGCCGAAGAAAAGTATATAGTCTTTAGCCGGGTCGAGCTTTAGTTTTTTACAGGCATCAGCCTTGGCTATAAGGCTGCCATAGTTATCATAAATGGGGTGATGAAGGAATTGGACAGGCTTGGTGGTGAAATTAAGGAGGTCGCTTTTCACTTCCTTGCTCATTGTTACAAAGGCATCAATTGTTTTTAGGAAGTATTTTGTAAATGGCAGATCTCCCGGCCTTTTTTCATGCGGGATAATATTATCGGCTATGCAAAGAACACGGGTATGTTTATTCTTTTTTGCCTTTCTTAATATTGTGCCGAATGCAGGCCCCATGAATGGCAACCAAAAACGTACAATGATAAGATCATAGTTTTCTTTGCGCATCCGTTTTCCCACTTGTATCCAGTTAAAGGGATTGATGGAATTAATGATGCTATGTATCGTCAAACCTGCCGGCGCAGGCTCGTCTGTGAATTGTGATTTGCCCGGGAAAAGGAATGAGGGGTATTGCAATGAAAAAGAATAGATACTAGCTTTATGCCCCTGGTTTTGTAATTCCTGCGCCAGCCTTTGGTCGTAAGTGGCAAGTCCACCGCGCAATGGGTGTGCCGGGCCGATTATCGCTACATTCATTTGAAAAGCAATTTAAAGTCTTCCTGCGCTTTTTCATAATCCACAGGTATGCCAATGTCTATGAAATAGTCTTCGCTTATAAAGCCCAGGAACTTTTTTTCATTTACAAAAGTTTCAAAATAATCTTTCTCAAACGAAAATTTTTCAGGCAGGTTTTTCGAAAGTACATGCTCTTTGTTCACAACATAAACGCCCCCGTTAATAAGGCCTTCATCGCGGTGTTGTTTTTCTTCGAAAGATGTGATGCGATCGGAACTATCTATATTCACTACGCCGTAACGATCAAAATTGTACATTTTTTTAAGTGCTAAGGTTGCTGCGGCTTTTTGCAGCAAGTGAAACTCCATTAGTGTATCAAGCTCAACGCTAAACATCGTATCGCCGTTTAATACCAGCACATTTTCGCTTTTCGCTTTCTTAAGCGCTAATTGTATGCCGCCACCAGTGCCAAGTGGCTCCGTCTCGATCACGTAGTCTGTTTCAAAATGCCTGTGCTCTGACTGCAACCATGCGGTAACAACTTCATTTTTGTAGCCAAGCGAGAGAATTGCCCGTTTGCATTGTTGCTCTGCTAAGTACTGAAAAATATAGTGTAAGAAAGGTTTACCATTCACAGGAGCCATGCACTTAGGATAATCACCAATAGCCCCCCTGAGCCTGGTGCCTAATCCGCCTGCAAGTACGATACACTCCATATTAATTCAAAAGTAAAAATTCAAAAATCAAAAAAAATGGGAGACCCTATATGCTCCATGTAAAGAGCCCTTGCTCCGTAAACTGGAACGAACGAAAATCCCCGGCATATTTACTCAATGCTTCCTTTACCCTATAATTGGTATTGCCCGGGCAATAAAACATCATAAAGCCACCGCCACCAGCACCTGTTATTTTGCCACCTGTTGCACCTGCTTTTAATGCAGTTTCATAAAGTTCGTCCATGGAGGTGTTTGATATGCCTTTAGCCATTTGTTTTTTATAGCGGAAACCAAAATCAAGTATAGCGCCTATATCATCTATTTTTCCTTTCAGCAGGGCTTCTTTCATCATCCTTGCCTGCTCTTTTAGCTGGTGCATGGCCTCGATAGATTGCTGGTTTTTATCCAGCACATTCTGGCTTTGGGCTTCGATAATAGTTGATGATAAGCGGCTGGTTGCAGTGAAGTATAATAAGAGGTTATTTTCAAGTTCGCAAAGGTTTTTACTTTTTACCCTTAACGGGTTTACTATCACCCTGTCGCCTTCATAAAACTCCATAAAATTTACGCCTCCGAATGTAGCGGCATACTGGTCTTGTTTGCCACCCGCCATTGCCATTTCCACCCGCTCTATCTGGTAAGCTTTATGGGCCATATCGTACTCGCCAAGCGGCAATTGCAGCCATTCTGCGAAAGCGCCTAAAATAGCCACCATAAGGGTAGAAGAGGTGCCCAGTCCCGATCCTGCAGGGGCATCAACAAAAGTTGTAAGCCTGAAACCGCTTGACAGGTTTCCGTATTCCCTTACTATATGATTATATACACCCTTTGCAAGATCCAGTTTACCATCAATCGGCAATGACTCGGTTTTGAGATAAGTGACCGTTTCATTCCTGTCTTTGGCTTCTATAATTATTGTGTTTTCACTTAGTAACTCAATAGATGCGTAAGCGTATAAAGAGATAGAGGCATTAAGGATAGCACCGCCGTAGAGGTCACAATAGGGACTTACATCGGTACCGCCGCCCGCCAGGCCTATGCGTAAAGGCGCTTTGCTACGATAGATCATTTAGTTATTTTTAAATTTATAAAATCAAAATGAAGGTAAGGAATTTATAAATAGTGGTTTATCCAGGCAATAAAAAGAGCAAAATCCATAATCTACATGGACTTTGCTCTTTTCATACTTTATAAGAAAATTTGAAGATAGTATTGCTTCTAAGCAACCAAATGCTCATATGCTTTGGCGTCTAACAAATCTGCGGCTTCGGCAGCATTGTCAATACTCATTTTCACCATCCATCCCTTATTATAAGGGTCCTGGTTCACGTATTCCGGATTACTTTCAAGTGCGGGATTAATCTCTGTTATAGTGCCGCTTAAGGGCAAAAACAGATCAGAAACCGTTTTTACGGCTTCCACTGTGCCAAAAACGTCGTTGGCCTGCAGTTTTTTGCCTTTGGTATCAATATCAACAAATACAATATCCCCAAGTTCGCGCTGGGCGAAATCAGTGATGCCTACTGTTGCGATATTACCCTCTATTTTGATCCATTCGTGGTCTTTCGTGTATTTTAATGATTCCGGAAATTGCATAAGAAAAATTTTGTGCGTAAAAGTAGTAGAAAATAATGGTAAAAATAATAGCTTGCCCCCTAACTATTATAGTAAAATAGCTGTCTATATATTGGACGGCTTATGAAGAATAAAAGCAACACATCGTGCAAATCACTATTTAATTGATTTTTTGCTGCTTCTTTGCATAAAAATGCATTTTTTAAAGTAAAACAATTAACTTTAATTTTTCTTAAACTTGCCAATTAAACTATTATAATCAAAGTAATTGTATGAAAAACAAATTTTTACTTTTTGCTATAGGCTTTTTAACTTTTTTCTCATCCGGAAAAACATCTGCCCAGGTATTATTAAGCGAAGGCTTCAATGGCACTTTCCCTCCTGCCGGATGGAGCAATAGTACTTTTACGGGCACAAATGGAGAAAGTTGTACTGCCGTAGAGTCTTGGGTGCAGGTTTCAGGTGGCCTTGCAAGCGGTATGATATCGCAATATTGCCCCACTGATTTTAGTGCCCCTACGGGAGTACCCACTCATACGGGTACGGGAATGGCTGGTTATGAATCCTATGAGGATGCAACTGGTTCAACGGCCGACTTAATCACTCCTCAAATCATTTATCCCGGAGCCGGCGGAGGAACTGCCGTATTGAGTTTTTGGGTGTATCAACAAAACACAGGTTTCAGTAATGATCAGATTCATGTAGTTTATAACACCACGGCGGCTTATGCAAACAATACTATCGCGACATTAACGCCAAACCTTTCAACCGCTACCGGCTGGCAGCAGCATACCTATAATTTACCAGCCGGATTTGCAAGTGGCGACTATATTATTTTCAGGGCTGTTTCGGCCTTTGGAGAGGACATGTTCATAGATGATGTAAACCTTACTTACATCACACCTTGCTCCGGTGCTCCCTCCGGTACGGTCATGAGTAGTCCTGCATGTCCGGGTATTAATTTTAATCTCTTTTACAGCGACAGCCTTCACACCGGGCTCACTTATACCTGGCAGGAATCTTCTAATAATGTTAACTGGTATGGCCTTGCTTTAAATGTTCCTGCTGTAGTTACCAGCATCACCGCCCCAACTTATTTCCGGGTTATTGCAACTTGTGCTAATCCCACTCCAGGTGTAACCGATACAATAAGCAGCCTCGTAAACATAGCTCCATTCTATCTTTGTTATTGCCACGACAGCAGCTTAGGCTCCTATCTTGCCAATGTAGGCAATGTTACTTTAACGAGCAGCCCCGGTGGTGTTACCCTGCTTAACAACGGCAGCCCTTCTCCTGTAGTAGGAAATTCTACCGCTGTAAATAATTATTCCAACTTCGATTTTACGGTAACCGCGCCTACTTTATACATGGACAGTAACTACTCTGTATCCGTATCTCAGATCCAAGCCACAACAACATGGAACCAAAGCCCGGTTAATGTTTATATAGATTTTAACGGCAATGGTGTTTTTGACCCTAACGAGATGGTTCTTTTAGATAGTACCCAAAGTGCTGCCAACCCTATGGTAAGCCATACTTTCCAGGTACCGTCAACAGCACATGTAGGGCTGGTTGGCATGAGAGTTCTCCTGGAACCCGGCGCAATAGCTCCCTTTATTTCCAATCCATTATTACCATGCGCACAAAACGTAAGCGGCGAAATAGAAGATTATCTTGTTAACATATCTTATAGCCCATGTAATGGTTCTGCCAACCCCGGCACTGCTACATCCAGTGATACACTTTTATGTCCGGGAGATATCTCAGGACACTATACATTTACATTAACCGACACTTCGTACGAACACCGCGCAATTAATTTGTCAAGAAGCTGGTGGACATCAACCGATGCAGGCCTCACATGGAATTATATAGCTGCCAGCCAAAATGTCGATGCCATTACATTACAATATACCTCACCTTCATGGTACAAACTCATGATGGTTTGCAACAACACCCATGATACTACTTATTCTAATATTGTGAAGATATATAACGATTCATCTTACAGGTGTTATTGCTACAGTATGGCAACAGGGGGTTATGCCTTTGACAGTACAGATATAGGCGCTTTTGGTATAATGCCTCCTACCGGGTCTTCAGGTGGTTATTTTTTCACTTCAGCCAACCAGGTAAACAATCCCCACCTTAATAATATTAATGCAGTTAATGGCCGTGTAACTTACACGCATGACGGCATTCTGGATCTTTATGCTGATTCCACCTATGAGGTGATGGTATATGATGTGATGAAATCTGCCACAGACGCTAATGCCAAGATCACTTTATTTATTGATTATAATAATGACCTTAGTTACAGTTCCCTTGCTTCAGACTCAGAAAGGGTTTGGACATCATTCGAAAGCAGTACTAACTTTTTCGATACAGCCCTTATTCATACCAAGGTTAATGTGGTAACTGGTTTGCCTACCGGCATGCGTTTGATCATTAATAACAATACCAGTCCTAATATCCCTTCGGATGATGCTTGCGGGCCATATACCTCCGGAGAAACACAGGACTTTGTTGTTAAGTTTCACACGCGTTATGAATCTGTAGGTGGCATAAGCCAGAACATTAAGGACCTGAGTTTGTTCCCTAATCCTACCAGTGGTAAGGTTACGTTTGGATTCAATTCAGCGTGGGGTGTAAAGAATTTGCAGGTGAGTGTCAGCAATATTACAGGCCAGCAGATAATGGTACGTAATTTCGAAAATATCCCGGGTTCATTTTCTTCAGAACTTGACCTGAGTGGATATGCAAGGGGGATATACTTTGTTGAATTTATGGCAGACGGTGAAAGGCTTGTGCG
>JABDGU010000030.1 GCA_013285905.1 Bacteroidota bacterium | reverse complement strand
TCGGGCCAAAACGTATCATTATTGTTTCTTCGGCGCCGCAAATACGTTATCCCGATTGTTATGGCATAGATATGAGCCGTATGGGAGATTTTATCGCATTCCAGGCTGCTGTTGCTTTATTGAAAGATAAGGGAATGACCGCGGTACTCGACGAAACTTATCAGCAATGTAAAATCGCCGAAGCTGCGGGGCAACTGCACGAGGAAAATTTTGCAAAAGCTGTTTACGCGTCCTTTACTCCCGAAGAGATAAGCAAAAAAATAGCAGAGATGTTACGCCCGCAGGAAGTAAATGCTGAAGTGGATGTTATCTATCAGTCTCTTGAAGGTTTACATAATGCCTGTCCCGATCATAAAGGCGATTGGTACTTTACAGGTAATTATCCTACTCCTGGTGGTAATAGGGTCGCCAACCGCGCTTTCATAAACTATATGGAACAGAAAGAAGGAAGAGGGTATTGATTTCGCTATTCTGAAAATGTTAGGATGCTTTGCTTAAATCGTCTTTATGTTTGATGGCATAAGAAATAGCCTCTTTGATAAAGTCATTTAAAGTGATGTTTTTTTGGGACGCTGTATAAGCTGCTTGTCTGTGCAATAGGGACGAAACTCTGACATTAAAACTCCCCTTGTATGTTTTTTCAGGGGCTTTACCTATTTGCTTGCAGCTTTGTATATAATCTTCAACTGCTTCCTTAAAGGATTTCTTCAATTCACTTACAGAAGATCCTTCAAAAGTAACCAGGTCATTTATCCCTTGTATCTTGCCAAAGAAAACCTCATCCTCTGAGCTAAAGTGAACTACGGCCAGGTAATCCTTATATTCTAAAACATCTTTCATATTTTTCGTTTTTCTTTTAAATGGGCAATAACTTCTTTAATTGCATAAGTTTTAAGGATATTACCGGGATGTGGTTTATGAAGGCTTATTATGTTTTTATCAGTATCTGCAAATTTTCTTCTTGATCCGCCGGTTTTACCTTTTACTAATTCTTCATAGCCGAAATGAGTCAAAATTTTCACCAATTCGTCCCATGTAAAGTCTCTGGGACTGTTAAGTAGGCGATCTAATAATTTCTCAATTTTGCTCATATAAAATGCAACTGAAATTTAGTTGCAAATATAGTTAATTAATACTACATCTCAAAACGGAAGCTTGGAACTACTAAATCATAAATCGCAAATAAGATTACCTTTGCGCAAATTTTCTAAAGAATATGGCATTGCAAGCGGGTATAGTCGGGTTGCCGAATGTGGGGAAATCAACATTATTTAATGCAGTTAGCAATAGCGCTAAGGCGCAGGCATCTAATTATCGTTTTTGTACTATAGAGCCTAATGTAGGGCAGGTAGATGTGCCCGATGAGCGCTTAAGCAAACTGGCCGAACTGGTGCAGCCGAACAGGGTGGTACCTACAACAATAGAATTTGTAGATATAGCAGGTCTCGTAAAAGGGGCCAGCAAAGGCGAAGGTTTGGGCAATAAATTTCTGGCCAATATTCGCGAAGTAGATGCCATAGTGCATGTGATACGTTGTTTTGAGGACGAGAATATCCTGCGCGATGAAGGAGAAATCAACCCCATCAGTGATAAAGAGATCATTGATACCGAACTGCAGCTAAAAGACCTGGAAAGTGTTGAAAAAAAGATACAACGCACAGAAAAGGTAGCAAAAGTCGATCCCAAAGCTAAACGCGTGCTGGAAACCTTGCAGAAATGCAAAGACCATTTGTTCCAGGGTAAAAACATACGTGGCATGGGTTTGGAGGGCGAAGACCTGGAGGCTGTCGCAGATATTTTTCTGCTTACACAAAAGCCTGTATTATATGTTGCCAATGTAGACGAAGCTGCTATTCTTACCGGGAATATATATTCTGATATACTTGTAAAAGCTGCAACTGACGAAGGTGCACAGGTGATAGTAATGAATAATTCCATCGAGGCGCAGATAACAGAACTGGAAACCACTGATGATAAGGAATTGTTCTTCTCCGAATATGGACTGACCGAGCCGGGCCTTAACCGCCTGATACGTGCGGCCTACCAGCTATTGAACCTTGTTACTTATTTTACTGCGGGTGTGCAGGAAGTGCGCGCCTGGACCATACATCGTGGTTGGAAAGCGCCCCAGGCTGCATCTGTCATACATACCGATTTTGAAAAAGGCTTCATTAAAGCAGAAACTATTTCTTACAAAGATTTTGTGCAATATGGCTCTGAAGCAGCATGTCGCGAAAATGGTAGATTGCGCATTGAAGGTAAAGAATACATAGTGCAGGATGGTGATATATTACATTTCAGGTTTAATGTTTAATAATAAATAGCCGACATTGATCTCAACACAATCTACTCGGTCCCTACGCTAGAAAAGAAGACGCTATGAAATATCGCTATAAAATTCTTATTTCTGTTGGCATCATCATATTAATATACTGCATAGAGTTTATTTTAGGGTCATCAACCAAATATGAAAATGCTGGTTTTATACTTGGTGAAATTAATAACATTGTCTTTATATATTTAATGATTATTGCAATTAGGGCTATTTATTTTAAGTTGAAAAAACGCTCTTCTTAATTTGTCCCAACATGTGTATAGTTACCCTTGAGAGGGGCTAGGGTGTGTTCTTATTCATTCTTGAAAATATTCTACGACACGCTTTCTTTACTAAGGTCTTTAAAATCATTTATTTTGTGCATCTCCAGGATGGTCGTTTGGCCGTCCTCACTTTCACGGTACATTGGTATAAATTTTGCATCAAAGCGCATTTCCTTATAGGTGTATGAAGTTCTTTGCAGCACAGGGCTTGAAAAAACTTCATCAAAGCCGGTGATCAATACATACAATTCCGCGTCGGCGGCCGCAATATCATCATTATTAAATCCTTGCAATGGGCTGTTTTCATCTATGGCATGCACCACTGTCCAGTTCATAGGCAGAAAATCAACCTTGTATCGTTCCAGTGGCAGGTCATAAAACTTATACTCCACCTTTCCGCCTTCTTCCACTCTTAGGGCAATGCCCACCTTTATTTCTACATTCGTCAGCGTATGCTTATCCTTATAAGTAGCAAACCGAAACATTAAAGCAGTTCTGTCTTTATAAGGGCTTATCAGAGCCATCTCGCTAAACTGAAGATAGGCCTTCGGTTTGGCGAACCTTCCATATATCAAACCGGTTGCTATGGCAAACGACAGGAAACCGGTTAGTGCCTCTAAAGAGGAAATTACATTGGCCGCATCCCCCAAAGGATTTATTCGTCCATAACCAACTGTTGTAAATGTCTGCGTGCTGAAATAAAATACCTCTTTGAATCTTGTCCAAGGTGTTGTCGACACCAAACCCTGCAATTGTCCTCCACCGATGGCTAAATAGATAACTGTAAAAAAGAGGTTCATTGCGAAATAAAATAGAAGTATAACGGCCAGGAATTTCCATCTGGGCAAACTCAGCATGCGCTGGTAAATACCTATTCGTTTCAGCAGTGGGATTCCTTCTCTTCTTAGGTTAAAGCTGCCATCCTTATTTATAAATCTTCCCCCATAGCTATTGGGATTGCTGCCAAAGCCTGTATCATTATTTACCTTTAAATATGGATTGATCTTTTTATTAAAGGCCATATTGTTTCGCGCTGCCTGTTTTTAATTTAAGCTTAGTTTTGTAGTGGTCTGTCAATTATGCCGAAATATTAAAATCACGCAACGCATCATTAAGGCTGGTCTTCAGATCTGTAGATGCTTTGCGTTTCCCTATAATAAGTGCACAACCTACGCCATACTCCCCCGCGGGAAATTTTTTGGTATAATTCCCCGGTATCACAACACTTCGGGCAGGCACACGGCCTTTATATTCAATAGGTTCGGCACCACTTACATCTATTATTTTAGTGCTTTGAGTCAATACCACATTGGCGCCAAGCACAGCTTCTTTTTCTACTATTACACCTTCCACCACAATGCATCTTGAACCAATAAAACATCCATCCTCAATTACCACCGGACTTGCCTGCAAAGGCTCTAAAACCCCGCCAATACCTACGCCCCCGCTTAGGTGAACGCCCTTTCCTATCTGCGCGCAGGAGCCTACAGTAGCCCATGTATCAACCATACTTCCCTCATCTACATACGCACCTATATTTACGTATGATGGCATCAAAACTACATTGCGGGCTATATAAGCTCCGTAACGGGCCACTGCATGAGGCACTGCACGTACACCTAGTGAAGCGTAATCTTTTTTCAGCAACATCTTATCATAAAACTCAAACGGTTCTATAGTCCATGTCTGCATGGGCTGTATGCCAAAGTACAGCAAGATTGCTTTTTTCACCCATTCCTGCACTTCCCATCCACTATCAGCAGGTTGTGCCACACGTAGGCGGCCTTTGTCTACCTCTTCTATCACCGTTCTTATAGCATCCTGGTATTGCTTATCTTTTATTAATTCCCTGTTTTGGTAGGCTTCTTCAATGCTCTTTTGCAAATGGTCGTTCATGCAATAATTATTTTATGTGCGAAAATACAAAAGCCTCTCGTAAAATGGGGCTTTCTCTAATTGGACTATTTTATCAACTCAGTTATTTTAATTTTTTCAACAACTCCTGCAAAATCACCATCATCGCTGATGTATAGCCTAAAATGGCTGTCATTAAATGGTTTGGGCACTCTAACATAAAATTGGTACTCATTATTATCACCCTCTTTGCTTATCGGGTTGAAAATGCGTACACGATTATGTTTTAAGGTGTCGTTCGTTGTGAGTGTAGTATTCAGATATGCTCCCCAATAGCCCTTATCTGCTTTTATTGTGCAGGTTACCAATATCCAAACATTATCCGCTTGGCTGGTAATGGTCGTATCAAATAATGTACCCTCGGCATTTTCTTTAAATTTTAGTTGTTTAGGCACGTCAGTCTGTAGCAGAGTATTTATTGTATACCCTTTCGTATCATTCAGCATGTCTTTATTATCCAGCATACTCATATCAAGCGGTCTGGGATTGGGGTTCAGGTAGATCCTCCCATAATATTGGCGGTTCATATCAAAATAGTGTAGAATGGTTTTGTGATACTGATCGTGTTGAAATATATTGACAATAATAAGGTAAAGTCCAGGCAAGTAAAAAAACCATCTCCATTTTCTTAAATTGATCTGCTCCACCACGGCTGCAAGTGGCAATGCAAATACAGGCAAGCTTTCCATCAGTGCCCGCGCACTAAAGCTGCCTGCATACTGCCAATCTCTCCATGAAATGAGAATGTATATATTCAAAATGCAAAACCACAGCACAGATTCCCGGAAAGGGTAACGCTTCATAAAGAACATTCCGATAATAAAAAACAACGTAACCGGTGTGTATATAAACCAGCCCTTTTCCCAGCCAAATAAAACCTGTAAATGAGGGTTAAGAAAATCCCATGAACTGCCTACATCATAGAGCCATGAGCCGCTGGTGATTTTCCAATATAATAATTGGGGTACGACCCCAAGGAAGCAAAACAGCGCTGCGAACAATACATGCCCTTTGTTGTTTCTTACCAAAGTCCATTTTGCTTTTGCCGCTTCTTTGCTCTGCGTGTTCCACATCAATGGTATAAAAAGCATTACAGCTTCGGTAGGGCGGCAAAGGCATGCCAGGCTAATAATGTAGCCCGTTAATCCCGCCCATAAGTACGAAGGCCGCTCATGCCATTTTTTAGTACTGTACAATAACAATACATACAGCGGAAAAATATAGGCATGGCTCATTCCGCCATCCACAGCCACATATTGTATGAAATTTGTCGCCAGGCAGATCAGGCATATAGATATTGCTACACTTAGGTCCGGGAAATAATCTAATAGAAGTTTTCGCAGCAGAAATATAGAAAGCAATGCATAAAACATAGCGGCAAAGGCAATCGCGTATTGGTATGGTGGCGAAAAGCCGTCAGGTGGATAGCCACAATGTACGGCGATGAAATGTGCGGCCAAAAAGAAAGGTGCTTCTATCATAGCAACACCCAACAGGTATTTGCCCACATAATTCCCATTATCACATTTACCTGCCTGGTACAAATGTCCACCTATAACAGAATATTTCGCGTCTATTTCGGGCAGCCACTTCAATTGCGTTATATCATCGTAGATGAACATACCCGGCAGAAACATATAATAGCCCAGGCAATCCCAATCGGTCACTTTCAGTTTTCTTGAGGAATCCAGTGACATATGTGTTCCCCTGTATTGAAAAATAACAACACAAACTATAAAACAAGCTATCAGGGAAATAGGTTTTCTCATTATATAGTTGCAATATAATGGTTAATGTGTTTTATTGTTAATTCGTTAATGCCTCGCCTTAACTCTTTTTTGAAAAAATAACTTGACTGGGTGGATGCAAATGAATATCTTTGGTTTAAATCCTTTAAAACTATAAATATGACAAAAAATTGTATAATTGCAGTAGCAGCCATCACATTTTTAAGCGCTTCCACTAGCATTGCCCAGCAAGTTCAAAGTCCTGAAAAGACCAAGGCCGAAACCAAAGTTGTTAAACCGGCACCTGCTAAAGTAATTACTAAGCCTGCCGGCGTTAAGACAGCCACAGCAGCCGCACCTGCAAAACCTGCCGCTCCAGCCCCTGCAAAAACAGCAGCGAGGCAACCTGTAAGCAAAATGGGCAGCAAAGATGATGGTAAGAAAAATCAATAAATAGTAATATTTATAAAAAAATGTTGCAATCGCATTGAGATCTCCCTTGAGATCTCAATGCGATTTTTAATTTAGGCCAACAATTGCTAAAGTATTATCCGCCCGATATTCAGCAAAAACTTGCTTATTAATGATGTGGTTTTTTATCAGTGTGCTCGAATTTAACTTTGATTTTATGTTCCAATTCATGATGCAAAGGAACTAACAATGCCCCGATCAAGACCTGGATGGGTAACATTAGTATAGGCCTTTCATTTGTCAACGCACCAATATAGGGTTCGGTCAGCAGCATAATAAATTCGTAGGCCATCAACAATGCCAATACTCCCATAAAATTTATCACCTTTGGGTTAACTTTTTTCTTTCTCAAAGGCATTAATAAAATGAAAAAAACCGGGATAAAGATCGAGATGCCGGCTAATTGCACTTGTTTTGTCCGCTTTTCAGCCTGTTCTTTTTTTTCATCCTCCAGTTTTTGTTGCCTTATCTCTTCCGAAAATAACAGTCTTTGATAATGAGCTACTTTTTCCTGCTTAAAAAGCGAGTCCTGTGCACTTAACATGATTTGCTGGTATTTATACAAACTGTCTGGTGTGGATTTTGTTTTATAAAAATCCGTCAGAAACGAACTTGCGTGTAATATCCTCATTGTATTATCTGTGCTCATTGCCGTCTCAAGAGATAAGTGGGAGTAAT
This sequence comes from Bacteroidota bacterium, assembly GCA_013285905.1. Classification (GTDB taxonomy): domain Bacteria; phylum Bacteroidota; class Bacteroidia; order Chitinophagales; family Chitinophagaceae; genus JABDGU01. The sequence goes on along the minus strand of JABDGU010000030.1, from coordinate 18,480 downwards.
AAAGCGACGAATCCGTCTTTCGTTTATTTTTATATACTTCTGCAAGGCCTAAGCTCACTTCACAAATTCCATCATCATCTTCGTCATCTCTGTAAAACGGAATAGCCAGGCTGTATTTTTGTTTTGCGGAGTCGTATTTTCCTAACTTATAATAAATATTGCCAAGATTATTAAGTCCCATACCGATCATGGATTTTTCGCGTATTTCCTTAGCTAATAGATAGCCTTGCTCAGTGTACTTAAGGGCTGAATCCAGCCGGTTTAATTTTTCATAGCTGTCACCAATATTTATCAAGTCGGTAACCAGCCCGCTGCTATCATTGGCATCCTCATCTATATCCTTAGCTTTTACGTTAGTTTCTACGCATTTCTCCAGGTCACCCAGGTCAGAGTAGATGATGGACATATTGGTTAAGCATATTCCAACTCCCCTCTGGTAGTCTATATCCTCATATATCTCCATGGCTTTGATCATATAATTCAAGGCCTGTGTATAATCCCCCGTCCTTTCATAAATAAGCCCCAGGTTATTTAAACTGCGGGCCTCCCCTTTTCTGAATTTTATTTCCTTAGCAATTGCAAGGCCTTTATCGGTAAACTGGTGAGCCAGTTTGGGCTTGCTGTTTATAAAGGAATGGCCGATACTGTCAAAAGTGATTACCAGGTTAGAGTCATATTTTGCCTTAGATAATTTCTTAAAAACACTATCAGCTTTATGTTGCTGGGCGTATACCAGAGATATACTGAGTATAAAGAAAAATGTAAGGCTTATTGTCTTTTTCATTGCAAAGGCATTTGTACCACCAATATAATCTATTGATCCTGTATTGTATATAGTATTTAACATTTTTTATCGAGATATAAAACACAAATAACGGCCCTATGCGTAGAATGGCGAAACTAAATGGCCGGCTTAAGAAAGCTCCAAATTAAGCGCTCATTTGTCTTTCAAACACAAGAAGCAACATTATCAATGCCATTCTTCCTGCCATCTCATCAATATGTAGTCTTCCAGGCTCGGTATGGTTTTGTCAGGATTTTCTTTATTATAGGCCTCGTGCTGATAAAGAGCAGATACTGACGGGGACAGCAACCGCCGCTCATGAATATCATGAACTGCACAGTATTGCATTACCGGGTTCCAGGCATACCTCCAGAATGCTTCGGTTATTCCCCGGGTAAAATAAACATTCCTGATTCCAGGATGTTTTCTTAGTAAGGCCGGAATGTCAGTAAAAATAAAATCATCAAAATGATAAACTATCGCTTTGTCATCACCGCTTGCCAGTATTTTTATATGTTCCGTATTGTCCCGGTCTGCATCTTCTATTGTCTTTATCAGTCCCGTAATGGCAATTTGTTTTTGCTTACAAAACGTTTTCCATTCTGCCGGGCCGGCATTCATTAAACCGGGCTCAGCATATATCTTTGGTAAAACGTCCCAGAAATTAGTGGCCCTTCGGCCACCTGTGTCATTCGCAGGGCCATAAAACCATTCACTGCCTGCATTTCCCGGCCATTCCGGAATAAACGTCCCCACTATCAAAGTTGATGGCTCGAAATCAATTCGCTCAAGGTCCAGCTCGTTTATGAATTTATGATTGCAGGGCATTGTAAACCATTTTTACTTGTTCTTTTATTCAGACAAGAGTCTTGCTTCGTCCCATAAAAAAAACGCAAGCATGCTGCTTGCGTTTTTCTGTGGGAGCACACGGGTTCGAACCGCGGACCCTCTGCTTGTAAGGCAGATGCTCTGAACCAGCTGAGCTATGCTCCCTTACTTTTTTAAAGGACTACAAAGATAACAGTCTGTTTTATTCTGACAAATCCTTTTTCAAAAAAAAACTTTTACTATGTGATGGCTTGGCCAAAGCCATTTTTTGTAGCGTATTGATATAGACTCAATGAACAAATCGCCATATTTATATTTGTTAAGCGTTTGCAAATGCTGCGTTAAGCGCTAGTTAAGGACCTATAATAGCAAAATTATATAATGTAAACTTCCCAATTTGCATTTTCATATAGGCTACTTAGTTTATTGCGCTTATAGCAGAAAATACATATCTGCTCTGTGCCCGGAGAGAAATAAATGATATCACGAAACATGGATAAGAGAAATGTTTTTTTGAAAAAACTGCTGAGAAGCTATGCTTCTGTCTTTAAATCGCGTAAAGCGATTGGGGATGAAGCTGTATTAGAGTCAAAAGCCGCAGAAGGTCTGGAGCATAAAAACAAATTGCTGCAGCTCCAGGATCAGAGATTAAGCGATATAGCCTGGCTGGTTTCACATAAGGTTCGTGGGCCGGTTGCAAGTATTTTAGGACTTTCAAAGCTTTTCAATCACGACAACTACGCCGATCCCGACAATGCCAAGATCATAGAAGGCATCTACGCCTCCGCTACTGAGCTGGACAATATAATAAAAGAACTAGTAGCAAAAGCAGGCAAAAAGGACGAATAATATTGTTCTGCTTTTCCGAAAAAATTCAGCTAAAATTCACTATCAGCAATTCTACACTTTCCTTATTAAGTCCATCAGTCCATCTACCTCTGTTTTGTTATTATAAATATGTGTAGAAACCCGTAGGGAGTTCAAACCGTTTTCAGCCACACTTCTTATGCGTATTTTATTGTCCGCGCACAGACTGTAAAATTTAGTGTATTCTATTCCCTTCACTCTAAAACCATTCACACCACAGCGCGATCTTTCTTCGGTAGGAGTTAACAGCTCCACCTTATCTCCAAACTCCAGCAAGCGGTCCTGTGTATACTTCCCAAGGCTCTTTATTCGCTTATGGATGTTTTGCATACCAATTGTTTCAATAAAATCAATGGATGCGCTTACACCTCTGTATAAACCCGAAGATTGCGTACCACCATAATACCTGTGTGCGTTATTTGCGTAAGGCAAGCTTTTAACCGGGAATGCATTCATGTCCCAATTTCCCTCTATACTGCTTCCGCCAACATTGTGTGGTTCTAATATATCCTGGAAATCTTTTCGCACATATAAAAAACCCGTTCCTTTTGGTCCCAGCATCCATTTATGGCAACAGCTTGCATAAGTATCACAGCCAATATCGTGCAGGTCCAGCAGCAGCATACCCGGTCCATGCGCACCGTCGATCACAGAGTATAGTCCTTTTTCTTTAGCCAGTCTGCAGATCTCTTTTATGGGCAATACCTGGCCCTGCGTGCAGGGAATATGCGGTGTTGCTATGGCCTTTGTGTTTTTATTTATCAGTGCCGATATACGGTTCAGGGTTTCATCGGCCGTCATGGCAGGCGTATAGGTCCTTATAACAATGCCGTCCTCTTTTTGCCTGCATAGCCAGGGGGCTGCATTGCCTACATGCTCATGGGTGGTAAGTATCACTTCGTCACCTCTTTTCAAAGGCAGGCCCCAGCACCCTATGTTTATTCCCTCGGTTACATTATGGGTCAGCGCTATTTCGTCGTCGTGGGCGCCAACAAATTTTGCAAGCTTTGCAGATGCCGCTTCCCAGCCCCCATAGTTCCCGTCCTGGTCTTCATCCATCATGCCTTTATGCACCGCTTCTATTACAGGGTAGGGCGATGGTCCCAGCGTACCATTGTTCAGGTAAGCCCTGTCTTTAGCTAGCGGAAATAGTTGGCGCACATTCTGCCAATAGGCCTCATCGCTTTCCGAAATTTGCTTCCCATCACTTTTAATTTTCTGTTTGGCCGATATTATTTCTATTTCACTCAACGACAGAGCCGCCAATACAGAGGCGGACCTTATAAAATTTCTCCGGTTCAATTCCATAAAACAAATATTTGGCTAAGCTGAATGTACTGAAAAAAATAATAAAGCGAAAATCCGGTATCAAATACTTACAGTTAGGCCAATATTATATCTATGCCATTGCAACAAGCTTTATTTGTCCTTAGTCCCTAATTTCATAGTTTCGCGCCTTGTAAATTTTGACAAGCATTATGTCTGTAGTACATCATAACTGGAGCAGTGGGGATATCAGGAAAATATACGAAACACCTTTATTAGAATTGATAATGGAGGCCGGAACAGTTCACCGGCAACACCACACCACCGGCGAAGTGCAGATAAGCAGCCTTTTATCTATAAAGACCGGAGGCTGCTCCGAGGATTGCGCCTATTGTCCTCAGGCTGCCCGTTACAATACAAATGTAGAGGTACAGCCTTTAATGAAAACCGAAGATGTTGTGCTTGCAGCAGAAAGGGCCAGGGCAGGTGGGGCATCACGTTTTTGTATGGGGGCAGCATGGAGAGAGGTAAGAGATAATCGCGATTTCGACAGAGTGCTGCATATGGTAAAAGCAGTAACGGCTATGGATATGGAAGTATGCTGCACCCTGGGCATGTTAACAGCATCCCAGGCAAAGAAATTGGCCGACGTGGGTTTATATGCATACAATCACAATCTTGATACCTCCGAAGAGCATTATGAGCAGATCATAAGCACCCGCAAATATGAGGACAGGCTGGAGACCTTGTCGAATGTGCGCAATGCAGGGATAACCGTTTGCAGCGGTGGCATTATAGGCATGGGCGAAACTGATGATGACAGGATCGGCATGTTGCAAACCCTCGCAAACTTGCCACAACATCCGGAATCTGTTCCAATAAATGCATTAGTACCTGTAAAGGGTACTCCTTTGGGAGAAAGAAAGCGCTTGCCTTTTTACGAGCTGGTCCGCATGATAGCAACTGCGCGTATCGTAATGCCGGCATCTGCTGTGCGGCTCTCCGCGGGCAGACTGGAATTGTCTATGGCCGAGCAGGCGCTGTGTTTTCTTGCAGGCGCCAATTCTATATTTGCGGGCGATAAATTACTTACTACTCCCAATCCTGAATTTAATGAGGATATGGAAATGTTCAACATATTGGGATTGAAGCCCAAAGCTGCTTTCAGCACATCGTTAGAGAAGGTATAGATAAATGGAGAGCATGACTGTGATAGAAAAATATCTTTCGGAGAAATTACAAAATAGGGAAGATGCAGGCAATTTAAGGCGTCTATCCACATCCCGTGCTCCGGTTGATTTTTTTTCTAATGATTATCTTGGTTTTGTTACGGACGGTATAATTGCGGAAAAATTATCCGGATATTCTGTTTCACAATTAAAACCCGGTTCCACAGGTTCCCGCCTGCTCTCAGGAAATTCTTTGCTTGTCGAAGCTTTAGAAAAAGAGATAGCCGAGTTTCATAATGCAGATGCCGCACTCATATTCAATTCTGGGTACGATGCCAATACCGGTTTAATAAACAGCATTGCAAACAGGCATACAACTATTGTCTATGACGACTTATGCCACGCCAGCATTATTGATGGCATACGATTAAGCCACGCCGCAAATAAATACAGATTTGCCCATAATAACATTGCAGACCTCGAACAGAAATTAGCAAAAGCGCAAGGCCCTCTTGTTGTTGTGGTAGAAGCTATATACTCAATGGACGGCGATATGGCCCCCCTTAAAGACATAACCGAAATTGCTGAAAGATATAAGGCAACCTTGATAGTGGACGAAGCACACGCTACCGGGGTTTTTGGAGAGGATGGCAGGGGCTTGGTCTGTATGATGGGACTGGAAGAAAAAGTTTTTGCCAGGGTGCACACTTTTGGTAAAGCGCTTGGCTGTCACGGGGCAGCGGTACTTGGCAGCGAATTGTTAAAACAATACCTTATCAATTTCGCAAGGTCTTTTATTTATACAACTGCATTACCATTGCATTCTGTCTATGCAATTCAGGCTGCTTATAACCATATGGCAAGCCCCGGATTTTCTAATCATAAATTGAAAGAACTGATCAGTTTTTTTCGCGAGAAAATAAGAAGTCCAGCGGATAGCAGGTGGAAAGATAGTATCAGCCCTATACAAGCGATCATAGTGGGGAGCAACTGCGATGCAAAACAACTTGCTGCTGCTTTGCAAAACGCAGGTTTGCAGGTAAGTCCCATTTTGCATCCAACAGTGCCATTAGGTGCTGAGCGCCTGCGCATTTGCCTTCATTCATTTAATACAAAAGGAGAAATAGACCTTTTATTTAAAACGATCAAAGAAAACCCATGCAGCGCAGAATAGCTATTGCTGGCATACATACAGGTATCGGGAAAACTATTGCTTCGGCTGTTTTAGCAGAAGCGCTGGCCGCTGATTACTGGAAACCTGTTCAGGCTGGCAGCTTGGATGCCACAGACTCCATGCTGGTAAAGAGCTTTTTAACTGATGGAGCAAAACGTGTGCATCCGGAAGCCATATTACTTAAGGAGCCTCGCTCTCCACATGCTGCCGCAAAAACAGATGGGCTGCAAATAAACTATACAGGCTTTTCATGGCCGGCAACAGATAAGACACTCTTAATAGAAACAGCCGGTGGAGTGCTATCACCCATGAACGATAATAAAACAATGGCCGATTTTATTCAACATTTTAATTTGCCGGTTCTGCTAGTTTCAAACAATTATCTCGGAAGCATCAACCACACATTGCTGAGTATAGAAGTTTTGAAAAATAGGGGTGTAAATATATTAGGTCTTATTATGAACGGCGCAGCCAATCCATGCTCGGAAGAATTTATTGAACAGTATGCAGGCCTGCCCGTAGTGGCAAGGATACCTTTTTTTGAGAAACTGGATAGTACTCGCGTACAGCAACATGCTGTCACAATAAGAAAATCATTATCAGAAATTCTGAATTATGAAAACCATTAGGGAAAGAGACAGGGAACTAATTTGGCATCCTTACACACCCATGAAGATATGGCCTGAAGCCATAGGTATTGTAAGGGGAGAAGGCTCCAGTCTTATCGATGAGCAGGGTAATAAATATATAGACACCATATCGTCCTGGTGGGTAAACCTGCATGGGCACGCCCATCCCTACATTGCGCAGAAACTAAGCCAACAATTGCTCACACTGGAGCATTGTATTTTTGCGGGTTTCACGCACGAGCCTGCTGTGCGCCTGGCAGAAAGGCTCTTAGATATTTTGCCGGGTGAGATGCGTAAAATTTTTTACTCCGACAATGGTTCTACCGCCGTTGAGGTCGCCATTAAAATGGCTTTGCAATACTGGAGCAATAAAGGGGTATCTAAAAAAAGGATTATAGCCCTCGAAGGCGCTTATCATGGCGATACTTTCGGTGCGATGTCGGTAAGCGCCCGCAGCCTTTTTACGGAGTCTTTTGCTAAATTGCTGTTCGATGTCGATTTTATTCCCTTCCCTGGTGATGCAAATGCAGAAAACAGCATTCTGCATTTAAAACAGCTATTGCTCAACGATGATGTTGCTGCTTTTATTGTCGAGCCTTTAGTGCAGGGCACAGCCGGGATGCGCATGTATAACAAAGAGGTCCTTTCGGAATATTTCCTTCTCTGCAAAAAGCACAACGCGATAATTATAGCTGATGAGGTAATGACCGGCTTTGGCCGCACGGGTAATTTATTTGCCTGCGATGCCGTTTCAATTTCTCCCGATATTATTTGCCTTTCAAAGGGCCTTACCGGTGGCACAATGCCAATGGGTCTTACAGCTTGTGCACAGCATATTTTTGATGCCTTTTATGATGAGGACATTTTAAAGACATTATATCACGGGCATTCTTACACTGCAAATCCACTAGCCTGCACTGCCGCGCTCGCAAGCCTCGATTTGCTCTTAACTGATTCATGCGATGCAAACCGCGAAAGGATTAATAAAAGCCATACCCGTTTTCTTGCCTCCCTTCAAAACAATAAAAAAATAAGCGCGGCTCGTCTGCTGGGAACCATACTTGCCATCGAATTGAATACTGGCACCCATACTTCCTACCATAATAAACAGCGGGATTTTATATATCGCTTTTTTATTGACAGGGGAATATTGATACGCCCTCTGGGCAATATCATCTACCTCATGCCACCTTATTGTATTACAGGTGGCGAGCTTAACGAAATTTATAATTGCATTAACGAACTGCTTGAAATTATCTGATATGATAACAAATACACTTTCTCATTCCAAAGAGGAAATTACAGAGCAAAAATTCAAAAGCCTGGTTTATAAAATACTAAGCGATCCCAATCTTCACGCCAGGTGGCTCAATAGCCTTTCATTTATGGAAAATGCCGGTGCCAGGAAAATCTCTAAATACGAAGACCCTATAAGAACAAACATTATTGTTTTAAAACACGCGGCCGAAGAAGCGCGTCATGCCTATTACCTCAAAAAGCAAATTGAAAAATTAGTACCGGCGGGCTACCCTGATTATTCTCATCAGTATCTGCTGGCACCACGCACAAGCACCCAATACCTCTATCGTCTCGATATAGCAGCCTGCCGCTATCTTAAAACAAATTTGGGCCTTGTTGGCCGGAATTTACACCACGGTGCTTATTTGCTGGTAACCTATGCTATCGAACTTCGTGCAGATGGGCTTTATGGTGTTTACCAGGATGCATTAACGGCCTGCAGATCAAAAGTAAATGTAAAGTCCATCATCGCAGAGGAAGAGGGTCATCTTGAGGAAATGACAAAAATGCTACAGGATTTTCATCCTCAATGGGAAGCCATAGCCGCCGATATTGTCCAAATAGAGCAGGAACTATTTTACAACTGGATAGGCGAGATCGCTCAATCCTTATAAAAAAAGCCCCCGCATCTGCGGGGGCTTTTTTACTATTGGTATCTTTTGATTAATTATTTTATCAGCGTAATTTTTGCTGTTCCTATATTACCCGATTCGTCTCTTATTTCTATAAAGTAATTACCATTTGCGAAATTGCCAAGGTCCAGCATTTTCTGCGATTGGCCTATCACTTCTTCGTGCATTAGTCCTTGGCCCAAGCTGTTGTAAACATTCAGTTTCACATTAGCTTTTTCAGCGCCCCAGTCAAGATATACCTGGCCATTTGATGGGTTAGGATATATTTTCACATCGTCCATGTTATATGTATTAACATCCAGCAGAGATATCTTAATAATATTAGATGGAGGCGATTCGCAGCCGGTGTCTATTACACGTGCGTAATAATACCCTAAAATAAGGGGGTGATAAGTTTGCGAGTTGGCTCCCGCAATTGGTGAGTTTGTTGGCAGGTAGCTGTTTTGTGTATTATAATACCATTGGAATGATGTGCCATTTACATTGCTTGTCAGCACTGTGCCGATAAGCGAAACAAGCGGCGGATCAGGTGTTTTTATCAATTCAAGCGTAATGGAATTCGATAAAAGTGTATCACTTGTATAACAACCTCCATCTGTTTGGTTTACTTGCAATATAACCACATCGCCGTTATGAAAAGAATCAGATGTATATGTAAACCCTGTCCCTACAGGAATGCCATTCACCAGCCATGTCAATAAAGGAACAGAGCCGAAATTGCTGTCTATGGAACCAAAAGTTATGGTAGAATCCAGGCACCATGGGTTTTGGCCCAATGCTATACTGTCATTGATGTACGGAGTATAGGTGGAATCAATGGTCATTACTATTTGGTTCGATGTATCCAGGTGATTGATAACACAAAGGTCTGGTGCATACATAGTGCATTGAATCTCGTCCAGGGTCTGCAAAGTACTTGTTATAAATACAAAGCTGGTTGCTCCGGGCACAGGTGCATAAACGCCACCGAAATGTTTAACGTACCATTGGTAGCTGGGGCCGGATCCTGCATTCACCGGTGTAGCGGTGAAAATTACGTTTTTACCTTTACAGGCAACTGCTGTATTGGGGTTCACAGAGATTGTTACACTGGAAGTAAGTACATAGTGGAATATCTCTATCAGGTTGGACGTCACAACAGCTGGCACTGCACAGGGCGATGTTGTTGACATAATGCAGCTGACAGTATCTCCTGCGTTCAACGTCGATGAGCTGAAGGTATTAGTAGTAGCGCCACTCACACTCACTCCGTTCACCTGCCATTGAAAAGTTTGTGAACTTCCGGCATGTACGGGTGTAGCTGTGAAGGTTACAGGGCTGCCGGGGCAACTTGGGTTATTACCTACTGTCAGCGCTATATTGCACAAAGGTAGCAAGGTGTCAAGGCGGCGCACAACAATAGCGTTTGATAAAGTACTGTCAATAGTTCCGCATTGGTTGGTATAATACATCTTCACGTCTACAGTAGCGCCATCAGCTATGGTATTGGTCGTAAAAGTATCGGTCGTCACACCGCTTGGGTTCCCGTTTACATACCATTGGTAGGTAATAGGGCCACCTGCGCCTGGGCTTGGGATGGCAGTGAAATTAAGTGTATCAGATATGCAGCTGGAGTCCATTAACGGCGGCAAAACGGCGGTTACAGAACCGGTTATGCCGGAGCCTCTGATAACAAGGCTATAATCTTCTATCTGCCCCACATTCAATGGCCCGCAGGCGCTGATGGCCCCTGTATCGGATATAACACGCATCCTGATAGGCAGGCAGGTAACAAGTGAAGGCAGGCTGGTTGACGTTGGCATGGTAAGGATCACACTGTCCAATTCATTCGCGGCAGTGCCGGTATGAGAATATGCCAATTCACTCGGATCAAAATTGCCGTCATTATTATAGTCAATATAGATCGCAGTATTCTCGCCTGTGCTTGTTGGCCCGGACTTTAAAAAGAACTTATAAGAATTGCCGGCTACCAGGTCTGCTTCCTGTGTGCAACTGCGGTCAATATAATCCCTGATACCATCGGAATTATAACCTCCGGACGAATAGTCCATATAAACGTAAGGGACATTACCGATATAAACGCTGTTGAAATTGTCTTCTATCTTAACTTCATACACACCCGCATCTTGAGTATTGGACGGGTTATTGATAATTGGAGTAGCCGGGTTGCAGGATGTGGCCGCAGGGCTAAGGCCCGGCGCTACCACACCAAGTGATCCTATCATATTGGCACGGTAAGTGTACATCCCCCATATCATTCTCATTTTTTGCCCGTTAGTAAACCTGTTTTGGCAGGTAGAGAAATCCATAAAATTATGCTCAACGCCTGCATATAATACGCCTGTGCAAGGGTTTGTAGTTCCGGTTGGGCAGGTATAGTTGGAGTTCCTTTCAGGCTCAGTATCGCATATCTGGTCTCCGTCTGTTAGGCAATTTGTATTAGTTGGGCAGGTAGTGGGGCTGCCTCCGTTAAATGTATATAATACGCTTAGCGCATAAGCCATTTGCTGTGGTACTATTGTGTTGCCTGCGCTTGCTTGTGTAGCGAGCAGCACCAGTCCGTCTTTATCGGCAGGTGCACCGGCTACAGGGTTATAGGAATAACCGGCTGTAAACACACCTGTGCCTGTACCGTCTTTACCATCTATTTTATTAACGATCCAGATATTGTAATACCTGTCAGTCGGCCAGCGTGAAAGATTTTTAACAGTTACTTCTACGGCACCTGTGCCACTGCCATTATCAACTCCGCTAGCTGCATAATTCGCAACCCCGCTGCCATTTATGCGCTCAATACCTGGTGTAGCATTGCATACGCTGTCGCGGCCGGCTAAAACGAATTGTATCGGAATAGAAGTGCCCCCGCTATTACTGTCTGGGTAGGCACTCCATGTCGCACGGAAAGTCTGGTTCAGGTAATCTATCATCGCAGTAATGGTCGCGTCGCTGGGATCATATATGCTGCCGGGTAAGTTTGTAGCAAGCGTGCCGGGCAATATAACGTGTACCACTACCGGTATTTCAAATACTTTTCTCACGCCATTGTCAAACAATAGTGCGTTGGAATTATTATTGGCAGTATACCAGCTGGCCCAGCTATTCGTAGCTTGTTGAAACTGCTGGGCATAATTCGGGTTTTGGGCTATCACACGCTGCTGCGCTTCTAAAGACCCGCTTCGCTGCGCCTCTGCAACATCCTGCATTCCTATACACAACAAAAACAAGAGCGTAATTTTACGTATCATGTCGTTAATAAATTTTTACTGGATTAATCCACTTTGGGGTAAATATAAGATATTCATTAAAAAAATGCTAAAGATTTTTAAGAAATTGCATACATAGATAAAAATGTACAATTACAGGCTTTGCAATTATATTTTATGAATAAAATTTATGCCTCCCCAGGCTGTTTTTAAATCTATACTATTCGTTCAGTGAAAATATAAATTATTTGACTGAAATAACTCTTGTTTATTGTCATAAAAAATATTTGTATTCGCCTTGTTAAGGAGTGTAACTTTATAGGAAATTCCGAAGCGGGCGCTTTGGTTTTTAAAGTGGATAAACCATTTATTTTTAGACAGTGTATCGGACATTTTTTCGCAAAACAGGACATTTTTATAACGATAATATAAATTGATAATCAATTGCTTACATCAAAAATGCTATCTTTAAATGTCCGCATTTTTAGAATATCGGACATCGGGCATTTCCCGCAATAAGGCACTCTTGCTCGCCGACTTATGACTCATGTCTTAACTCACTTCTTACGACTAATTAATAATGCGTATTATTTTCTTATTGGGATAAAAATGCCTGCCCGTATGGACGGGCTGTGATAAACACTAAATAAAATTCAGGACAAATAAACCTGCATATTTTTTTCAGAAAAGGATAAAGACAGTAGTAATAAATTGAAAATCAATAATTTATACCATATTCGGGTCGGATAAGCAGGGTAAAGATGGATAAAGAATGGATAAAAGGGCGAAACTGAACTCAATAAGTTCATTGACATTTCACAATCTTTTCTTTGCGAAACTTTGCATCCTCTCTGCGAACTTAGCTCTTAATAACTCAGGGCTTATGACTCAGAACTATACTATCCTTCCAGCGCATAGTAGCAAAGTCATCATCAATGACTAAGTAGCAATCTATTGTGCTGTCTTTATTGTTGCTACCCTTTACTGTAACTTTTACGGTAAGGCCTGCAGCACAAAAAAGATTGGTATAAGATTTCGGTAGTTTTTGCGCACAAAAGCCTGTTGTATCTTCAATAGCCCAGTTTGATAAACCAGTTATACTTTTCGCAGGGAGGGGGGTCAGCCCGGCTTTGAATAGTGTATCCGTATTGCGGGCATAATTACTATCAATTTTTGAAACAATGTCCTGGTAAGCTTTTTGAGGTACAAGCCATGTATTAATACCCCCGGTATAGGTTTTATCTAAGTTGGTATCTATGGGGAAAGAAACTTGCTTTGGCTGGCAGTTGGCAGCTGAACTCCACCCACCAATACTCCACAAACTTTGAAAAGCATTGCTGTCTTTGTTATTTAAGCTGCTTGCATACTGTATGCCGGTAGTAATAGGTGTATCGGGGTTATTCCCCAGGTGGTATCTAGTTAAATAACAATACACTGGCATTGTAGTAATATAAAGCATTACTTTATGGGTGGAGTCATAACACCCGTTTCCTGTAGCAAGCTTATTGAATCCGGATAGCAGGGTATCGCCACCGGCACTCACCATAAGTGTGTTTATATTTACTACATCAGCATTAAAGGTTTTGCCGCTCTGCGAACCGCAGGAAAATAAAAGGAAGCAAACAAATAGGAGGACAATGTTTTTCAGCATGTTTCTGTTTTTAATGGATAAATATAATTAAACAGTGTTACTAATTGTAAATTGCAGGCTATAAAAATACATTATGCAAGTTAAAACCATCCTCTCTGCCCTCGAGGTTTTTGCCCCTCCCATCTACCAGGAAAGTTATGATAACTCAGGCTTACAGGTTGGGAGCATGGAACAGGAGATAAAGGGCATTTTACTAAGCCTTGATCTTACCGAGGCTATACTGGAGGAGGCCATGCAGCGCAATTGCAATATGATAGTGGCGCACCACCCCCTTATATTTTCGGGGCTGAAGCGCATTGCCGGCCGCACTTATGTGGAGCGGGTAGTGCAGAAAGCTATTAAGAATGATATATGCATCTATGCCGCCCATACTAACTTAGACAATATGCGCCATGGCGTAAATGCCAAAATTGCACAAAAACTGGGCCTGGAGCGTACTTCTATACTCTCGCCAATGCCCGGCTTGCTTAGTAAATTATATACATACGCCCCGTTGGATGCTGCAGATAAGGTAAGGGATGCGCTCTTTGCAGCAGGTGCTGGTGATATTGGTAAGTATTCAGAATGCAGTTTTAATACAAAAGGCAGAGGCAGTTTCAGGCCGGGGGCAGATGCTGATCCGGCAATTGGCGAGGCAGGCGGTTCTCGGGAAACGCTGGAAGAGGTGAAAATAGAGGTCCTGGTGCCAAAACATGCACAGGGAAAGATACTCAGGGCCTTGTTCGACAGCCATCCTTATGAAGAGGTAGCATATGAACTGATAGCCATGCAAAATACTAACCAGGACATCGGGGCGGGCATGATAGGCTATTTCCCAGAAGCAATGGAGGAAATGGATTTTTTAAGGCATCTGAAAGCCCGGATGAAGACGGATTGTGTGAAATACACAGCATTAAGCGGCAAAAAAGTGCAAAAAGTGGCCATTTGCGGCGGATCGGGCAGTTTTTTACTGAAAGATGCTATAGCTGCGGGAGCAAATGCCTTCATAACAGGAGATTTTAAATATCACCAGTTTTTTGATGCAGATGGGGAAATAATAATATGTGACATCGGGCATTATGAAAGTGAACAATTCACGCCCGAAATATTTAAAGAAATACTTAACGAAAAATTCCCTAATTTTGCGGTTCTTTTATCAAATTTAGTAACGAACCCGGTAAAATATATTTAGGTAAAACATGGCTACAGTAAAAGACTTTTCGGTTGAGGAAAAACTCACGGCTGTCCTCACACTACAGAAGATAGATTCAAAAATAGATGAGATCAAAACGCTGAAAGGCGAACTTCCTATGGAAGTGAAAGACCTTGAAGATGAAATAGAAGGCCTGCAGACACGCATCAACAATATGGATGCCGAAGAAAGCAGCATCAATACTTTTATAGCAACCAAAACGGATGCCAAGAAAGAAGCCCAGGCCCTGATAAAGAAATACGAAAAACAACAGGACAACGTAAAGAATAACCGCGAGTTTGAAGCTATCAATAAAGAAATTGAGATGCAGGAACTGGAGGTGAAGCTGAACGAAAAACATATAAAGGACGCCAGTTTCGAGCTGAAAGACCGTGCACATGCCCGCCTTAAGACAGACGAAAAAATAAAGGAAGTAGAGGCTGCCCTGAAAGTGAAACGCACCGAACTGGAAAAGATAATAGCCGAAACTGAAAAAGAAGAAAAAACATTGCTTGCAAAATCAGTTTCAGCAAAAGAAAAAGTGGACCCGCGCCTCTTGACTGCTTATGAGCGTATCCGCGGCAGTTATCGTAATGGCCTGGCAGTTGTGCCTATCATGCGCGATTCTTGCGGTGGTTGCTTTAACGTTATTCCTCCCCAGCGCCAATCAGAAATTCGCCAGCATAAAAAAATAATAGCTTGCGAACATTGCGGCCGTATCCTTGTTGATATCGACCTCAACGACAAAACAAATATCAAAGAAAAATAATCAAATAATAAATTATTTAATATAATAAAGGAGCCCAATTGGGCTCCTTTATTATACGAAGTAGGTCCTCCAAAACATAACAGTCAAGCAATCCTTTAATCAAGCGAATCAAGGTCGAGGATTTTACTTAATTTCGCAGCCTGTTTCAATAAGCACAAATGAAGATATTAGTATGTATCAGCCCGGTGCCTGACACCACCACAAAAGTCGCTTTCAGCGATAATAATACCCATTTCAATACGCAGGGAGTAAGCTTTATCATCAATCCTTATGATGAATGGTACGCCTTAGTGCGCGCATTGGAACTGAAGGAAGCAGGCATAGCCACTGCCGTGCATTTAGTAACGGTTGGCAAAGCTGACGCAGAGCCTGTGATACGCAAGGCCCTTGCATTGGGTGGTGAAGAAGCTATACGCATAGACACCGACAGCAGTGATCCCTATATGATAGCTGCGCAAATAGCTCAGTATGCCACATCGCAAACCTACGACCTGGTGCTCTGTGGTAAAGAATCCATTGATTATAACAATGGTATTGTTGGTGGCATGCTGGCCGAGATGCTGGATATGAATTATATAGCTTTCGCCAGCAGTCTTGACGTGGCAAATGGCATAGCGACCGTGAAGCGCGAGATAGAAGGCGGTGAAGAAACAGATACTTGTCCGCTACCCTTGGTAGTAAGTTGCCAGAAGGGAATGTCTGAAGCGCGCATACCAAACATGCGCGGCATCATGGCGGCCCGTACCAAACCGTTGAAAGTAGTTCCTGCCGCTGCTATCAGCTCCTTAAGCAATATTGTGTCATACGATATGCCACCTGCCAAAACAGGTGTGAAAATGATAGCTCCGGAAAATATGGATGAACTGGTGAACTTGCTGCATACCGAGGCGAAAGTTATTTAATGCTTAGAGCTTAATGGTTTTGAAAGGGAATAATTAATAATTTACAACTAACAATTTACAATTATCATGTCTGTAATAGTATTAGCTGAACATACACAAGGGGTTTTTAAGAAGAAGGTTTTTGAAGCGGTGCAGTATGCATCTGCCATAGCGCAAAGCACGGGTACTACAGTTAGCGTACTTGCGCTCGGCACCATCGCTGATGCTGAGATGCAGGCACTGGGACAGTGCGGCGCACAAAAAGTATTGCATGTAGCCGATGCCCGACTTGATAACCTAAATACACGCGCTTATACTAAAGCATTGGTTACGGCAGCGCAGAAAGAAGGCGCAAAAATTATCATTGCTCTGCACGATGTTACAGGTAAAGCTGTGGCGCCTCGCGTTGCAGCCAATCTTAAAGCAGGTATCGTTGCGGGGGCTATTTCTTACCCCGACCTTACAAATGGTTTCTTGGTAAAGAAAACGGTTTTCGCCGGTAAAGCTTACGCATACATAAACATCAGCAGCGACATAAAAGTTATTACCTACATGGCCAATACTTTTCCTGTTAAGAAAGGAGAGGGCAGTGCAAGTGTTGAAAAATTAGAGGTGGCTTTTGATGATAAGGACTTCGCAATGCAGGTGAAGGAAGTGAATAAAGTTACCGGTGCTGTTCCGTTGTCAGAAGCAGAACTGGTCGTATCCGGCGGACGTGGTATGAAAGGCCCCGAGAACTGGGGTGTGCTGGAAGATCTCGCAAAAACATTGGGTGCGGCATTGGCGTGCTCACGTCCTGTAGCTGATTCTCATTGGCGCCCGCACCATGAGCATGTTGGCCAAACAGGTGGCACTATCCGTCCCAACTTATATATAGCAGTCGGCATCTCCGGCGCTATTCAGCATCTGGCGGGTGTTAATGGCAGCAAGACTATTGTAGTTATTAATAAAGACCCTGAAGCGCCTTTCTTTAAGGCCGCAGACTATGGTGTGCTTGGTGATGCTATGGAAGTGGTGCCAAGGCTTACAGAAGCCGTGAAGAAATTTAAGGAAGCACATCAGTAGTATCAATTGAATGTAGGGACGCAAGATATTGCGTCTCCTGGGAATGCTGGAGAAGACAGTGCAGTTATTTAATAATTTCTACCTTTAAATATCGTTTGCTCTTTCAATAAAATTCCTGCGTATGTATACACATAAAATGATGCCTCTTTCACTACTGCTTTTAGCCATCCTTGCTATTGTCAATAGCGCCTTTTCCCAGGCACCGGCAATTGTTAGCATTAATGGCAATGCATTAGAGATGTCTGCCAAAGCGAACGATACTATCTATGTGCAGGACCCTGTTACCGGAAATAAATTAACACGTGTTACCAAGCCCAAACCCTTAAATCTGAACGGTGAGAAAATATATACCGCTTCAGAACTTACCTCCGCACCGAAATACACAGGCGATGAAGGTCATTACCATACCCTCATCTTTAACAAGCTGCAAAAGGAACTGAATAAACTGAACGACGGTATTTACTATTTTTCAATCGACAATATGGTAATAAACAAAGAAGGGAAATTGGTTTATTTCACTTTTGGAGGTCTGCACAAAGCCGCCACGTTTAATAATAAAGCAGCCTCCGCTAACGTAGGATTCAGCAATTACGCCTTCGTTGACAATGATATTATCAATGACACAGAAGGGGAGGAAAAAAATCCTGTTGAGCTTACAGACCTGATAAACAAACGTGTAAAACCCTTGTTAGACAATTTTCCCAAACTCCAGCCTGCACAACTCAATGGCGAGCCTGTAAACTACGCTTGTAAAATGTTCAATGCCGACAATACCATACAGGTGCGCAACCACGTGGCTACTTTCTCTCCCACCGAGAATGCATTGTAATGCTTAAATCCTTAATTTAGTACTCGTTTCACCTTCAAATATTAATACCTATGAAAAGCTTGCTTAGCGCTCTGGTGGTCCTTGCTTGTAGTTTTTCAATTGGCTATAGCCAGGCTAAGATTACAAAGCCAAAACTTTCGGCATTTACCCAGCAATACCTCCTGGCATGTAAAAAGCAAAATGGCGGCAGCACGCGCATACCTAACTATGTTTATAAAAATATAAACAACAAAACCTATCTCAGCGCTTTAATAAGGGTGGAT
>JABDGU010000029.1 GCA_013285905.1 Bacteroidota bacterium | reverse complement strand
ATATTAAACTCTGTGCAGTGCTGGTCAAACCACCATAAGCGCTGTTGAAAGCTGAAGCAACTGTTCCGCCTGTTCCGTTTGCAGTAACCTGTGCTGCAAGAACACCGCTTACGGGCATTGTAGGAGAAGGAGTGGTAGAACCTGAATATGTGAAGCTAGCCGCGTTAGCGTTAACTGTAAGATTAAAAGCTTTGTTTGATTGTACTTTCAATTGCTGAGCAGCTGAAGTAACACCATTAGAATAATCAGCAACGGTAGTGAAAGGGATGCTTACTGCAGATCCTGTTGCGTTTCCTGTAGAAACGAAAGTGATAGCGATAGCATTAGAAAGACTTAAAGCGACGTTCTGGTTAGCAGAAGAAGTTGCCTGTGCGTTAGCGGCCATGTTGAAGCCTAAAACTGCTGCGGAAAGAATGATAACTTTTTTCATTGTTTGTTTGTTTTTAGTTTGTTTTTGTTTGTTGTCGTTATTGACAGTGCAAAGATGCGATGGCGGACACATCCATAGAAACATTTTACAGGGCTTAACGCCGTGTTTGTAAGCCGATAACAAACCATTAAGGATTGGGATTGGTTGGATTTATGGATTAGCCGGAAGTGGATTTTGTGGAGATTGATAGCTGTAAAGGGCAATGAGAGGCCTTTTTGTCTATGACAACATATCCCGCCACTCGTTTTCGAGCCAGGACTTGGTTTGGGTATCTGTAAAGTCAAATTTTACAGGTACAACAGATGCATAGCCTTCGGCCAATGCCTGTGCATCGGTTTCGGTACCTGTGTCCATATTAATGAACTTGCCTGTCATCCAATAATAGTCTTTGCCGCGTGGGTCCACACGTTGTTCAAATTCCTCGGCCCATTTGGCATAGGCCTGGCGGCATATTTTCATGCCTTTATAGTCTGCAAGTGAGGTTTTGGGTATGTTTACATTCAGTAGTATATGCTCCGGCATTTTATTCTGCAGCATACGTTTTGCGAGGCTCTTGGCTATCATCTTGGCTACGGTGAAATCGGCATGAAAAGTATAATCGAGCAGCGAGAAACCGATAGAAGGTATGCCCTCAATAGCTGCTTCCATTGCAGCACTCATAGTGCCCGAGTAAATGATATTGATGGAATGGTTGGCCCCATGATTGATGCCACTCACACAAAGGTCGGGCTTACGATGCAATATCTTGTCCCTTGCCAGCTTCACACAGTCAACCGGGGTGCCACTGCATTGCCACGATTCGATGCCTTCAAATTCTGTAACCTTATCAAGGCGCAAAGGCAAACCGATGGTTACTGCATGGCCCGTGCCTGATTGAGGGCTGTCAGGCGCTACAACTATCACCTCACCCAGTTCCTTCACAGCATCCACCAGGGCATGAATACCAGGCGCAGTAATACCATCATCATTGGTAACAAGAATAAGCGGCCTGTTTATGTTCGTCATGTGGCAAAATTAGC
Organism: Bacteroidota bacterium; assembly: GCA_013285905.1. Taxonomy (GTDB): domain Bacteria; phylum Bacteroidota; class Bacteroidia; order Chitinophagales; family Chitinophagaceae; genus JABDGU01. Next base: position 25,835 of record JABDGU010000029.1, on the reverse strand, counting down.
AATAGGGAGTAATATGGGGCTTGTGAATTTTATTGTGGGAAATTCCGGTATCTGTACTTGTTATATGTAAAATGATTTTTTTCATGTAAGTTTGTAATATGTCATGCAATAAAATTCAATTTAGCGCTCATGGCCTTATTAAATTAACTGTTAGAAAAATTGATGCAGAAGATGTTATTGATGTTGTTCATAATGGTATTATCATCTTTCAATACCCAAAAGATAAGCCTTATCCGAGCAGGCTTGTATTAGGCTGGGTAGGGGGCGGTAAGATTAAGAAAGCGCTTCATGTAGTTATAGCAGAAGATATTGTTAATGATAAGTGTATTGTAGTTACAGCATATTGGCCTGATGAGAGAATGTGGCTGACTGATTTTAAAACAAAAAAATAATGTTTATGGAGTGTATTATTTGTAAGAATGGAACTACGAGAGAAGGAAGTGATACATTAACCTTTGAAATGGAGGGGCATTTAATTATTATAAGGGATGTACCGGGGGAAGTGTGCGAAAACTGCGGGCATTTTTATATTGATGCTGATGCAGCTATTGAAGTGCAAAGAAAAACGAAAAAAGCCCTTGCCGAAGGCGCAGAGCTTGAAATATTGAAGTATGCTTGAGAAATAATAATATGAAAAAGGATTCTGGCGCAGTGAAAATGATGCGTGATATCAGAGAAAAGCGGGATAAAGAATATTCTACTGATCCGAAATTAAGAATGAAAAGGCTTGCTGCAATACGTGAGAATACGGTTTAGTAAAACAAACTAAAAGTCCGTCTTACAGCTAAGCATTTGCATGATATTTATGTTACCCCCAAAGCTATATCTATGAAAAAATATTGGCTTATTATTTTACTATTCTTCCCGGTATTTTTGCAGGCGCAGGTAATTACTACAGTCGCTGGTGGTGGAGTTGGTGGAGGCGCTGATGGTTTAGGTGACGGTGGACTCGCTATTAATGCAAAAATTGGGTTCACTGGTGGACTTGCTGTAGATAAATGTGGCAATATTTACATAGCCGATGCCCACAATGAGAGAATACGCAGGGTTGATGCTGTGACCGGTATTATCACTACTGTAGCAGGAACGGGTGTTGCAGGTTATAATGGTGATTCTATCTAGCTATTAACGCACAATTAATTTCTCCAAGTGGGGTAAGCGTAGATACATTTGGAAATTTTTACATAAACGATAACAACCAAATAAGAAAGGTAGATGTGCTAACGAGCATAATAACTGCATATGCAGGCAATGGTATCTCCGGTTTTAGTGGTGATAATGGCCCTGCAACTTCTGCACAAATTGAGGCGGGATTTACGTTCTGGGATAAATTCGGCAATATGTATATTGGCGACAGTGCCCGAATTCGCAAAGTAGATGCTTCCGGCATTATTACTACAATTGCAGGCAACAGCATCGGTGGTTGTGAGGGAGACAGTGGCTTGGCAGCCCTCGCAAATGTTAATGAAAATAATCTTTGCACCGATTCGCATGGGAATGTATATCTGACAGCAGATTCGTGTATTTCAGTACGTAAAATCAATATCAGTACTGGTATCATTACAAGAATTGCCGGAGATACAGATAAGATAGCATTCCCCTATTCCGGCGATGGATTGTTGGCTTTAAACTCTCATATTGACCCTTCAGGAGTTGCTGTAGATGACACAGGTAATGTTTATATTGCTGATTATGCAAACCAAAGAATAGAGAAGATAGATACTTTTGGTATTATTCATACCGTTGCCGGCACAGGTCTTTCAGGTTTTAGTGGTGATAATGGCCCGGCAGATTCGGCTAAAATCTCCTATCCTGAAAATGTAGTGTTGGATAAGTGTGGCAATCTCTACATAATGGATTTTAATAACAAACGGGTACGTAAAGTAACCTTCGACACATCTTGTCATTTATGCAGTGCCGATACTAACCTTAGAGTAAATACTATTACATCCAATTCATCATCTATCAACATTTATCCTAACCCTGCACACAATACTATAATCGTTACCAGCCCAAACAAAATAAATAATATTGCCATCATCAATATGCTTGGGCAAGTGGTGTACTCCCTCTCCATGCATGGAGAGGGTCGGGGTGAGGTTGAGAAGGTAGAGGTGGATGTATCAAATTATCCGGGCGGGGTTTACTTTGTAAAAGTAAATGGGGTGTATGTGCAGAAGGTGTTAAAGGAGTAATGCCAATCACAAACAAACAACAACACAATCCCGTCATTGCGAGGTACGAAGCAATCTCACGAAACACCGATAAAAATGCTTACTGATTATAGATGCTTGTATTAGCGTGAGATTGCTTCGTCGTGGCAGCGCACAATGCTATTCCAGCACTTCTCGCAATGACGGGGCTAATTAGCTACTATATAAACAGATCCCTCTGCAAAGTTTCATTAGGGTTTACGGCATAATGCGAAAAATCTGTAATGCCGGCCTCCCGCAATACATCTTCATCCATAAACGAATTGCCGGTACATTCTTTAGCCGGTTTTTGAAGAATATAATAGGCAGCATCTGCAAGTATATCAGCTTTGCGGCTTTTTTGAATTAAAGCATCTCCACCTAAAAGGTTCTTAACTGCGGATGTGGCGATAGTTGTAAAAGGCCATAAAGCATTAGCCGCAATACCTATCTTTCTAAATTCTGCAGCCCAGCCCAATGTAAGCATGCTCATATTGTACTTACTGATAGTATACGCTACAGACATACCCAGCCATTTGGGGTCGAGATTGACAGGAGGGGAGAGCGTGAGAATATGGGGATTGCTTGATTTTTTTAAAAAAGGAACACAATGTTTGGTAACCAGGAAAGTGCCGCGAACATTAATATCGTGCATCAGGTCGAAACGTTTGGTTTCGGTTTGTTCTGTATTACTTAGAGAAATGGCAGAAGCATTGTTGATGACAATATCTATGCCCCCGAAAAGGGCAATGCCTTTTTGCACTGCATCTATTATCTGTTCTTCATCACGTATATCACATTGGGTTGCTATTGCTCTGCCCCCGGCTTCGTTTATCTCCTGCGCCGCACTGTAAATAGTGCCACCCAACCTTGGGTCTTCCGAAACTGATTTGGCAGCAATAATGATATTAGCGCCCTCCTTAGCAAGCCGCAGCGCAATAGCTTTGCCAATCCCCCTGCTGGCCCCGCTTATAAAAACAGTTTTATTGCTGAACATTTTTGAAAATTGTGATTTATACAAATTTAGCGGTTTAGCTCCGCAATATTCTTTTTTACAAAAAAAGATGGCTGCCTTGCAGCAGCCATCTTTTACACCAATAAACTATTTTCTCTCTTTAAGCCGTTTGTGCTACTTGTGTTTTTACAAATTGTACGTTGGCATGTATCTTTACATCATCGCCCAGCATCAGTCCGCCGGCCTCGGTAACAGCGTTCCACTGCACACCGAAGTCTTTGCGGTTTATTTTCCCTTCCACTGTAAAGCCCGAACGGGTATTGCCCCATGGGTCTTTTACAGTGCCGCCGTATTCAACATCAATTGTAATCGGTTTTGTCACACCACGCATAGTCAGGTTGCCATGCAACTTATAAGCTTCATCGCTTGTCTTTTCCATTCTAGTGCTGTCAAAAAGGATCTGCGGGTGATTTGTAATATCAAAGAAATCAGCCGACTTCAGGTGCCCGTCCCTTTGTTCATTGTTAGTAGATATAGAATTAACATCTGCCGTGAAATGTACTTTTGCAGTGCTAAAGTCGTCTCCATCTGTCTCTACACTTCCGTCCAGTTTGCTGAAATTGCCTGTAACGGTGCTTATCATCAGGTGTTTTACTTTGAATTGCAGTTCTGAGTGTGCTGGTTCAAGAACCCATTGTTGTGTTGCCATGTTTTTTATTTTTTATTAATCAGTTTTTCTTAATTTTTCCAGAAGTTCATTCAATAATTCGGCTTCTTTTTCATTGATACCTATAACTTCTGCCGATACCCTGTCCATTACTTTATTGGATGCTTCCAGGTGTTCAAGCCCTTTGTCTGTTAACGCTATCAGTGTCTCTCTCTTATCTTCTTTTGATGTGCTCCTTTTTACCAGTTTCTTTGCCACCAGCCTGTCCACTATCCTCGGCACGTTGGAACTCTTCTCTATCATTCTGCTCCCAATATCCTTTACGCACATTTGTTCCGGGTATTTCCCTTTCAGGATACGCATCACGTTAAATTGTTCCGACGTAAGCCCCAATTCCTTCATCTGGCTGCTTATTTGTGCTTTAAGCCAATAAGCAGTATACATAATGTTCAGGGTAGCCTTATGCCTTGTGTCTCTAAACTTGCTGCTTTTTATCGCTTCTTCAAGTTTCATAATGCAAATGTATGTACATACATCTATTTTTCAAAATTGCTTTAGCTTATATGCCAATAACAAAAATCAAACCATGGATGGATGTGGTTAAACAATAGATTTTACTGTAAGATATAAAAAACTGTTTTTCAATAGTGAGATCAGAACCTGGGGCAGGCATGTTTATCATCATAGCCAGCATGGAACATCCCACTTCGGGACAATGATATCTCAAATGCGCCACGCATATTGCTCACATTTTCAAGGGATGAGTTATTTACATCATAACTAACGGAAAATACATTGCCTTTGTAATCTAGTTTTACCGTTGGGATGATGGCATCCTGTACCCTGTAAAAAACACCGACACTTAATGAGAATGGCTGTTTGTTCACATCATTCATTTTGCTCCACCTCAGCATAGCCCCGCTTATTATTTCCCGATAAGGGTTTTGTGTCACATAATTAAAATACACGCGGGCGCTATAGGTCTCATCAAAAACATAACTCAGCCCCAGGTTGGCATCCCATTTGGTCGACAAATTTTGCACACTGTTGTCGTTAAGCATAGAAGTTTTCATGCTGGTAAGATGGTAAGCGGCAACGCCCGCGAAATAATTTATTTTATTGGCTTCATCAAAACTGCTGTTGAAACTGACGCCGGTGCCGAGGTCCCAGTTCTGCAGGTTTGGATTGAAAGCCTGTGATTCCCCGTTTGCGGAATTCGGCACATACACGCCATTTATATATTGATTGTCGAAGGTCATTTTAGAAACATCAATGCTCCTTTGCACATAGCCTCCGGTAAACCCAAGGTTCAGGTATGATCCAAATTTATCTTCAAGCGATTTATTGTAATTAACGGCAGGGTAGAATGCGATCGTCTTGAAATTAATAGTGCCTGAATTATCAGAGTAACCTAACAGGCCAAAACTAAGGTAGTCATTTACGACATTCAGTTTTATTTTACTTTCTGCGCTTATCAGGCTTGTTTGGTAAGGCGTGGCTACGCTTGCCCACTGGCTCCTGTATAAAAAGGTAACTTTATAATCTTCGGAGAATATGCCCGTGAGGCCCGGGTTATTGATAATACTTGTTTCGTAAAACTCTGAAAAATGTATATCCTGTGCCATAGCAGGGCCGTCTGAGGCCGCAATGAGCAAAAAGGATAGAATAAAAACAATGCCATTCTTCTTCATAAAATAAATTTTATCGTATCAGCGCGACATCACCGTTCCACGTTATGGGCGATCCTGTTTCGCAGATAGCGTCCACTACATATACATACACGTCCGGTGTCAATTTTTTACCATTATAAGTTCCGTCCCACGAATTGTCAATTTCATTGAGGTTGAAATTTTGTTTTTGATACACCATTTCACCCCATCTATCATAAATACGGAAAGATTTTATGATCTGCAGGCCCTTGCCATGGGGGTAAAAATGGTCGTTGGCACCATCGCCATTCGGAGTAAAGGTATTCGGAATGAAAACCTGACTATGGTCGCAGATAACCTTTATCCTTATTGTCGCGGTATCAACACAGCCGAAATCAGAGACAACGCTTACTTTATATTCAGTGCTATGCGTAGGTGTGGAGGTCGGATTGGCGCAGGTATCGCAATTCAAAGCAGAATCAGGTGTCCATAAATAACTGATGGTATTAGTAGCTGTGGTATAAATAGTAGTGCTGTTACCTGCAATAATGGTTTGGTCGGGTCCTGTACTTACTGTCGGCAGGGGATGCACGATAACAGTGCTGTATAAGGTGTCAGGTATGCACCTGCCCTCGCTTATGATAAGCATGTAGTTTACAGTGCTGCCGGGACTGGCGCCGGGATCGGCGCTATGGCTGTCACTCAGTCCGCCAGGCGGTATCCAGGTATAAGTGGCGCCACTGTAATCTGCCTGCGAGTGCAGTTGCAAAGTATCGTTTCTGCAAATGGCCCCAAGGCTGTCTGCTGTTCCGCTGGCTTTCAGTTTCAGTGAAACTACAGTCGTATCGGTATTGACACATCCGTTAGCATCTGTGCCGCTTACAACATAGCTTGTTTGCGCAACAGGGTTGGCATAGGGCGTGGCGCAATTGGTGCAACTTAGCGTCGCGGCCGGTGCCCATGTATAAGAAACGCCGCCACTGGCATAAAGCGATGCAGAATCGCCGAGACAAACTATAGTGTCGGGGCAGGCAGTTATAGAAGGAATATTGAAAACCGAAAGCGTTGTGCGCACTGTGTCAAGGCAACCTGTACTGGTAACTTCCGTAAGTATAACATTATAGGTGCCGGGTGTATAATAGTGAATAGGTGTTAAGGAGGCGTTTGTTGAGCCGTCTTCGAATATCCACTCCGTACTGGTGATGCTGGAGAAAGCAGCATGCGATGTATCGTTAAAGTGCACACTGTCGTTACCGCAGGCCGGGGCAGGTGCGTAGGTAAAGCCGGCATAAACCCCGTCGGCTTTTATCACATCATTACCCACGCTGTAAGACTGACAGCCCTGCGCGCTGTTAAGTATAAGCCTTGGGACATAAGCGCCGGGGGTAGTATAAGTATGAGTAGCGGTAGTGCTGGTCGTTGAAAAGGTTGAACCATCACTGAAATCAAATACAAAGCTTGGCACCATGCTTATATTAGCTGTAAAAGTAACGGTAAGCGGCACGCAACCTGTTAATGGTGTATAGGTGATGAGCCCCGAATAACCCAATACCTGCACATGGGCATAAGCGGTATCTTTGCAGCCATAGCTGTTTGTCGCTATCATCTGCACCGTATATTGCCCGGCGGTATTGTAAACATTCACCGCGTTTTGCAGGCCCGACGCATTGCCGTCCCCAAAATACCACAGGTAAGTGTTACCTCCCACCGTAGTATTCGTAAACGTATCAGTTACAGGCGAGCAAATTGAAAAAGTATCTGTGAGCGAAAACGATGCAATGGGGTCATCTTCTACAGTAACATAATTGCTCAGCACTAATGAATCTTTGCAGCCGATATTATCGGTAACAACAAGTTTCACAGTGTACACTCCCGCGGCCTGGTAGGCATAAACAGGCATAGGAGTACTGGATGTTCCGCCATCTCCAAAATACCATTGATAAGTAAGGCCTACTCCCTGGGAAAGATTATAGAACTGGACGTCACTCTTTTTACACACCGTAGTATTCGCAACCGTAAAATCCGCCTCAGGTTTATGCACCTGCACATAAGCGGGTTTAAGCAGAGAATCAGTACAGCCTACATTATCGGTTACATATAAAACGACATTGTAAGTTCCGGGATTTGAATAGCTATGGCTGGTGCTGGAATTATTACCATTGATAGTTCCCCCATCGCCGAATTCCCAGGTCCGGGATGTGAATGTAGTAGTAACAGCATCGCTTGTCTGATCTGTAAATAACACCGGTGATTGCAGGCAGACCTGGGTAGGCGAGGCGCTGAAGTTTACACTGGGCCAAGCTACCAATAAGGTCTTGTGGGCAGTGTCGTGGCAACCCCTGTAATCCAGTATTACAAGCGTTACAGGTTTCTGCCCTATGCTTTGAAAAACATGGGTTTTCAGGTAAATGGAATCCGGATACTGTATATTATCAATGGTCCATCCATAAGCAGATGTGGCAGGCGGTGGCGCTCCGCCGCCCAGCAGGCCGGTAAGCACTATGGGTGAGCCCTTGCAAACTGCTGTATCGGGAGTAGTAATGCTTGCTATAGGTTGCGATATAATGATGTTTGCAAGAGTAGAATCTGTACAGTTAAACGTGTCGTTATGTACAGTCAGCACCACGGGATAAGTTCCATTGGTCGCATAAAAATGGCTTGGGTTGTAATGGGTATTGTCCAGGGGCGACCCATCCCCGAAATTCCAGCTAAAAGAACTTACGCCGATTGAGGTATTATTAAAAGTTACTGAATCATTATTGGTGCAACTGTATTGAGGCCCGAATTGTGCTTTTGGATTATGAATGGTTATATAGAATGGTTTTATCAAGGTATCCCCGCAGCCGTTATTTACGGCAATGAGAATGATCGTATATACACCTGGTATATGGTATTGATAGGATATTTGGGGGTTAGGGGCATTAACAGAGTCAACTACACCATCGCCAAAACTCCAGTAATAATTGGTAGCCCCCGTGGAAAGGTTGGTAAAATAAATATTGGTTTTTACACAGGCCACTAAAGGCGATGCCGTGAAATTAGCAGTATCCGGGCTGCCCGCGTGTATAATGATCGTGTCTGTTTTTGTACATCCGTTGGCCGTAACGATCGTTGAGGTGGCCGTATAAGTGCCATAAACCGTATAAGTATGACAGGGTTTGGCAGCATGAGACACGACCGACCCGTCTCCGAAATCCCATGTCCACGAAGTGATGGGAGAGGGATATTGAAATGTTTCCGTTTGCGATGTAACAACATTGTAGGAATCATATACAGCAGAATCGTGAAAACACACCTGGAAGGGCACACAGCCGTTTCCCATACTATCCCATAGCCAATGGGTGAGTGGAAGCACCTTGACGAGATAAGGGTAGGTGCCGGTGTCTGTGCAGCCTAATGAATTGGTAATGGCGAGCGTAACAGTAAATGAATCATCAGTGGTATAGGTATGTGTGGGGTTCTGTACATTCGATGGGGAACTGCCATCGCCGAAGGTCCAGGTATAACTTGTGCCCGGGGTAGTAGTGCTGAAAGATATTATGCCGGCGCCCGGGCAGGGTAGCGTAGGTGCAAAACTAACATTGGTAGCCGGCAGCGCGTTGATAACAATTGGTTTTACAACCGATGAGCTGCAATTATTATTGGTGCTGGTCAGGGTTACCTGGTAGGTGTTGGCTGTTGCATAGGTATTTGATGCAGGCGAGCCGCTTCCGGTATTGCCATCTCCAAAATCCCAGCTGCAGGATGTAAATCCCGGGGTGGACGTATTAGTGAATGTGGCGGTTTGCCCTGCGCAGATGGATGCCGGCCCCGTGAAATTTGCAACTGTTCCCGGAATAACCGAGATATAATTCGTGCTGCTCAGCGTATCAGAGCAGCCTGCCGCGTCAACAACATACAATGTAACCGTATAAGTACCGGGCGAAGTATAGGAATGTGTGGGGCTCGTCGCGTTGGAGTTGGGCGAATTATCGCCGAAAGACCAGGTATAGTTCAGGCTGCCTGTGCCCGTGCTGAAATTGTTGAATGTAACAGGCACATTCGTGCAGGTAAGGGTGGTCGAAGCGCTGAAAGCAGCAATTGGCTGTGCATTTACGGTGATATAGTTGTTCATCGTGTTGCTCGAGACGCAACCCTGTCCGTTAGTAACAACAAGCGTAACGCTGTATGGCCCCGATGCCGGGTAAACATAGGTGGCCGGCGTGCCCGTCTGGCTCTGCCCGTTGCCGAAGTTCCATACATAATTGCCCGCGCCGGGGGCGTTTAATGTAGACTGGTCATAAAATGTAATGGGCTGCCCCAGGCACACCGTTGTGGGCGTGGCATAAAAATTTACTGTGGGCGGGTCATACACATATATCTGCACAATATAGGTATTGCTCTGGGCGCTGCTTCCGGTCCCGCTTGTAGCTGTGAGCGATACATTGTAAATGCCCGCGCCATTATAAGTAGCGGTGGCATTTGTAAAAAGAGAAGTATTGCCATTGCCCAGGTTCCAGGAATAAGAAGTGGCGCCGGTGGAGGTATTGTTGAATGAAACAAACAGCGGCGAACAACCCGACATAGGTGTAGCCGTGAAACTGGCAACAGGCTGCGCAGCAACATACAGGACGCTGAAACATAAAACAACTGTAAAAAAATATCTTAGAGTAGAGTAGGGCATCGGGTTATTTATATAAACGATACAATAATAATTCTAAGTTAAGAAAAATTACTTTACCCCTCAATATAATAAAATATTTGGAATACCTGCACCTTCCCCGTCCTCAACCGGGGGGAAGGTGAATATATTTTTATTATTGCAAACTATTCTTTAATGAACTTTCTGTAAGACCTGTTGCCATCGGTGGCAATGATCTCCAAAATATAAGTACCTGCGGAATAATCATTAATTTTTATTCCACTCCCGTCATTGCGGCGAACGAAGCAATCTCGTAATAACACTTTGCCTTCAATACTTGATATGCTTACATGCACGTCCTCATCGGCCTCAATATGTAGTGTGTTGGTCACAGGATTCGGCCACACCATCACCTCTCCTTTGGAAAGACTGGGAGAGGTTTCTACTCCCTCCGGTATAGTCGTACATGTTATCGTAGAATCAGGCATAGTGCATGGCACAGAGCTATGAACAATTAAACAAATAATATCCCCGGCCACACCGTTCAGGATGGTATAAGTGCTTTGCGTAGCACCTAAAATCTTCGCTCCGTTTTTTTCCCATTGATAAGTAAGTCCTGTGCTGCCATTGGGTACATGCCCCGAAAAAGTAATAGTGTCCCCGATAGTATAACTTGTTAGGGTAACATTGGGCGGGGGTATCAGGATGACATGCAGAGTTATGGCATTGCTGATGGCAGTATCGATAGGCTGGCAACTCAATGCACTGTGTACCCTACAGGTAAATACATCTCCATTTGCAACTGCACTACTTGTAAACGTTGCACCATTGGCTCCGGGAATATTTACACCGTTCTTTCTCCATTGATAAATAGGATTAACCGTGTTGGTAGTTGTTGCGCTAAATGTAATCGTTCCGCCCAGGCATATACTATCGCCCGGATTGCCAACTATAGTTATCGTAGGTGAATCCAATAAGATGCTTACACTTACCGCTACATTAATCGTATCTGCGCATCCGTCAGCAAGTGTGAATATGGCATGATAAGCGCCTGCATTTGTAGCGGCGGCATTGCTGATAAAAGTATCCTGTGCAAACACATTGAATGAGGCCGGACCTCTCCAACTGTAGTTTATATTGGTGTCCGCACTGGAAGAGAATAATTTCAAAGTATCTCCAAGGCAGGGGTAATTGGCGCTTGCCATTGGTGATGATGGGCTTTCAAAAACAGCAATATGAATGGTGTCTTTAAAGATACAGCCTAATAAAGTATCACTAACGTAATAATAACCGGAATCTGAGAACGAAACTGGATTAATAATTGGATTTGCTAAAGAAGATGAAAAACTATTAGGCCCTGACCAGTGGTAAACAGCAGAAGGAAAATTACTCGTTGTATTAAATGGCAACATTTGCCCATTGCATACAGGATTAATAGTAGCGATTGTAAATACAGGTTTTGCTTTAATAACAATATTCAAAGCATCTGCATGCGTTGTATCTGCCGGGAGGGTAGATAAAATTCGGAAACGGTAATGGATGCCTGCAATACTATTAGCAGGTATGGTACAGAATATGCTGCCTGAACTTGTTGCTGTATCCATACCAATAATAGCCGCATTAATAAAACTTCCCGATGAATCTGAAAGTTGTACTTTGAAAACATTTCCCAATTGGAAAGTATCATTACTATAAAATGACAAACGCAATGTGTCGCCTGCGCAAAAAAAAGTGCTAACTGGGCCTATATTAAAAAAAGTATTTGAACCCCATTTGCCTAAAAAGGCGTCCTCCTGCCCACCTCCAAATGAATTTTGATAGCTTCCTGTAGTAGCTAAGTTTGTTGAACCATAGGTAGTGCCGACCATAAATATATTATCAGATGGGTCGCAGGCAAGCGCCTCTATATAATCGTCCAGACTTCCACCATAATAAGTGCCATATTGTATGTTTCCTGACCCGTCAAATTCAGCAAGAAATCCATCTGTGGATCCTCCTAAACTACTTTGATAAGGGCTTGCGGTAACTATATTGGAACTTGATATTGTTGCACCAGACAGGAAAACATGGCCTAAAGAATTGCAAACAACATTCATCCCAAACTCAGAACTTGTTCCACCGAAATATGTTCCCCAAATCCTGTTACCCACAGCATCAAATTTTACAAGGAAAGCATCATAACTTCCATTAAATGAAGTTTGATAAGCATTCGTAGTAGCTATATTATTGGTACTTGCCGTTGTGCCGCACAAGAATACATTTCCATTATTGTCACATGCAAGACCGCCTGTATATTGACGGTCATTACCTCCATAATAAGTACTCCATTGTACAAGGCCGTTACTATTGAATTTTGCAAGATAAGCATCATATAGTGATGTCGCACTAAGAGTGGTTTGAAAAGCGCCGGGAGTTGCTATATTTGTAGTAGAGTATGTGTTTCCTGAAATGAATACATTACCTGAACCATCGCAAATAAGCCCTCCGAAAGGATTGCTACCGTGATTTCCTCCAAAATAGGTACTCCATTGCATGGTGCCGATTGAATTGAATTTCGCTAAAAATTGATTTTGACCACTCCCAACTATAGGGGAGCTTTGATAGGCACCCGAAGTAGCGATACCAGATGTGCTATAGGTCCACCCGGAAAAAAATACATTTCCCGATGCATCGCAGGCTACATTTGTCACAAGTTCATCACTACTTCCACCATAATAAGTAGCCCATAAAACATTTCCTGTAGCATCAAATTTTGCAAGATATGCATCTCGCCCCCCCGCATTTGAAGATTGGTAACAACCGGGGGTAGCTAATCCGCTTACTGTCGAGGTTACGATACCTGTTATATAAATGTTCCCTGTAGGATCACATGCAAGAATTTGCTCCCCATACTCGTCGTCATTAAAATAAGGTGCCCCATAATAATAAGTGGCCCACTGTATATTTCCCTGGCTGTTAAACTTAGCAAGAAAAGTATTATTGCTGCTTGTATAATTAGTCAGGTACCCTCCTGTCGTAACTATATTACTACTACTGGCAGTATAGCCTGCAACTATTACATTACCAAATAGATCAGAAGCAACACCATCACCGTAGTCCGTACCACTTCCCCCAAAATAAGTAGCCCATGCCAAGGCAGGGTCTATTACTAATGTTCCAATATGCTCCCCTACATCAAAACTCAAAACATTATCCCTTAAAACAAAAGCAGAAGCAACTTTTTCGCCACTTTCTTTTTCATAAGTGTAGGGCGCTTGTTCTGTAATCTTTCCATAAAGTGTGCTGGCTGTAAGACTTCCATCAGCATTAATAGATAAACTGCTTGCCCCTCCGTATTTTAATTTTATGTCTTTTACATTTCCACCCGGCCTCACAACAAAATCATATTTCAACTGTTCATGCGTGCCGTCATTTCGAACGAAGCTTTTTTGCGAAGTGAGAAATCCCCTGAGATTATGTGATTCGCCCGTTTCATTGCTGATGTACAGCACCCAATCAATATCCGGATAAATATTCCTGTAAGTAATCTTTTTATAAGTATAGGCCCTTACTCCCTTTTATCCCAAACCCTCCTGGAAATAGTTTTCGTAATAATCTTGTTTATCCTCGCTTATTATTTCAGCATTTTTATTGGCGCCCACAAGCGCCACATCCATGCGGTACATCTCAGTCGTAAGTCCTGAGTCGTAAGTCCTAAGTGCATTACCTGGGAATTTGGAATTTGGTCCCGAAGTTTCGGGATGGATTTTGGAATTTTGCTCACTCCATTGATAATGCATCTCCCCATTGCCAATAAAAATGTTCAGCCCATTTCCCGCCACCACTTTAAACTGTATATCTTTCCTCGGTTTGGAGAATTGGTCTGTTACCTGTCCTTTGTTTTCAATAAAACATAATGAATGCTGGCCGAATTGTTTGGCTTGTTTTGCGCTTACAGGTTCTTTTGCCATTATAGTAAATGGTGAAAGCAAAAAGACAAAGGGTATTATTCCAAAACGAAGCATGAAATAAAGATGTTTACCAGGTAAGCATTATAAAGATATAAAACAAAATATTATAAATGTCAAAACTTATAAAATATTTTGTGTCCCCTGTCATTTACCATATTATGCAGTATTGTATAATCCCGAATAACAGGGTGTGTATAATCTTGTCGGTCTGCTTACCTATTCGGGCCAGCGAATTCATTTGCTATTAATTTCCGCCTTGGGCAAGATGCAAGCTATCCACATTCAAATTTCCGGTTGTTTCCGGTGCCGGAAGTTTGAATTATTCATAAATTATTGATAGTCAGCATTTTATATTTAAAACTTCCGATTTTAAGAAAAAAGCGAAACCGGCAAATTGTGGATTAGGAAGTGCGATTTTTACAATAGTAAAAGTCTAAATTTCTAAGGAAGTTTTACCTTAATTCGGACAGAAAAAGAAGAACTTAATTTCATGTTCCCGAAGGGTCGGGATTTGCAACAAAGATACGATTTTGAGAGGTGTTTTCAAAAAAAAGATGTCCACATTTTGGTAGAAAACATCCCCCTGGCTAGGCGCAAAGCTTTAACACATCCTCCTTCGCCCGCCCACAGAGCTTTCGCTAAAAGGGGAATTAAATGAACTGCATAATGCTCGTTGGTATTGCTAAGCCAAATAGCCGCCCGACATGCCAAGCGTGGACGGAAAATTATCTGACACTTTTCTTTGCGCCTCTGCGTCCTTGCGGTTAAAAACATTATCGTAACACCAGCAATGCCACATTCTCAATATGGTGCGTATGTGGGAACATATCCACTGGTTGCAGACGCACTACCGTATATACCTCGTTCAGCAATTGCAGGTCGCGTGCCTGGGTGGCAGGGTTGCAACTCACATATACTATTTTGGCTGCCCTTATTTGCAGCAATTCTCCTACCAGTTTAGCATGCATGCCTGCACGCGGCGGGTCGGTAATGATCACCTCAGGCTTGCCATGCTCATCAAAAAATGCGGAAGTACAGATGTCTATCACATCGCCCGCAAAAAACTTGCAATTGCTCAGGCCATTCATAGCTGCATTTTCTTTGGCATCGGCAATAGCATCTGCCACGGCTTCTATGCCTATCACTTTGCCAGCGCCTTTGGAGCAGAAAATACCTATGCTGCCTGTGCCGCAGTAGAGGTCGTAAAGGGTTTCTTTTCCTGTAAGCCCTGCAAAATCGCGCACCACGCCGTATAGGGCCTCGGCCTGGTAAGTATTTGTCTGGAAAAACGATTTGGGTGATATTTTAAAACGGAAGTCCTCCAGCTTTTCTTCTATGTATTCCCTGCCCGCATAGCAATGCACAGGCAGGTCATAAATAGTATCGTTCATCTTGGGGTTAATGGTATAATTAAGGGAACTTATGCCCGGCACATTGGCCAGCACATGGTCCAGTAGCGGCCTTAACTCGTCACTGTCGTGTTGCACTATAATGTTTACCAGCACCTGCCCGGTGGTCGCCACGCGTATAATAACATTGCGCAGCCATCCGCTCTGTCCTTTTATATCATAATAGGGCAATTGCTTTGCTTCTGTATACTCACGCAAAACACTCAGCACAGTATTGCTGGGCTCGTTCTGCAAATGGCATTTATTTACTTCCACCACCTTATCAAAAAGGCCCGGCGCATGAAAACCAAGTGCGGGTTCGATCGGGAATTTGGTATCGCCTGCTTCCGCTATTTCTGCATACGTCCGGTAGCGCTGCACCGAGAAAGTAAATTCCAGTTTGTTGCGGTAAAAACGCTCATGCGGACTGCCTATTATAGGCTGCATAGCTGGTATCTCCAATTGCCCTATTCTTTGCAACTGGTCAGCCACTTGCTGTTGTTTATATATCAGTTGCTGGCGGTAGGGTAGCATTTGCCATTTGCAACCACCGCAAACACCAAAATGTTCGCAAAAAGGCTCAATGCGCTGCGGCGATGGCTCTACAAGTTTACTGATGCGCCCTTCGGCCCAGCTCTTTTTCGATTTTATTACGGTGGCGTTGATGACATCGCCCGGTATAGCGTTCTCTACAAATAATACTTTTCCATCATCAAGATGGGCGATGCTCTTGCCTTCAGCGGCATAAGCTTCGATTTTAATATTATTTATGATTTGTTTTTTTCTGCTTGACAAAATTTTGTTAATTTGTTTGTTTTCCACCGCAAATTTAAGCGCATTATGTTGGGTTACACCAACTATATCATTTAATTTGCCGTCTCTATTGTTCTAAAAAACAACATAATTAACGATTTACAAGTATGAAACGTATCACACTTATCTCTCTTTTATTGATTGCAGGCCTGTCCCAAAACCTCTTTGCACGCGACGGGTACCATATTTCGGTAAAGTTTACGGACATGAAGGACACGATGGTTTTCCTGGCGCATTATTTTGGCGAACCATTACCCAAAATTTACAAAGCCGATTCCGCCCGTTTTGATAAAAATGGCGTTGCGGTAATGGATAGTAAAGAAAAAGTCTTGGGTGGCATCTACATTATCCTGCTTGACGATAAGAAAACCTATTTCGAATTTTTATTGAATAATGGTGACGATATGACCATCACCGCCACGGCCGAAAAATTACCTACAGGCATCAAATTCAAAGGTTCGCCTGAGAATGACAAGTTTATGGAATACGTTGGCTTCCTGAAAGACTTTGGCGAAAAACAACAGGCTTTGCAAAAACAGTTTGAAGCTGCAAAAACCAAAGACGATACAGCCACAGTTCGTGCAAAAAGTGTTGAAGAATCTAAAAAATTAACTAATTACCGCAGGGATTATATTAAGAGCAATCCCAACACTATGCTGTCCTCCATCTTCAAATCTCTGGAGGTTCCACAGGTTCCGGAAGGCAAGCATTACCTGGCCGATGGAACAACGGTTGACTCTAATTTCGCATACAACTATTATAAAAAACACTATTGGGATGATTTTAATTTCCAGGACGACCGCCTGATACATACCCCGATCTATAATGGCAAACTTGATGAGTATATCAATAAAATGACCCTGCCTTGGCCGGATAGCATGGAGCATGAAGCAGATTGGTTGCTGAAACAAACAAAAGGCACAACAGAATTGTTCAAATATACTTTGTGGTGGATGACGCACAACGTAGAGAACAGTAAAATAATGGGTATGGACGAGGTATTTGTATATCTGGTTGAGAACTATTATATGAAAGGGGATGCTACCTGGTTGACTAACGAAGAACTGCAGAAATATACAGAGCGTGCTTCTAAAATTGCTCCTAACGTTATTGGTAATGTGGCCCCAGAAGTGAAACTGAAAGAGATAAGCACTGGTAAGGAAGTAAGTATGCTGGGTGTGAAAAGCAAATATACCTTGCTTATTTTCTGGTCCCCGGGTTGCGGCCATTGCATTACTGAGATGCCCATAATAGATTCTGCCTATAAGGCGTCGTGGAAGGCCAAAGGCGTGAAGATATATTCTGTTATTACAGAAGAAGAAAAGAAACTGGACGATTTCATTAAGAAGAACAAACTTGATGGCTGGATCATTACTTCTGATCCTGAGCACACAGGCGATTTTAGGTCTAAATATGATGTTTATAGCACGCCTACCATATATTTGCTCGACGAAAAGAAGATCATCAGGGGCAAAAGGCTTGATCATACCAATATCGGTACTATCATAGATTTCCTGGATAAGAAGGAAAAGAAAGAAAAAGAACAGAAAAAATAAAAAAACAAGAAACCATTATATTACCCCAAAACAGAATTACACAATGCGAAAGTTGCTTTTAACATGTATTGCTTCGGGATTATTTATTTCTTCCGGCCTGGCGCAAACATTATTCACCTATGGCAAATACCCGGTAACTAAACAGGATTTTTTAAGGGTTTATGAAAAGAACAGCATAAACAAAAATCCTGACCTGTCTGAAGCTGCACTGCGTGAATACCTTGACCTCTATTCTCTATTCCGGATGAAGGTAAAAGAGGCTGAACTGCAAAGGGTTGATACTGTTACTAATATTCAGCACGAACTGGATAATTACCGTAAGCAACTGGCCAAAAACTATCTTACAGACGAGCAGGTTACCAACAAACTCGTGAGGGAAGCTTACGACAGGATGAAGGAAGATGTTAGCATTGCTCATATCCTTATAATGTCTCCCCAAAATGCCGATACGACCAACGCATATAGAAAAATAGACAGTATCTACCAACTCATTTCAAGTGGCAAAGCCGATTTTGATGCCATGGCTAAGCAATTCTCTGAAGACAAGGCCACAAGAGATAACGGAGGAGTGGTTGGTTATATTACAGCGCTTCAGACTGTTTATCCCATCGAGAATATGGCCTATAATACTCCCGTTGGTAAAATATCAAAACCCTTCAGGTCGCAATTTGGATACCATATAATCAGGGTAATAGACAAGCGCCCTGATGCCGGCGAAGTAAAAGTTGCACAGATACTTATCACCACTTCCAAGTCGAAAGGTGAAGCGGGTATAGCAGCTTCGCGCATGCGCGCCGATAGTGTTGAAATGCTGTTGAAAAACGGGGCCTCTTTTGACGATTTGGTTAAGAAATACTCTGAAGACAAATTCTCTGTAAACGATGCGGGGGTTATAAAACCATTTGGGGTGGGCCGCATGGTGCCTGCATTTGAACAAGCAGCTTTTGCACTTAATAATCCGGGCGATATATCAGCACCGGTTCAAACAGAATATGGTTTCCACATCATTAAACTGCTTGAAAAATATCCTTTAAAACCTTTCGACAGCTTAAAGGTTTCAATAAAGCATAAAGTGGACGGCGATTCGCGTGCGCAAATGGCACATGATATCTTCTTTGATAAAATAAAAGCAAAAAATGGCTTTAAAGAAAACAAGGCAAATTTTGAAGCTATCGTAAAGAAAATGCAACAAATACCTGATACCGGTAAAAGTGCAAACAATTTTAAAGCAGCAGACTTCAGGAGCATGAACCAGCCTGTATTTACGCTTGCCGGTAAAAACTATTTGCAGTCTGATTTTGTGAATTATATGGAAACTGTTACGCACGGCAGGCTCACAGGCTCAAAGCCTGTTGTTGTTGCCGACCTGTATAAGATGTATGTAAACAGCGTGGTGAACGATTTTGAAGAGCATAAACTAGTAGAAGAGAACCCTGATTTCAAAAACCTTATGGAAGAATACAGGGATGGCATAATGCTGTTTGAATTGCAGGACCATATTGTTTGGGGAAAAGCCTCCAAAGATTCTGCGGGCTTGAAAGCATTCTATGAAGAACATAAGAACAAGTACATGTGGGAAGCCGGTTTCAAAGGCTCTGTGTACAAATTTAAGAATGAAGCGGCGATGAAAGAAGGCGTTAAAATGCTGAACGACAAAGCCACTGATGAGGAAATAATTAAAAAACTAAATGTAGCCACTACCCCCGACAATTTGAACATTCAGCGCGGGCGTTATGAATTCTCTCATTTTAAGGACGCTCCGCGTAGTGAAATTATTGCCGGCAAGCTCACCAAAGGTGTGAAAAATGACGACAACAGCTATACAGTTGTGAAAGTGGACGAAGTATATACGCAGCCTACCAACAAAACGCTTGATGAGGCCCGTGGTTATGTTGTAGCTGAGTATCAGGACTATCTTGAAAAGAACTGGCATGCCGAGTTGCGCAAGAAATACCCTGTGAAAGTGAATGAGGAAGTGTTCAAAACAATGGTAAAAAAATAATTCAATAATATTTAATATATGTAGGCCCTCCGTTCTCAAAACGGAGGGCCTTTTGTTTTGTATAACTGTATTTTTTCGGATATTTATAGTGGCATAGTTTTTTGTATAAATAAAAATATATCTCAGGCTTATGCAGCTCACTTCAATAGAAAGAGTACCCGATATTTCCCCCCAAGCCTTCCGCCAAAATTATTTACTCCCTAAAAAGCCGGTGATACTTACTGAATTATCCAGCCAATGGCCTGCACACAACAAATGGAACTGGGACTATTTTAAGCAATTGGTTGGGGATGTAAGAGTAGGCGTTTATAATAACACAAGGGCGGGTGCAAAGGTATTAGTGAATGGTGCAGATGATTATATGAAGTTCGGCGATTACCTTGATCTGATACAAAAAGGGCCGGTTGAACTGCGCATTTTCCTGTTTAATATTTTCAATTATGCCAAAGACATCAGGTCCGATTTTACATTCCCGGAACACCTTGCCAAGGGTTTTCTTAAAAGGTTCCCGATGATGTTTGTCGGTGGCTCGGGCTCCATAGCACACATGCACTACGATATTGATCTGTCTCATATTTTCCATACACAGTTCATAGGGCGCAAACGTGTATTGATATTAGATAATGCCCAGTCGCCAATGATCTATAAAATGCCCGCAACAGTGGAGAGCGCCGCAAGTTTTGTAAACTGGCACCAAAGTCTTGATACCGACAATTTCCCCGCGCTAAAATATGCACAGGCCTATGAAACGATATTGGAGCACGGCGAAACATTGTTCATGCCTGCAGGCTACTGGCATCACATGCAATATATAGACAGCGGCTTTGCCATGAGCCTGCGCGCGCTTCCTGAAGGTATTGCGCCCAAATTCAATACTTTATATCATCTTTTCGGGATGCGGGGATTTAACAATATGCTCATAAAGTTATTTCCGGAATGGTGGTACAATTACAAACGCCAAATAGCCCGCCGGAATGCGGACGTAGCCATGCAAAAGCTGGGGTTTATTTAACATCCGTGATACTAAACGATTAGCTATTTGCGTTTTTCATTGCTATATTTATAGTTCTAATCCTCCATAAATAATGAAAATAGCTTTTCATGGTGCAGCCCGCACGGTAACAGGCTCCAAGCATATTATACATCTTAGTAAGGGCAAAAAGATATTATTAGACTGTGGCATGTTCCAGGGCCTGGGCAAGCAAACCCTGCAATTGAACGCTGAGTTCGGTTTTGATCCTTCTGAACTTAGTTACGTTATCATATCCCACGCGCATATAGATCATATAGGTCTCCTGCCAAAGCTGGTAAAGGAAGGCTATAAAGGCAAGATATTTATGACGACTGCAACCCAAGACCTTGCAAAGATACTTTTGCTCGATTCTGCGCGGATACAAGAATCCGATGTGCAGCATATCAACAAGATGCACGACAGGCAGGGACGGAAGCCGGTAGAACCATTATATACGGAGGATGATGCCAGGGAGGTATTCCCAATGCTTCAAACCTTGGAGTATGATACCCCGTTCAAGATAGATGAAGATATTGAGTTGCTATACAGGGATTGCGGGCATTTGCTTGGCGCTGCTTCTGTGAGCTTGAAACTAATGGACAGTGGAAAAGAAGTGAGGCTCACATTTAGTGGAGACATAGGTCGTTATAACGATATGCTGCTTCGCTCTCCGGATACCTTCCCACAGGCTGATTATATTATCATGGAATCAACTTACGGAGATAAATTGCATGATGCGGTTACTCCCGCCACCGATGTTTTGCTCTCTCAGATCAAGCATACATGCCTGGAGAAAAAGGGCAAACTTATTATTCCTGCTTTCAGCGTAGGCCGCACACAGGAAATATTGTACATACTCAACAACCTGTCTAACGAAGGAAGGCTGCCTGCGCTTACTTATTATGTTGACAGCCCGCTATCTATTGAAGCAACTGATGTGATCAAACACCATCCGGAGTGTTTTAATAAAGAGGTCACTGCGACGCTTAAAAAAGACACTGATGTGTTTGCATTTAACGGTTTGCGTTATGTGCAAAGTGTGGATGAGTCAATTGGCTTAAACTCTGTAAAAGGGCCTTGTGTCATTATTTCCGCTTCAGGCATGGCCGAAGCGGGACGGGTGAAACACCATATTGTGCATAATATTGGCGACGCCGCAAATACTATATTAATTGTTGGTTATTGTGAACCCTTATCGCTGGGAGGCCGCCTGAAAAACGGCGCCAAAGAAGTGGGCATTTATGGCGTTCGCTATCCTGTAATAGCAGAGGTGGCCGTAATAGGTAGTTTAAGTGCGCACGGTGACTACAAAGACATGCTTCAATGGCTTGCCTGCCAGGATATAAATAAAGTGCGCAAATTGTTTGTTGTGCATGGCGAATATGATGTGCAGCAACATTTTCGTGACAAGCTTATCAAAAAAGGTTTTCGCGATGTGGAGATACCTGCTCTGCACCAAGTGATAGGACTGGGGGATTTGGAATAAGCTATTCCTTAAAGCACATAATATATATTGTTTATAAGTAGGGGTCTGACGAAGTTTTGTTGTCTTATAATAAAGCTGCAAATTGTCAGAAGCAATTATCTTTAACCTGCAACATCCAAGCTTAGCAATGGACAACGAAACAGCCGGCATACATCTATCCAACGCCGGAAGTTCGGTCCTGTTTGAAAATCTTTTCAAATCCCATTTCAAAAGCCTGCACATTTATGCTATTAGTCTTGTTAAAGAGGATGCTCTTGCAGAAGAAATTGTACAGAATGTATTTTACAAACTCTGGGAGAAGAAAGAACAAATAACTATACAAAAGTCCATTACTGCCTATTTATACAAGTCTGTTTATTACGAAAGCCTGAATGTAATAAAACATACTAAAGTGGGGGAGCGGTATATAAAGCATCTTAAATATAGCGCTAAAGACCAGCAAAGTCCCGGAGATATCGCAAGTCTGAAAGAACTGCAGCAAAAAATAGATATTGCCATAAATGAATTGCCGGAGCAATGCAGGGCTGTATTTCACCTGGTGCGTTTCGAAGACCTGAAGTATAGAGAAGCAGCTGATAAGCTTGGCATTTCTGTAAAGACTGTGGAGAACCAAATGGGCAAGGCATTACGTGTATTAAGAACCCGACTTGCAGAGTTTTTGCCTGTTATTGTCTTTTTATTAATTAACCTGAAAAATTTAATGTTGTGAGCAACAATATGAATTATATGAGCGACGATATGCTGGCCAAACATTTGGCTGGCGAGTCTTCTGATGTCGAGAAACAACAGTTGGAAAACTGGCTGAATGAGAGCGCGGGCAATAAAAAATACTATCAGCAGTTCAGCTTGTTATGGAATGAAAGCAGCAAACTCGCTGCCACGAGCAATGTCGATGAGGATAGGGCATGGGAGCGTTTTAAAGAACGTACAGAACAGCGCAAACAGCCTGCGCCAAGGCCTCTTATGTGGATAAAGATAGCTGCTGCGCTGGTCTTACTCGCAGGCGGCACCTGGCTCAGCTATCAGCATTTTAACAACACCGAACAGCCGGTTTTATCTGCAAGTACGACAAATACTACTATCAATACGACAAAAGAGCAGGGCGACCCAGCATTGATTGCCAAAGAAATAATGGCCGATTCTGACGCGGGGCTTAATAAAGAAATTGTGCATAAAAAACCAGCAGAGATAGCAAATACCGAAACAAGAAGCCTGCTGGCAACTAAGACTCCGCTACCGAAAAAGGAAAATAATATGAACGGCCTTTACAACTACTACAAAAAGGAGAAAATAGTTTGTAACGGTACCGCCTGCCCTATAGAAATATGTATTATTCAATCGGCTAAATGCAAGAACCTGGAAGACTCCAGGATATCTACCTGCAATACCCTGGAACCTGATGAATCCGGACAGCTTCGTTATAAAACGTATGATAAAACGCTTGCTAATTGCACCCTGACTATTGAGGAGATTAGGATAACCCGTTTATCAACAGGGGAGACCATCACATTGAATGATTCCACGCCGGTGCGGGCAAGCGATTTGTTTAACTACATGACAGGAAAGAAAAAGGGTGGTATCGTGGCAGGTATTTTTCATACAGATTGTAATAATGACAGCCACAGTCACGACCTTGTTTTCGACAATAAACTCGGCGACTTGCTTTTGAAATAATTTTATTCAGACATTAAACTCGAATATTATGAAGCATATCGCCCTGCTGCTATGCATTTGCTTTGCTCTGAACAATATTGCTCTCGGGCAGAAAACTGCCCACATGCTTTCATTTAAAGACTCTTTAAAAGCAGATGCTTACTGGGACAGTGCTGACCGTAGTCCCTTGCACAGCCAGAAGCGCCAGCGCTACCTGGATAGTGCCCTTGCCCTAACACCCCAAAGAGCTTTTTTCTGGCAGCAAAAAGCTATGCCGCTGTGTAAACAGAAAAAGTACGAAATAGGAATGCCCTACCTGGATAGCGCTGTAAAATATGATAAACGGGAGTATATTGATTACAGGGCCTTCATGAAATGTATCTTTCAGAAAAACTATGGAAGCGCCATTGCTGATTTTAACACTGCCCGCCGCATAAATGGCAATATTGGCCTGATGGATCACAGTTATGATTTTTATACCGGGCTTTGTTATTTGCAATTGGACCGCTTTGATTCTGCGGAATACTATATCGGCCAAAGTATCAATGGACAAAAAAAATCATTAGGAGATAATTGGGTGCATTACATGGACTTATTTTATATGGGTGTTGTGGAGTATGAAAAAGGAAACTATGCCGGGGCAATCGAGAACTTCGATGCCAGTCTGAAGCAATACAAAAATTTCTCTGATGCAAAATACTATAAAGCAATTTGCCTGTCACGCCTGAATAAGAAGGAAGCGGCTTTGAAAATTGCGTTGGAAGGTATGCAGGATATTAAAGACGGCTATACCATAAACGAAGACAATTCTTTTTATGAGGAATATCCCTACCAGGTAAGGAAATATTTTTTTGACAACCAGGTAGCTGCATTACAAAGTGTACTTAAAGGGAAAAAAGGATAAAGCCCTCTATTTTATCATATTCTGTCCCTTTTGTATCTTGCCAAAGTTATGAGTAAAGAAATTGTTGTTAGCGGCATACGTTCCACCGGATATCTGCATCTCGGTAATTATTTCGGGGCGATGCGGAATTATGTGAAGATGCAGGATGAATATAATTGCTATTTTTTTGTGGCCGATTACCATTCCCTCACCACGCATCCTGATCCTAAGGACCTGAAAGCAAATGTATATAGGGTAGTGGCCGAAAATGTAGCTTGCGGCCTTGACCCTGAAAAAGTTGCTTTATATGCCCAAAGTGATATACCTGAAATACCTGAGCTATACCTGATGCTGAACATGATGGCCTATAAAGGGGAACTGGAAAAAGTGCCCACCTTTAAAGACAAAGTGCGCCAGCAGCCGGACAATGTGAACGCTGGCCTGCTTACCTATCCTGTGCTGATGTCGGCGGATATAATGATACACAAAGCTGTGAAAGTGCCGGTAGGCAAAGACCAGGAGCAGCATATAGAAATGGCCCGCAATTTCGCCCAAAGGTTTAACAGGCGTTATGGGGAGTTATTCCCCGAGCCCCAGGCATTTAATTACGGTAATACCCTTATAAAAGTGCCCAGCCTTGATGGAAGTGGCAAAATGAGCAAAAGCGAAAATGGGAATGCAACACTCTACCTGGCAGATGCTGATGACCTGATACGCAAAAAAGTAATGAAGGCCAAAACAGACAGCGGCCCCACAGCGCCAAACAGCCCTATGCCGGATTATATACAGAACATTTTCCTGCTGATGGAACTGGTGTCTAAACCCGATGTGACGGACACTTATAAGAAGGCTTATAATGAATGTACTATACGCTATGGGGACATGAAAAAACAGATTGCAGAAGATATGGTTGCCTTTATCAGCCCTATACGCCAACGCGTGGAGGAACTGCACAGGGATGAAGACGGCCTGAAAAAGATGCTGCGCAATGGGGCAGAAAAAGCCCGC
>JABDGU010000028.1 GCA_013285905.1 Bacteroidota bacterium | reverse complement strand
GGAGGAACTGTATAAAAATACATCCCAAACGCTTATTGCGCTGGGTAAACCCATACCGGCCGACAATATACAAACCATAGACCGTTACGAGAAAGAAAAGAAAGAGATTAAAGAAGGTGCGGAAAAAAAAGAGAAAAGCTCTGAAGTACACCTGCACATGCATGTGGTTTTTTCAAGGGCGGTTACAATCTTCCAGGTAGCGGTAGCCCTCTCTGCCGTTGCTATTCTTACCAGGAAAAAACTGATATGGTATTTAAGCCTCGCCCTAGCAGGTGCAGGTATCTTATTTTTTGTGTTGGGCTTTATGGTGGTTTAAAATCCTAAAATCTTTACTGCACTTTAAATCCCGGCTTAGTCTTTTGTACAATGGCTTCGTATTTTTTTGCGGAGTCTGCTTTTCCCATAGCCTGGTAGCAGACACTGAGATTTTCATAGATCCTGGGAGAGCCGGGATTAATTTTGATAGCGGCATTCAGGTAATAAATACAGGAATCAAAACGCTTATTATTAAAGAAAGCCGAGCTGATGTCTACACAAGCGTCAACATCTGTGGGTTGTACCATTAAAATACGTTTGCAAAGTGCAATAGCCTCAGGATATTTTTGTTTAAAAAAGTAAACCCTTGCCAGGTCCTTCATAACAAGAGCATTTGCAGGTTCTTGTTGCAAGGCCAGTTCTTCATGCACTTCGGCAGAATCATACTGTGCGTTCAAAAAGTAGGCGTTGCCCAGGTAGTAATTTGCAGCACTATTTTTGGGGTCCGCGTGCACGAGTTTATCATACAGTGCTATCATTTCAGGATATTTTTGCATGGCAGCATATATGATAGCAAGGTTTTTTATTGCATCTACTTTCCCCGGGCTCAGCTCCAGCGCGCGTTTTGCATGAAGGGCAGCCGAATCAAAATCTGAGCGAAGGTAATATGCGCCTGCAAGGTTTAAATGCACTTCCGCAAAGTCAGGATATATCTGTAATGATCGACTCAAATAGCTTATCGCGTCATCAGCTATTTTTTTCTTAGCCGCCGGGTCGCTTTCTTCAGCATAGACATTTTGACCCAATTCTGTTCCCATAAAATAGTTAAGGCGGCAATTCTCCGGCGACTTGGCCACATCAGAGGAAAATAAAGTATAGTTATCAGACCATTCGGCATTTCTGTTAACGGTAAGAGAGGTGAAAGCAATACCTATAAAGGCCAGGATAGCAATGATCAAAGGCTGCTTTAAGAAATCCATGGTATTACCTGCATCGGTTTTCGATATTTTTTCAATGCCAAGTGCCAGCATCAGGCAAAACCCGGCGGAGCTGAAAAACATAAAACGCTCAGCCATATTACCGCTGATAAGAAAGAAAACGTTGGAGAATAAAGCCATTGTCACCAGGAAGAAAAGAATTGCAAATGCAAATGGGTCTTTTTTATTTTTAAACAAGCGCCACAAGCCCGCCACAACTAAAAACAAATAAAGCACCAGGGATAATAATACCCAGATATTTGCAAAACTCACAAGAGGTATGGCATTATAAGAATAATCACAGATGAGCGGGTAGGGTATTATAAAGAGTCTCACATAATAGCCCAAAATGTAGATGGCGCTTGCCAGTCGGGTGGCATAAGAAATATGCGGGCCCGCAAGCGGGTTCATAACAAAAGGTATATCCGAATAGTTGGCCGCTGCATGGCTAGTCAGTACCGCATGTCGCAACAGTAAAAATGCAGCGACAATTAAAGCCGTTCCAGAACTTACTATGATACTCCTTTTTATGTTCTCATTGCTGTAGAAAAAGAAAACCAGGGGCACAATTGCCAGCAAGGTAGCGGAGGTCTCTTTCGACAATAATGACAGGAAAAGCGATGCAAGCCCCGCAGTTATATATAATAACTTCCCCTTCCTGCTATAGGCAAGGAATAGATTAAGAGATAAAAAAGCAAAAAGAAAACAGAGTATTTCATCGCGGCCTTTAATATTGGCCACAAGCTCTGTGTGGATGGGGTGAAGTGCAAAAACAAAACAAGCTATAAAAGCGACAATTGTTTTTTTCTTCTCAAAAAGCCCGTCTATAAAGAAGAAAAGAAGCATTAGGCTGGCTGCAAACAATAGTATGTTTATAAAGTGTTGGGCCTGCGGGTTAATTCCCCAGGCCTGGTACTCCGCAGCAAATGTGGCAACCGATAAAGGCCGGTAAAAATTATTATCTATACCTCCTCCCAAATATGGGCTGCTGAATATTTCCGATATACCAGCAAGCCCCTTATTAACAAGCACATTGTCCCTTACGGATTGGAAATCATCCAACGCAAAACCATTTTTCAGGGTATTTGCATAAACCAAAAAAGAAATAATGCCTAGAAAAAAAGCAAGCTTGATACTTAGGGAAAACCTCGTTTTGGTTCCCTTAGCAGCTTGCAGTGATTTTTGTGCTACAGGTGCAGCTTTTGCAATTATTTTTTGAGGTTTATTTTTTGCCATTTTAGTTCTTCAATAAAAACGAATATAATGATTCAGGAAAATAAAAAGAAGGAAATAATGCCATATGCCCTTTTTTATAGATTTCGAAAAATTATTTCCGGGCCTGATTTATCGTAAATAAGGCAAGGCAAATGCTTTTTACAACAGCTTGCTAAAGGGATTACTCAGGTAAGATTCCACTATCTGTAATAGGTTAAAGAGATTTCGCCCTGTTTTTGACACACAGCTTTTTTCAATAACTCACAATAATTTTGAATAGGAATGATACTGATTGACATGAGGAAAATAAAGACAATAATAAACAGTTTGATAAGCCGATATTGTTGCATAGACGATTTGTTAGTCAATAATTGATACTCCATTAGCATCGGTGGTAAGCACTTCGCTCATGTGGTTGAGGAAGGGGCGCATTTTCTTAAAGGTGTCGTTCACGCTATCTAAAAAATCCGAGCTATAGATGTCTTCGTCTTCAAACTCGTGTTTTAAAAGAAACTGCTTGTAGCGCAGTAGTTCGATGGCGGGATGATCTTTGGCATAGCCACGTGGCGCCGAACTGAGCTGTGCGCCTCTCATCTGGCCAAATGTTTTTACCAGTGTTTTACCCGCGAGCATTTTTCTCCAGTCATCGTAATTCGCGTCAATGTCCTGGCGTATTCGTTTCATGTCATTGGCATCAGGGCCCCAGAAGCCGCCGGCTACGAAAGAGTTGCCGGGCTGAATGTGAAAATGGTAAGCACCGCGCAGTTTCTTTGTAGCCCTTCGGAAAGAGCCGCTCCAGTGGGTGTTATAAGGTGTTTTGTCTTTGGAGAAGCGCACATCTTTATATATCCTGAAGAGTGCATCCTTACCCGATGTTGTTTCTATATTGTCGTGCTTGTTCATTTCGCGCAAGAGGGCATCGGCAAAGTCTATCAGGTTCTCCTGCGCTTTTGTATAAAGGTCTTTATGCTTACTGAACCAGTCGCGGTTATTGTTTTTCTTCAGCTTATTTAAAAAGTCAACAGATTCTTTTTGTATCATAATTGCAGCCATTGTATATTTATATTTTTTCTATTTTCACCAAAGCACTAATTCATTTTTTCAGCCACCATCATATAATGACTAAAGAAAAATTCTTTTTTTACAAGTTCAGTTTGCAGAATTTTGCACTGGTTCTTTTGCAGAAAAATCTCATATTCGCCAAGGTCGTATTGGTGCGGATGCAGGATATCGCCCGGCAGCAGCCGGAAAAGAAATTTGCAGAAGGCATAATTGTGTGCATCTATTGACACGATTATCTTCCCTCCCTTTTTAGCGCATGCTGCAAGTTTCGCGTAAGCAAGTTCTATATCCGATACATGATTGATCGCATTCATACAGAAGACCACATCAAACTCTTCATTGTTTTTGTATTCTTCAATAGTAGTGGTGATGAATTTTGTGTTAGGGTATGCTGCCTTAGAAAATATGTTAAGATGCTTTTCATATTCATCCAGCAAAGGATCTACCGCCGTGATATTATTTTTATCAAACAGCAGGTAGAGGCCCGAAGGCCCGCATCCAAGTTCCAGGATAGACTTGCCGGGACCTATCTGCACTTCTTTAGATACCAGGTCGTAGAGACGCTGCCAGTATTTTTTTTTGTTGGCCAGGTATTCCTGTATATCCTTTTCATTGAGGTAACGTTTCCACCACTTCAATTCAAAATATTGGGCAATCTTCCATCTCTTATTCATGAATTTGATCTTTACATTCTTATGAACTGCTCGAAAAGTACAAATTTCAATCTAGTTCGGTATATATCTTCAGTTTTTGGAAGTCGTAATAGGTAGAGGACAAAAAAAGTCCCGTTCTCGCGAACAGGACTCAAAAAATCATTAATTCAAAAAAAATTATTTCCCGTTGGCAGCCTCATAAAGTTCCGTTACTGTGAGCCCGTGTATCTCATCGGCGCTTTCCCATTTCTTTACAAGCTTTTTATGTTTGTCGTACATCACAACACATGGTACTGATTTTGCACCATAAAAAGGGCCAAGGAAAAAATCATTGTCCTTGCCTATCGTAATGTTCTTATAATTCGAGAGGTGGAACCTGTCATAAAAGGCACGAATCGGAGTGGGATTTGAGAAAGTTGCCATGACTATCTGTACATGACTCAAGGAATCCATACCCGGCAACAGTTTCTCGATAGCCCTGAAACAATGGTCGCACTCGGCGCCAAAATAAAAGAGCATAATGGGTTTCCCATCAGCCAAAGTGCTGGTATTGAATACGGTACTGCTGTCTTTAAGCAAGAGCCTGAATACCGGAAATTTGGGGTTTTTCTGGTATGGCAGTAAAGTGTCGGTGCTGCTTGTCATTTCTTTGGCCGGCTGGGCATCCTTCGACGAATGTTTCTTTTGGGCATAAGCCATTGTGCCGGCAATAAAGCCGGTCAACATTGTAAATAGTAATATTTTTTTCATACGCTTAATTAATAATTAAAGATAGTGATACAAATATAAATCATGGTTTCTTTTTTCAAATCAGCGAAGCTTTGCTAACTTCATAAAAAACCCTTAAAATTTAAGGATGCCCATTAATGAAGATCTGTTCCTGCAACGCTATAATAAGCTGAATGAAAGGCAAAAAGAGGCCGTGTACGCCATTTATGGTCCTGTAATGGTAATTGCAGGGCCTGGAACAGGGAAAACGGAGGTGCTGTCGCTGCGTATAGCCAATTTGCTGCGCAGCGAGGCCCAGGTGCAGCCTGCAGAAATTTTATGCCTTACTTATACAGAGGAAGCAACCAATTCTATGCGGCGACGCCTGGTGCAGATAATAGGCACAGCGGCACACCGCATCAACATCTGCACTTTTCATGCGTTTTGCAATAATGTGATACAGAGCAACGGGGAGTATTTCAGTCTGCGTTCTTTACAACCCATCAGCGACTTGGAAAGGATAGAGTTGCTGGATAAGATATTCCGCGACTTACCTCAAGGGCACCTGTTACGTAAACTGAGCGGCAATATTTTTTCGGATGTCAATCGCCTTAATAGTTTGTTTGACCTGATGAAGCGCGAAAACCTGAGCGCTGCAGCTATTTCGCATGCAATAGATGAATATCTGAACGACCTGCCCGCGCGGGAGGATTATATATATAAACGCGCGACCAAAGAATATAAAAAGGGCGACCTGAAGCAAGCCCAGGTAGATGAAGAAACACGCAGAATGAATATAACACGTGCAGCTGCCGGCCTCTTTGATACCTATAAGGAGTTAATGAAACAAAGCGGCCTGTACGATTTTAACGATATGATAGTTTGGGTGCTGGATGCGTTTAAGAACAACCCGGCCCTGCTGCAAAGTTACCAGGAGCGGCATCAATTTATTCTTGTCGATGAATTCCAGGATACAAACGGATCTCAAAGCGAATTATTGAATCTGCTAAGCCAATACTGGGAAGACCCTAATATATTTGTTGTGGGTGATGACGACCAGTCTATCTACGAGTTCCAGGGAGCACGAATCCGCAATATCATAGACTTTTATCTGCGTTTTAAAGAGAATATAAAAATAGTGGTGCTGCCGCATAATTACCGATCATCTCAACTGATATTGGACAAGGCGATGGCTACGATACAGAACAACCGCCAGCGCCTGATAAACGAATTGAATGACCTGCAACTTGATAAAAATATTATCGCATCGTCAGACAGGTTTAAAGAAGAGGAACATAATGTAAAACCTCTTGTACGTGTTTATAATAATATACTACAGGAGGAAGCTGATGTGGTGATGCATATTGAGCAACTGAAAAATGAAGGAGTGAACCTGGGCGATATAGCTATAATATATGCACAACATAAACAGGCAACAAACCTTATATCGTTGATGGAGCGAAAGGGCATTCCTTATAATGTAAAGAAACCTGTGAATATACTGGATCTGCCGCTTATACAGCAGATAATTGATGTGCTGCGCTACCTGCAATTGGAACAAAAAGAGCCCTTGAGCGGAGAGGCAATATTGTTTGAGATGATGCATGCGCCCTATTACGGGATAGCGCCGGCCGACATTGCCCTTTTATCGTTATATATACAGGCCAATAAAGCGAAGGACAAACGCCTGGGCTATTGGCGATTGCTATTAACGAACGACCTGCTGCTCGAGTCGCTGCAACTGGGATCGGCCAAAGCATTGCGGAGGCTGGGAAATAATATTGAACAATGGCAAAGGCATTTATCGGAGTCGCCACTACCCCTGCTGCTGGAAAAAATAATTTATGAAAGTGGCATAGTATCGCATTTGCTTAAAACCAAAGACCATATATGGAACATACAAGTTTTGCATACTTTTTTTGAATACGCCAAGGACCTTCATAGCCGGAATGTGCGCCAAAGACCGGCAGAATTTATTTTGATGATAGAGCGGATGGAAGTAGAAGGCATTAGCATTCCGATGCAGCGTGTAATTCAAAATGACAACGGCGTGCATTTTTATACAGCACATGGCGCAAAGGGAAATGAGTTTGAGTATGTATTCCTTGTGGGCTGCACAAAAAACTTCTGGGAAGAGAAAAGGGGCGGCGGCAATGAATATAAATTGCCGGATACCATCACCAGGACAAATGACGATACTGAAAAGACATATAAGGCCGAAGTGGCGAGGCGCCTGTTTTATGTGGCGCTGACGCGCGCTAAGAAATTCCTGAACATTTCTTATGCCCTGAATGACAATACGGGTAAGCCATTGCAAAATTCTGTTTTCATAGATGAGATATGCCCGCCAGAGGAGCGTATTATGCCGCAACTATCTTCAGATTATTTGCAGAAACATATGCAATGGGCAATGATACCTGTTCCTATGGTGCGCATTGAACTGGCCAATAACCAATGGATAGACCGGGCATTGCAACAAATTGCCATAAGCTATACCACGCTGTCGAAATTTTTGCGCTGTCCCCTTAGTTTTTATTATGAGCAATTGCTGCGTGTACCGTTTATGAAGAATGATGCTCTTGCTTTTGGCAGTGCTGTGCATTATGCCCTGGAGCGCTTTTTTAAGGAAATGAAACTAAAGCACGGGGAGTTTCCGGATAAAGATCATCTCATTGGTGCATTCAGGTCTGCTATGTTCTCGGAGTCTGGTTCTTTTACCAGTTTGCAGTTCGACAGGCGGATGGAACAAGGCTTATCCGTCTTACCCGACTATTACGAAAAGTACATCAATACTTTTTCTAAAAATGTAGAAATAGAATTTAAGGTAAGCCGGTTTATGCTTGATGGAGTGCCTGTTACCGGCAAGATAGATAAGATAGAATTTGAGGGAGACAGTTGCAAGGTGGTAGACTATAAGACGGGCGACCCCGACAAATCGGCGAGCGCATTAACAGCAGCGCCTAACGAAAAAGACCCATTGGGCGGGGACTACTGGAGGCAGATGGTTTTTTATAAATTACTGCTTGAGAATAGCGAGGACAGGAGGTGGCTTGTAAAAATGGGCATGTTCGATTATATACAGAAAGGCGAGAAAAGCAAGGAGTATAAGCAAGTGTTCGTGCCCGTTTATACGCAGGATGAAGAAATAGTGCGCAAACAAATAAAGGATACCTACTCGCGTATTATGAACCATGAATTTGACACAGGTTGCGGCAAAGAAGATTGTCATTGGTGCAATTTCGCACGTCAATACCAGTTGATCCGCCCTCCAAAGGATGAAGTAGTGGAAATAGATGATATCTGAAAATGAAGTTCTTTATTCGGCAAAAGAATTATCCAGGTCTTTCGCCTGCTGTGGTTTTACCACGTCTTCCGTCAAACCAAGATCCAAAACGTGTTGGGCTTTGGCTTCGATGTTATGCATTGCCGCTCTTGTTGACGCCGCACTTGCAAGATTGTAAAAAGTGTGGCTGTTTAACAGCACAACGAAACTGATTAGGAATGCAAGCAGAAAGCTACTCTTTTCTACTACCTCCGGATTTGCTAAAAAATTATTACTCTGTACCATGACTATATGTATTAGGGTACAAATATCGGCATAGTGTTTTGCGTGATATCTTATTACGGGCGCTTTAACAAGTGATTTATTAGCACTTAACATGCCGTTACCAAAGCAGACGAGCTATACTTTTTCCTCTTCTTTTATTTTTTCCTTCAGAATGGGCCTTTGCCTGCGGTATTTATATGATTTGCTAAAGTTTTTCATATACCACCTCATTAAAGGTTTGAATGAGGATTTCCATATTGTGAGGGAAACAATTGCAGAAGCGACCGCGACCACAAAAATTTTCAAGGGATCAGCCTGGGTGTCCAACGCCAACAGAACAACCAGCCACGCTCCCAACGTTATAAGAAAAGCAAAAAAATATTGCATGACTCTTTATCCTAAAATGTTTTTCCTCGTTTTTTATCGGGTGCTAAATTAAAAATTTGTTGTAAACAACAAGTGTCCTATTCGGGAAGCAGTCGGGTATATATAGTTTATTTTTATGGTAAATTAAATGTTTTTATGTGTAATAAATTGAAAATTGATTATCAGTGATCTTTTTACATTTTGTCAATTACCATGATTTGAAAAAGCCTAAAAAAAAGAAATAGAAATTTAACATGATTTAAAATAAAATAGAGCTTGTAGCTAATTTTTAATAAATTTATCTCCCTTCCTTAAAACAAACATAATAAATGGACCATATACTAGTGTCAAATATCATCTCGGAGAAAATAAGCGGCGCTTCCGGCAGGGAAGCTTTTATACTGAACATGGATATCGTGAACCAATGGACGAAAGGCAATGATTTTAAGCTTGTAGTGATTCTTAGGGATAAAGCAAGTGGTGCTGATGAAAAAAAGGTATTCACACCTAATTTTAACGAAACATCGAGGGTATCGTTTTCCGGTGCAACGGTCAAGGTGGGTGCCGGTAAAGATCTTCATTTCCAGTTGGAATCGGTAATGCCAATACTTGGCAATCTGTCATATA
The DNA here is from genome assembly GCA_013285905.1 of Bacteroidota bacterium. GTDB lineage: Bacteria > Bacteroidota > Bacteroidia > Chitinophagales > Chitinophagaceae > JABDGU01. Next base: position 18,247 of record JABDGU010000028.1, on the reverse strand, counting down.
GGTTTTTTTAACTAAGTGATGTGATAGCTTTTTCGGGAAGGGCTTTAAATTTAATTAAATATTTATTTATTTTAATTTTTAAAGGAAAAATGTTCACTAAGCCCGATATTCCTATATTTGGCTTGGTTTTTGTTGATACTATTCTGTGTATCTGTGGCATTAATATTATGAGTAGAACTACTACAAGACTTGTTTTAACTATCATCTGTGTTCTCTTCCTGGTGTCGGCGAAAGCCCAGTCCCAGTTGGAGGATGTTGTTAATGATATCAGGTCGAATAAAATAACCGACCTGACGAAGTATTATGATAATGTAGTGCCGATCACAATGAATAATGCACAATCTACTTATAGCCGCTCGCAGGCAGAAATGGTGTTAAAAGATTTCTTTACCAAGAATCCTCCGATTGATCTTAGCATAACAAACAGCGGTACACCTAATCCTACTTCAAAATTCGCTATCGGTGATCTTAGTACATCGAATGGCAAATACAATATTTATATCCTGCTAAAAACTAAAGACAATACTAATTATTTGTTGCAGGAAATAAGACTTAATAAAGAATAGTTTACATAGAGGGATATATAAGAGCAAGAAAGATGCCCTGGCTTTTTAGCACAGGGCATCGCAATTTTAGAGATTATTCACGGTTTTTTGTTTCGGGTATTTCACAGTATATCCCAATTTCAGCATCTTTGATTCGTTGGAAGCAAGGTGCAAAGTCCATTTCACTTCTCCTTTGTCCTCATTATATTCTGCGCCTTCTCTTTGTTGGTCTTCTATTAATATATTATTGTCATTGCTTACGGGCATCTGATCCATCACTACAAGATCTATTGCCTGTTTGCGTGTGTTACGTATGTTGGTAGTATAAGCAACTGTTTCAAGTGCATTTGTATTCATTGTTTTTTTGCTTTTCAGTTCTTTGTCTTTTTCTCTCTTTATCATGATCTTTTTATCTCTGCCTAGTGATAAGGTCATTGTGTCGGTTACTACCTGCATTTTCAGTTCCCCCTGGCCCACGTAGCTGCCTTCATAAAAAATGCTGGTCTTGGCGGGTAAGAGATTTAAGTTTTCCCAATTGGTAACCTGTGCCTGCAGAAAGGCATCCTTATCCATTTTGGGCACTGCATAATAACGATAAGTGGCAGGGAGCTCATAGGTTTTAACGGCGACTGCATGTTGTTGACCATCGGAAGGGATGCTATAAGGCAAGTCAATATCGAAAGTGGAGTTGATACCTGAATTATCAGCAATCACATATTGGTTGATAGTAGTGCTTTTAGTTTGTACAGTAACACCATCGACATTATACTGGTTACTATTACTCCTATCGCCGCTGATATGCCTGCTAGAGCCGGAATTCCGTTGATATACTCCGGGTGAAGGGGATGCTAAATCACTAGTTGACCTTGTTTCTAACCTGTCCACCAGCGGGGTCCTGTACGCATTTACAGTTGCGTCATTCATTTGGCCCTGGCGAACAGGTGGAACATAAAATGAGAGATACCATGGATTTAATACAGGCGCTTCGGCATTCTCATTGGGGTTGCCGGTTGATAAAATAATGTGTGCCTTATCCCATTTTATGCCGCTGTTCTGATATACATTGGCTTTGTAAAATAATTTCACAGGGTCGCCGAGTTGTTCCACCCGAAGGTCGTATGAGGGGTTCCAACCAGCATTTTGAATTACATAACTAATAACGATGTTGGAGGTGGCGGGTTCTGTAGCATAGAACTTAACAGTTAGTTGCCCGCCTGCCTGATAGTTCTTTTGCTGCTCCTGGTTTATTTGTTCATTCAGTTTTGCTATAGCTGCATTATTAAGTGCATTCTTTAGTTCCAGCTTATGCTTTTCCACCAGTAATTCTTCCATTCTCTTGTTGACGAGTTCCAGCAGGTGTTGCAAATCGGGAATAGACAAGCCCTTGTTTTCACCCCCTAATTTATTGTTCTCATCAAATATTGTGAGTTGCGCATCCACCACGGTCATTCGCATGGCAGTAAGTTTCATTTCTTCCTGTATTTTCTCAATACTGTCTCTTAGAGATTTAAGCAAGGGAGAAACAACATCGCCCGGGGTTGCTGTGTTCTGGTAGGTGGATGATTGCACCACAACATCTTTATCTGATACCACATTAAGGCTTTGCTCGTTCACATTGCCAGAAATGTTGGTAAATATCACTTCGCTCTCTCCTGCCGGGATATTTACTTTTGCAGAGCTTACCAACTCCGCCCCTTTCAGGAAAACAGTGGCTTGTTCAATATGTACTTTTTGTTTTGTTTCAGCTTGCGCAGTATAAGTAATGGATAGCGCAAAAATTGAGGTGATAACTACGTGTGTATATTTCATAAAAAAGCGATTTAAGTTTAGACGCTTTAAAATGAATAATCCATAACCGGTCTTTGAATTATAAATTCTATTGCAAAGGATATTCTACTTTTAAAGACGATAAAAGGAACGGACAATCCTAAGTAATATTGCAGAAAATATTTTTTTTACAATTCTTTAACTATCCTTAGACGGGCGTAATTCAGCATGATCTTTTTTTGGCCATGACCTTCGCCGAACTGTATGGTGGCGATACGGTTATTTGCGCCACCTTCTAATTGCATTATTTTGCCGAAGCCGAACTTTTGGTGTTCCACTTCCATGCCCACATTCATACCCAATGGGTCATCGGCTTTGAAATCTGTTGATGGCTTATGCTCCGGCACGGCCTTCTGCTGTACCCGCTCCGCAATCTTTCTAAGTGAAGATGTTTTTTCATTTGACTGCGGGCGCGTATTCGCAAAGCTGCCGGGGGTATTGCCAGCACGATGGCTGGAGCCTGTAAATGTTTTATCAAGATGCGTCTCGGGTATCTCATCAATAAACCTGCTGGGTTCATTTTGCACCAGTTGCCCGAAACGATAACGGCTGTTAGCATAAGTAACCCAAAGACGCTCTTTGGCGCGTGTTACTGCTACATAGAATAAACGGCGTTCTTCTTCCAGGTCTTCCCTGGTGTACATACTCATAGAACTTGGAAAAAGATTTTCTTCCAGGCCCACCACAAATACGCAGGCAAATTCCAAACCTTTTGCAGCATGTATCGTCATTAGTTTCACGGCATCTGCGTCAGGGTCTTTATCATTATCGGTATCCGTGAGTAAGGTTATTTGCTGTAAATAAGATCCGAGACTTTTATCACGTAGTTCTCCTTCTTCATCCGGTGTTTCTGTAAACTCTTTTATGGAGTTCAGCAATTCCTGTACGTTCTCATAACGTGCCAGGCCCTCTACACTTTTGTCATTATAAAGATCCTGCACAAGCCCCGTCCCCTTTCCAACGGCAAATGCCACATCATAGGCATTTTGTTTTTCCAGCATGGTCCGGAAACTTCTTATCATCATAACAAAATTTTCCACCGCGCTTCCACCTACCCCTCTCAGTCCATAAGCATCCATTTGCTCAATGATTTCCCAGAAAGTCTTTCCTGCTTCATTGGCCTTAACCGTTATCTTATCAATACTCGTCTTGCCAATGCCACGCGCAGGGTAATTTATGATGCGTTTAAGGTTTTCTTCATCCTGCGTATTTACAATAATACGCAGGTAGGCGAGGTAATCTTTTACCTCTTTGCGCTGATAGAAGGAAACACCGCCATACAGTTTATAGACAATGTTCATCCGCCTGAGGCTTTCTTCAAAAGAGCGGCTTTGCGCATTGGTACGATAAAGAATTGCAAAGTTTTTATTTAGGTAATGATTACGCAGTTTCTGTTCCTGTATGGCATCGGCAACAAAACGCCCTTCATCATTATCCGTCATAGTGCGGGCGAGTATGATCTTTTCGCCTTCCTTATTTTCGGTCCAGAGGTTTTTAGGTATCTGGTTTTTATTATTGCCGATAATATTGTTAGCAACATTCAATATGCTTTGTGTGCTGCGGTAGTTCTGTTCCAGCTTAACGGTTTTCACATCATCATAATCGTCTTTGAACTGGAGTATGTTCTGCACTGTAGCACCGCGAAACGAATAAATGCTTTGAGCGTCATCGCCCACTACACATATATTTTCTCTGCGTGCACCCAGCATTTTTATTATTGCATATTGAGCCAGGTTGGTATCCTGGTACTCATCAATCAATATATATTCGAAGCGATGCTGGTATTTTGCCAGCACATCAGGATAATTGGTGAGCAACACATACATTTTAAATAAGAGGTCATCAAAATCCATGGCCCCGTTTTTAAAACAACGTTTAGCATAGGCATCATAAATATCACCCATCATCTGTCGGTTGGTCCGCGCATCCTCCTGTTGAATAGATCGGTCATCTTTATATGCTGCCGGGTCCAACAAACTGTTTTTTGCTGCCGATATCCTGTTATAAACAAAAGCGGGTTTATAATGTTTATCGTCCAGGTTCATTTCGTTGATGATGGTTTTAAGCAAACTTTTTGCATCATCGGTGTCGTAAATGGTAAAGTTGTTCGGGTAGCCTAATTTATTTGCTTCTGCCCGTAGTATGCGTGCAAAAACAGAGTGGAAAGTGCCTATATATAAATTGCGTGCTTCTTTATTACCTAATATATGCTCCACCCTTTCCTTCATTTCGGCTGCTGCCTTGTTGGTGAAAGTAAGAGCAAGGATATTGAAAGCGTCCACTCCATTATGCATCAAATGGGCTATGCGCGTTGTTAATACTTTGGTTTTGCCACTACCTGCACCTGCTACTATCATGAGCGGGCCATCTATATGTTCTACTGCTTCCCTCTGCTGCTCATTAAGCCCCTCTAAATAATTATGCATATGCGCAAATTTACATAATCCGTTTCTTCGTTGCCAAATAGAAATTTCCTGATCTTTAACTTCATTTTATCGTACATCTTTTTGCCGGAAAATTTTAAAATATTGAAATGTTTGAGGCCGTTTTTTATGTAAAAACGAGCATCATTGATACAGACCTCATTCCGCTGAATTTGGCTATAATCATCAATAAATAAGCCGCATCGTTGAAAAAATAAAAAAATTTTTTGTGCAATTATGAGCGTGCTGATTTTTATTTTAACAATGATTTTAACAAATTTGTAAAGAAAAAATAAGGCCTGTAAGGCTTTGCTGGCAAGCTTTTGAAAAGAATGTGTATTTTTGCATGAAGGACTTATATAAATAAATCTGCAAAACCTGTGAATAAAAAAAGAAAAGAAAAAGAGAGAAATAATGAATTTTATTTGTTAAAACCAAAAAAAGTATATTAACTTTGCGAAAAATATTTTAGGAACACCATGTTTGCAATTGTAAGTATAGCGGGGCAGCAATTTAAAGTAAAAAAGGACGATCAACTTTATGTTCATCGCCTGGAAGGTAATGCCGGTGACAAAGTTGAATTTTCTGATGTGCTGATGGTTAATAATGATGGCAACATCACTTTTAGCAACAACAATAAAAAAGTACAGGCTGAAATAATGGATCATCTGAAAGGTGATAAGGTTATTATCTTTAAGAAGAACCGCCGTAAGGGGTATCAGAAGAAAAATGGTCATCGCCAGAGCCTGACTATGATAAAGATCAATGAAATTGTTTAAATTTGTTTTATAATAAATAAGTAATAAAGAAGTAATGGCACACAAAAAAGGTGAAGGTAGTTCGCAGAACGGCAGGGATTCACAAAGTAAAAGACTTGGAGTAAAGATATATGGTGGTCAACCGGCTATAGCAGGCAATATTATTATACGCCAGCGTGGTACAGTTTATCATCCTGGTAAAAACGTAGGTCTGGGAAGGGATTTTACGATATTTGCCCTGACTGATGGCATGGTTGAGTTCCGAAAGACACGTACGAAGACATTAGTATCAATAAAAGAAGTTAACGCGATCGCCGAGGCATAATATGCACGGCGATTTTGCCATTATAAGGATTTTTTTTAACCCTTAAATTTCACAGTTTATGGCAACAGCAAAGAAGGCAGCTAAAAAAGCTGCACCAAAAAAGGCAGCAGCTAAAAAAGCAGCTCCAAAAAAGGCAGCAGCTAAAAAAGCAGCTCCCAAAAAAGCGGCAGCTAAGAAAAACGCTGCTCCTAAGAAAAAAGTGGCCGCTAAAAAGAAAAAGTAATTTTTCTATTAGCGTTTTCCAAAAGAGACTGTATAACCCACAGTCTCTTTTTTTTATGCCCCATCCCGACTCTCTCCAAAGGAGGGGGTGCCTATGCGAGACAAATATCGTAGGGGAAGTATAGCGCACTCATTTGCTTGTATTCATACCTGGCGTAATTCGCATTAAAAGTTATTCGTTCCTTTTAAAAGTATTCTCTTCATTGCCGGAAAGCCTGAGTTGGCGGCTGCTTGGATGGCCGTTTTTTGGCCGCTAAATGGCCGCTAATAAAAACAATAATATGAGCCATGGTAAATGGTTTTGACGGTTTTGCGTCGATTTTTTTGTCCTACTCGAGTGTTCATTTCTTTGGATGGCCAAAGAAACGAACCAAAGAAAGGCCACCATTAGGCAAATCGCTCCGCGTGCCTAATGGAAAGCTTGGCTGCGTGTTTGTTAGCAGCGCTATTGTGGGGCACTGCGTAAGCTAGCTTGCAGTCCACGACAGCAAAAATGTGCCTTTGCAAATTTTCGGCTGTGTAATTTCAAACTAAACCGAAGGTCATTTTTATACTCTATTTTTATTATTGCTGCCGCTTTGTTGCCTGCCTGTTGCCGCTGATGTGTATTCCTTATATCGTATATTTGATTGATTTTTAATTTTTTATGCTTTCTTATGCGCAAAAATTGCCACTTTTGCCACTTTCTTGAATTTTGCCGCTTTAGTTAATGGAATAATATGTTGTATCGTCCTGATATTGGTTGAGACCCCGCTGGTCAATACTGAAATCCGTTAATCGTAAATTGAACTTTATATGCTTTCATTTTAAGTACGCCAAGGTTTAAATGCTATTTTATGCCGCAAAATTTGTGCCGTTTTAGGCTGTGGCAGAAATATATTTTACGTTATGATTTCATCTTTATTTTAAGGCCTTACTGAACATTTTGCGAAAAAATTATACTTTAGCATATACATATGCTGGGTATTACCAAGACCATACATCGTTGTTAGTGTTACCTACATATTGATCTTAAAATTCCTTCTGCAGAATGTCTAAAAAGAAAAGGGCCCCTATTGCCAAGCCTTACCAAACTGAAACCTCCAAAAGCAGTGCCTCGGTCCTTACTCCTGCAGAGGCAGTGCCCGAGGGAAGCCAAGCCCCAGGCCAGGTATTTTTAAAAAAGTGGTTTTTCGGTTCTTTAGTGTTGATGCTGGGCATTTTATGGTTTAGTGGTTTCAATGTGGGCTATCACTCGGATGAGATCTATATGAATAATTACTGCAAAACTAATTGTGCCTTTTATGCCAGTGCAGGCAAGGATAGCAGTTATCTTATGGCAGAAACTAATGACGGAGCAAAAACAGCCTCTGTAATGCGCTTTTATGGCAGTTCGTTCGAGTACCTGCCAGTAGGCTTTAATAAAATATTCGGGATAATGGGGGGACCTAATGAATATAATGTGCGCCACGCATTCATACAGCTATTCGCAGCGCTTGCCCTGCTTTTTGCGGGGCTGATAGCGCGAAAGGCAAGCGGATGGAGGGCCGCGTTATTTACAATATGGCTTCTTTTCCTCACTCCTACCTTTTTCGGCAGCTCGCTCATGAACTCCAAGGATATTCCTTTTTGCACGGGTTATATGGCGAGCCTTTATTTTATTATTTGCTTTCTTGAAGAGCTGCCCAAGCCGGGTTGGAAAAGTACGCTATTATTGATGCTGTCTTTTGCCTTTATAACGGGAGAACGCATTGGCGGTTTGCTGATAATCATTTACCTGGCAATGTTTATTGCCATTTATGCTTTTACCAATAAAGAACTGTACAGGGGATTGATAAAAAATGCCGGCCCCTTACTACTTAAGCTGATACTTATTGGGGCAGGCGGTATGGCACTTGTTGTTATCAGCTGGCCTTATCTTCTTGGCGACCCAATTGCACACATTATTGAAACTTTTACCGTTGTAAAAAAATTCCCGAACAAGGTGATTCTGCCATTTGAAGGTGTGTTCATGGACTCCTTGACCATACCAATATATTACCTGCCCAAAATGATGGGCATTACCATACCAATTTTTATTCTGATGGTGATAGTATGGGGCATCATCAGTGTTATCAGCAATTATGCCAAGTATAATTTTAAGATCATTTTGCTGCTATTGTTTACCAGCATCTTCCCGGTAGTGTATGCTATTGTTTCCCAGGTTTCAATATACTCGTCCTGGCGGCACTTTTTGTTCATTTATCCCGGTTTGTGCATAGTAGGGGGGCTGGGATTGAATAGCCTGGTGGACGGCCTGAAAAAGCCTGCATTCAAAATAGCGTTTGTTGGTTTATGTGTGCTGGGTATGATAAGGCCTGTGGTATGGATGATAAAGAACCACCCTTATGAGTATTATTTTAATGAGTTCCCGGGTGGGTACAAGGCCGCTTATTATAATTATGAAACAGACTACTGGCAGATAACAGCTGCACCGGCAGCCAAGTGGATGATGGAACATGAACACATATTGTCATCGAAAGACACTGTGGTAATAGCGACCGACATGAGCATTTTTCTAAGAGAATACCTCAGGACCAATTATCCTAAAGCTAAAGTGAAAATAAATTATACCGAAGACTTTTACAGATTCAGGATACCGTGGACCTACGGTTTATTTAGTAATTTATTTTTAGCTCCTGAGCTTCTTGAAAAGTTCTATCCGCCATCTAAAAGCATATATGCCGAAAAAATAGACGGCCTGCCGTTGACGGTTGTTGTAAAAGATACCGAAAGGCTGGACTTGAAGGGGATGAATGCCCTTCAGAGTAACAATTTCGTTTTGGCCGACTCCCTGATAAGCCTGTACCTGAAAAAAGACGGACCAGATAATGTGGGGCTGTATTCGATGATGTCTTTTATTAAGGCCAGTTTGCAACAAAATGATGCTGCTATAAAATATGGGGAGGATTGTATAGGATATAATCTTGGTGGATTTTATAATTATATTTCGCTTTGTGGTATGGGGCTGGCGTATGCTAATTTGAAAAAATATGACATAGCCATACAAAAGGTGAACCAGGCATTGGAGGTATGCAAGGACGACCCCATACTTCCATTAATGCCGGAAGCGAGCGTTGCCCCCAATTTATTGAAAGTAGTTACAGAAATGCAACAAAAAGACGGTGGTAAATAGTGTAATTTCTCTAAACTCCGAATATGGAAAACTACAGTTACTGTGTCTTGTTTCTGTCGGTCATACTAAGCCGTATATAGTTAACGTTATTTTTAAAAAGTAAATTTGCCGCAAAATCAAGCAATGAACCAAGAACAAAATAGCAACAAAAGGAATGGCTATGGCAATTTCCGCAACAGCCTGGACCTGGGCATGGGAATATTCTACATATTAATTGGCGCTTTAGTTATATATGCTAAATATTTTGGCAGCCTGGAATTGTCTCCGACCTATGCCAACCTGTTTGGCGGGCTGGTTATATTTTATGGCCTTTTCAGGGTGTACAGGGGTATTAGTAATTTCAGAAAAATAAAGCAGGAAAAATGATTCATACCTTACCTTTGCAAGCCTGTTAAAATATTGTTATAAGCTTTCATACGACCCTAATAATGCCTAAAATTGCATTTATGCGCCCGCTGATGAAAATATTATTGTTTGCAAGTATCAGCTTGTCTGTTTTATCCTGCGATGAGCCGGCTAAAAAGCACGCCGATACGCTAATCGCCGGCAGCATAGAGATAGCGGTAGATGAAACTTACAAACCGGTAATAGAAGAGCAGTTGAGAGTTTTTGACAGCAGCTACCCCGATGCGAAAATAAATATCAGTTACAAACCGGAGGCCGAATGTTTTAAAGACTATTTTGATAACAAGGTGCACCTGATACTTGTAACCAGGCCATTGACAAAAGAAGAAAAAGAACTGTGTGACCAAAAGCAAATTGCGCCATCCTACCAGGAACTTGCAAGAGATGCGATAGCTGTGATATTGAATAAAGAATCTCCTGACAGTATGTTGGGCATGGCCGAGTTAAAAGGGATATTAACCGGTGTGTATAAGAAAAAATATACGGTGGTCTTTGACAATAGCGGCTCCAGCACCGTGCGATATATTACTGACTCGCTGCTAAAGGGACAGAAATTGGGTACGAATGTGTTTGCCGCTAAAAATAATAATGAGGTGGTGGACTATGTGGCTAAGAATCCGGATGCAATAGGATTTGTGGGATTGAGTTATGTGAGTGATTCGAGTGATGCTACGAACACCGGGGCTTTCATAAACAAAGTGCAGGTTGCAGCTATACAGAATGACAGTACCATGCAATTTTATAAACCTTACCAGGCTTATATAGCATTGAAAACATACCCGCTAACACGCAAACTATATTACATAAGCCGGGATAATTATCCCGGGCTAAGCAAGGGCTTCGCGAATTTTTTAGCGGGGGGAAGGGGACAACTTATTTTCTACCATGCTTCTCTTTTTCCTTTGCAGATGACGGTGGTGATAAGGAGTGCAGAAATGAATACCAAATAGATCTTTTTAAAAACAACAGAATATAAAAACAGCTGTACGTAATTTTTGTTAAAATGAAAAAAACACTTGTAATTTTTGTAGCCCTTTTGTGGTCTGTAAATGTATGGTCACAAACGATTAATGATGGCATTAAGATGTATAATTATGAACGTTACCAGAGTGCCGAAAAAATATTGGCACCCCTGGCAGCCGGTAATCCAATGGCCAATTACTATTTGGGCTTGTGCCAATTGGCAGACGGTAAACTAAGCGATGCGAAAGCCAGTTTCGGTAAATTTCCCGAGGATGTTGCCAACATGTCGGGTATGGCGAGAGCTGCCTACGCTGAAAATAATGCCACCCAGGCCATGCAAATACTGCAAACAGTGGTGAGCAAGGCCAAAAAGAAAGATTGGGAACCATTTAAGTATGCTGCAGATGCTATAAATTATTCTGACAATGCAAGTGCAAATATCCAACAGGCGATAGACTGGTATAAAACCGCTTTGCAAAAAACAGATGATGCAGATGTACATATAGCCTTGGGTGATGCCTACCAGAAAATGCAAGGCGGCGGCGGCGAGGCGATGAATAACTATGAGCACGTATCAGACAAAGATCCCAAAAACTCGCTCGTGTTTTACCGCATTGGCGCGCTATGGTATGCGGCCCATGCCTACCCAGACGCTTTAACTAACTATAATAAAGCAAAAGATGCTGACCCATCTAATCCTTTGCCATACCGCGACCTTGCCTATGTTTATGAAAGAGTGGCGAAGTATGAAGAAGCCCTGAGCAATGACAAGAAATATCTTGACCTGTCGGACAATTCATGCGAAGACAAAATACATAATGCAGAAATACTTTATCTTGCTAAACATTATCCTGAAGCCATTGCAGCCGCTAATGAAATAATTGCAAAATGCCCGGTGAGTCCCGCAATATACGGAATACTTGGTTTCAGCCAGCAGAAATCCAATGATACTGTCAATGCTTTAAAGAATGCCGGCAGGTATATACAAACCCAAGCTCCCAAAAAAATCACTACGGACGACTATCTGAATTATGCCTGGATATTGCTGATGAATAAACAAACTGATTCTGCCAATTTTTATTTTAACAGAACGCTGCAATCAGACTCTGCGAAAGACAAATCTGATATATACAGGCAAATAGCAGAAGGCTTTAAAACCAATAAAGATTATCCTAAGTCGGCCATGTGGTATAGCAGGATGATAAGTGAAAACCCCGCAACAGGCGCTGCCGATTATGCATGGGCCACTATCATGTATTATTATGCAAAAGACTACCCTAATGCCGCAAAAACTGCTGAACAATGGGAAGCTAAATATCCAGACCCACCATCGGGCACTTATTGGAGAGGCCGCGTTGCCGCCGCTGTTGACAATGAAGCTAAAGAAGGCAGCGCCATTCCATTCTTTGATAAATGGCTGGGCATTGTAGGGCCGAACCATGACAAGAAAAACGATCTTAAGACCGCTTACGATTATGAATTGTTGTATTATTTTAATAAGGAGAACAAAGAGAAGATAAAGGAATTTGAAGATAAAATAAGCGCTATCGACCCTAATGATGACCTGCTGAAACAGATACAGGATTTTGAAAAAAAGACCGAAGAACATGACAAGGCAGTGAAGAAAGCTGGACAGAAGGCAAAATAAGAGCTAAAATATTGTTTCAATCATATTGAGATCAGGAGTTCCGGACCATGGGGCTCCTGATTTTTTTATTATTAAAATTCCCCTATCTTTACAATGCGTACCACGGCAATATAATCCATCCCTCCTTTTTCCGGATCAGACTTGCCACCTCTTTTCAATCATACGCATTGCATGCATTCTTGTATTTGAGTGCTATTATTTTAATTAAATCAAGCTATTATTTTACAACATGAATTTAGAATACAATACTACCCGCAGTAAAATGCTGATGCCTGAATATGGGCGTAATGTGCAGAAAATGGTGGAGTTTTTAGTTACCATTGATGACCGTGCAAAAAGACTGCGTAATGCAGAGGCTATTATAGAATTAATGGCCACGCTGACGCCGCACCTTAAAACAATAGAAGATTATCAGCATAAGCTTTGGGACCACCTGCACCAGATGACGGACTTTACACTGGATGTGGACGCCCCATACCCTGCTCCGACTCCGGAAATGGTATTTAAAAAGCCTGAGGTACTACCCTATCCCCAGGATAGCATACCTAACCGCCACTTAGGTAAAAACCTGGAAGCGCTGCTGGAGAAAGCCCTTGCCGAAACAGACCCTGAGAAAAAACAAGGTTTTACACAGGCCATAGGCTATTACATGAAACTGGCTTATACCAATTGGCATAAAGAACCTGTGCATGATGATATGATCAAGAACGAACTACTTGTGTTATCAGATGGGAAACTGGTTTATGAAACAGGCGGATATCGCGTACATTTTGATAACCGCCCCGCATTTAAACCACGCCCGAATAATAATAACCGCAACTTTAAAGGTGGGGGAGGATCAGGCGGAGGTGGTAACCGTAATTTTAATAATGGAGGAGACCGCGACCGTGGAGGAGGATCTTATGGAAATGCAGGTTATAATAAGAACCGGAAATTCAATAAAAATAAAAACAAATAGGCCTGCACTTTATGAATGCTTTTGAAATACACGGTGGACATAAACTAAGCGGGGCCATCAGCCCGCAAGGAGCAAAAAATGAAGCCTTGCAAGTGCTATGCGCTACCCTGCTTACAGACCAGGCAGTAACGCTGCATAATGTACCCGATATACTGGACGTAAACACGCTTATAGAACTTTTACAGGAAATAGGTGTGCGTGTGGAACGGCCGGCAAAGAACACCATTATTTTACAAGCAAATAATATAGACCCGGATTTTTTCACAACCGATACTTATAAAAAGAAATCGGGGAAGTTGCGTGGCACCGTGATGCTTGCAGGACCCATGCTGGCGCGTTTCCGAAAAGCTTATATACCTCAGCCCGGTGGTGATAAGATAGGGCGCCGCCGTCTTGATACCCATATACTTGGTTTTGAGAAGATGGGGGTTACTTTCGATTTTGATGCAGAACAACATTTGTTCACATTAAATGGTACCAACCTTTACGGCGCTACCTTGCTAATGGAGGAACCATCTGTAACGGGTACTGCTAACCTTGTTATGGCTGCTGTGCTTGCCGAAGGGACTACATCGATATACAATGCGGCATGTGAGCCTTATGTGCAGCAGCTGTGCCACATGCTGAATAAGATGGGTGCCAGGATCAGTGGTATAGCTTCCAATATGCTCATTATTGAGGGCGTTAAGACTTTAACAGGATGCACACACCGCCTGCTTGCAGATATGATAGAGGTAGGCTCCTTTATAGGGCTTGCTGCTATGACAGGAAGTGAGCTTACCATAAAAAATGCTGATGTGGCCCACTTAGGTATTATACCTGAAACATTCAGACGGCTGGGTATAGAATTGAGCATAAACGGAGACGATATACATATACCTTCCCAGGACCGTTACCGCATCCATAAATTTATAGACGGCTCCATTCTTACAGTTTATGACCACCCATGGCCGGGGTTCACACCTGACCTTTTAAGTATAGTGCTGGTAGTAGCAACGCAGGCAAAAGGCACAGTACTAGTTCACCAGAAAATGTTTGAAAGCCGATTGTTCTTTGTAGATAAACTTATAGAAATGGGGGCGCAAATTGTATTGTGCGATCCACACAGAGCGGTAGTTATAGGGCTGGATAAACAAGTGCCACTAAGAGGCATTAATATGGTATCACCTGATATACGCGCGGGCGTGGCCTTGCTGATAGCTGCACTGTCTGCATCTGGGAAAAGCACTATACAGAACATACACCAGATAGACAGAGGCTATGAACATATTGATGTACGCCTGAATAATTTAGGGGCGGATATAAAAAGAATAGCGCTTAGCTGATTTTTAAGACAATGGCGAGTCCGGGGAGTTGTTAGTTTATTGTTTTTTTCGTTAATTTTGTATTATGATTACTACTTATCAAATGGATGTCAATGAGTTGTCAATTGAAGTACTAAATGCGATAAAGACCGCTTTTAAAAACAAAACAATCAATATCACCGTATCAGAAGTTTTTGATGAGACTGAATATTTATTAGCATCTAAAGAGAATAAAGCCCACCTGGAAAAATCTATAAAGGAAGCCGAAGAAGGAAAAGTAGTTGCATTTACCGTAGAAGAATTTAAAAATAAATACGGTAAGTAATGAATACTATTACCTTTACAGAAGAAGCTTTACTACACTTAAATGAATGGAAAACTGCCGACCCAAAAATATTAGCGAAGATCGTTTCCCTTATAACTGATATTGCTACCACCCCTTTTACGGGGCTTGGAAAACCAGAACCCCTGAAACATCATTTGAAAGGCAAATGGTCGAGAAGAATAACTGAAGAACATAGGTTAGTGTATATGGTACAAGAGACAACAATATTGATCTTATCTTGCAGGTATCATTATTGATTTCTATACTGATTTCGTAGCTGTCCTATTTATTTTAACAGCACCCCATCTTACAAGATGGGACACGTTTTTCTCGTCACATCTAAAATAATTTAAACACCCGAAAATAAGTTTATGAAAAAAGGAATTTACTGTCTTGAAGGCATGTGGTCGTCATCTGTGAAAGATAGAAGTACAATACAACCTATACTTGAATAATGGATAAAAGGGGTATTTGTGAACATATTCATCATTCATGTGCAACAAAGGAAGAACTTGCATATTTTTTGAACAGATTTAAATCAAAATCTGTTCAAAATAAATTTCCAATACTATATTTTGGGTTTCATGGAAAAAAAGAATGTATATGCCTTGCTGGCAAAAATGTATTTTCTTTAAATGAATTGGGAGAATTATTGGAGAATATGGCAAAAGGGAGAGTATTCTTTTTCGCTTCGTGCGATACTTTGAATATTGATGAAAGAAAAATTAAAAATCTATTGCAAAAAACCGGAGCTATTGCAGCCATTGGCTATAAATATAAAGTCAATGTAGATTGGCTTCAGGCAACTGCTTTTGAACTTTTAGTGTTAGATGCTTTACAAAATGACCATTTTGATTGGAGAGGAATTCAGAAGATTAAGAATTATATTGATAGCGAGTATGGAAAACTTGGTAAAGCACTAAAATATAGAATGGTAATTAATGATAGAATACATTTTCCAAGGAAAAGGAAATAACCTACCAACAGCCGCTATCTCCTCAGTAAGGCGTATCAGAATATGAATTCAGGTATTGCGTCTGCTATTATGTTTGGGAAATATCTGACATTAGAATTTCACTGGTCAGGCCGGTAAGGATAGCGCCCTGATGGCACAACGGTTATCTTTTGCCTTCTTAGTAATCTGGGGTTTTGATAGAAGGGTTCGGTACGGGTATCTATATAAACATTTTCGAGGGTCATAATATCTGATAAGGACGGCGGCAACCTGAGGACTCCACAATGAACGGCATCCAGTTCCTGCAGTGCTTTGCAATAACCAATAGCCTCCGGAATGACGGCAAGCCTGTTATCTGCAATAAAAAGAAAGTGAAGATTCTGCAGCATCCCCATTCTGTCGGGCAGAGCATCCAATTTATTTTCGCACAGGTCTAGTGTGCTGAGATTTTTAAGAAGTATTAGTTGGTCCGGCAGTGAATCTATTTGATTGAAAGACAATCGCAGTATTTCAAGTTTTTTTAAACGCCCGATAGATGCAGGTATACGCTGCAACTGATTGCCGCTTACACTAAGCGTTTTTAAATTGATTAAGTAGCCAATTGAATCCGGCAGCTCGTGCAGTTTATTGTAAGCAATGGATAATTCTTCCAGCTTAGTAAGCCTTGCTATAGAGTCAGGCACCTCTGTCAGCCGGTTACGGAATAAATTAAGCTTTTTTAACCTCTTGCATTTAAATAAGGATGGGGGCAATTCCTTAATGCGGTTATTGTTAAGATTAAGTTCTTCGAGATTAGGGAATTCATCAAGGATATCGGGGATACTATCCAGCCCGCGAAATGGCATTTTTATGACCCTGACATCATACCTTTCCGAAAGCGCTTTGTCCCAATCTGTATATACACCATCGGCCTTTGCTTTTGTACCCAAAAGAAGCAGGAGCAGCAATATGATCTTACCTAGGTTCATACTAAATGTATTTATTTGTTCATCTGCATGTATTCACTATGGCTTATTATTTTATAATCTGAGGGTATGCTGAAAACCACATTCTCAATTGGTTCGACCTTTATCTTCTCTGCATAAAAATTCATTACCATTCCTTTATCGTCTTTGTAATAAAAAGATAATGGCATTACTTTAATACCTGGAAAACGATCATACATATTTTCATCTCCGGGATATAGTTCGTCGGAATAATAAAGGACGTATGTATTGCCATCATTGTATGCTATTTGCCCCTTCTGAGCCAGGTAGCCTGCAATTTTTTTGTCTTTACCTTTACCTGAGATCTTGAAGCCGAGGTATTTGTTTTGCTTATTTTCTATATCGTCAATGTCCAGTTGTATCGCGTATTTTTTATCAGCCTTTTTTTGCAGGGAATAGGCAGTGTGCGCGTTACTGTTACAGATCAGGATATCTTCATAGCCATTATTCATTTTTAATTCTTTCCTGATCTGTTTGCCTTTTATAGTAAAGGTATAGGTACCTGTGGTTTGGATGTCTTTATCGGGAGACTCGACATTGACGTTATATACTATGGTGCCTTCGGTGAAAGGTTTTTGCGCTTGCAGACCTAGCGAAACAAATGAAAATAAAACCAGAAGACTGAAAAGCTTTCTATTCATAAGACATTGATTAGGCCACTCATAAAGTTTATGATACTAAATTACAATAATATTTCCAGAATGCTTTCCTGAAATAAAGACGATATTATAATGAAAATACCTTGCGGGGAGAGAAGTAAAAACTATTGCCTTGTAAATTTGCGGGCAGCTACTACTGCGCCCTGCGCATTAACCAAACGGACAAAATAAATGCCCATAGGCAGGTTATCGATAGACAGGTTGGCGCTGCTATTATCAATAGGTTTAAAAACACTGACCACTTTGCCTATTAGATTATAGATAGCAATTGTCTTAACTCCTGCATCAGCACCGTATACGATATTCACTTCGTCGTGTGCAGGGTTTGGATAAATAACTATTTCATCTGCGACCCTGGAAAGTAAGGCGGAAACACTATCATTAGTCCTGCTTTCGGAACTTGCTGTTTGGGCAGCAGCCTTTTGAAGGAATAATGAAGCTACAACAGTAAAAAAAATGAATAAATATTTTTTCATCAAGCCTTATTTCAATTGCAAAATACTTATTATTTCTTTTTTGGCCAAATCGGCTTCGTTTACTAATTGTTAAGGACGCCGAAATCCTTTATAATAAACGCAGAAAGTAATGAAAAAATCACCATACTAATAATATTTTGCCAAAGGGGAATGGTTTTGTACATTGCTTGTCATTGATAACACAAGGTTGGTGAAATGACATTTCTGAAAAAAATTAAGAGGGGAAAAGGGTTTCTGGCAGGTGTTGCTATTTCGGCAGTAGTTTTCTTTTTCATACAAGCAAAAACAGAAGATTCTTATTTCGAAGTTTCTAA
>JABDGU010000027.1 GCA_013285905.1 Bacteroidota bacterium | reverse complement strand
ACTGCAGGTATGATGACCGAAGCGATCATTTTTGCCATGTTAGGACTTTTACCACCTCCAAAGGATTATTATTGGGAGCGTTATTATCCTAATTTGGATGAAGATCCGGTTGTAGAAGCATACCGCAGAGGCGTAAAGTATGAAGCTAAAGGTGCTAAGCCAAGCAAATCTTTAGACCAGATGTTGGAAGAGGCTCATATCACTCCGGCAAACCTGAAACGTTTAAATGAAAATTTCCAGCGCTTCGGCCAAACAGTTGATCAAAGTGGTTATATTCATTATTTTACTATTTTATTATGATTTTAAAATATTTTGCTGTGTAATAAATTAACGTAATTCACGCCTGTTGGTCAGTGCAGGAGCTATTTCCTGGTAAATGCAACGGAAGCCGATATAAGATTTAGAAGTATCTGCGTATTCAAAATCCCTTGTGCTAACCTGCAAATAAAATGCAACATCTCTCCAGCTACCACCGCGTACAACTTTACGCTTCATCCATTGAGGATCGTTTTCACGCATTTTGTATTCTATTTCAGGATTGATATCTGCTACAGTTTGGTAGGTTGTTGTGAAATAAGAAGAACTTGTCCACTCAGATACGTTACCAGCCATGTTATACAAACCGTAGTCATTAGGGTAATACCTGTCAACGGGAACCGTGTACAAACCACCGTCAGCTGCATAGTTACCGCGCTGAGGTTTGAAGTTAGCGAGGTAGCAACCTTTCTTATTTACTAAGTAAGGTCCGCCCCAAGGATATGGAGCTTCGTTACGACCACCACGAGCAGCCCATTCCCATTGCATTTCATTAGGAAGAGCGAATTTGCTTTCAAAATATTGGTGCATTCTTTCGCGCTCATTTTTCCATAAGCGTGTGCGCCAATCACAAAACGCATTTGCCTGATTCCAGTTAACGCCAACAACGGGATATTTATTGAATGCTGGGAACCAGTTATATTGTAAAGCGATAGGTTCGTTATATGAATAAGCAAACTGGCGAACCCATACTGTTGTATCAGGATAAACTTTCACATCATATTTGCTGATAAAGCTGGTACGCGCCTGGTTAGGGTTTCTTGCGGCGTCCTCATAATTGAAGACCTCGTAGTGATATGCAAGAGTGGAATTATTAAGTTCCTTTTTGCCCCAGCCTGATTGCTCAGCAGGGATAAAGAAGCTTGCCAACTGATCCTGCAGATCCGGATCGCGCCAGTTGATGCGTTTGCTCATATCAAGGCGTTGCGTACCATCCGGGTTGTCTCTGAAATCCCCTAATTGCACGTGTGCCATTGAGTCGCGAACCCAGTTTGTGAATTGACGGTACTCAGCATTCGATATTTCCATGGCGTCCATGTAAAATCCGGTCATCTGAGCAGTTTTTATCAACGCGTCATTCTTTCCGCGAACATCCTCGTCACTTGCTCCCATTTTCAAAACACCAGAAGGAACATATACCATGCCAAGCGGCACAGGAGGCTTATAATTCATGGTGTTTGGTTCACCTACTAACTGGCCTCCAGAACCCGATTTTCCGCAGCTTGCAGCTAGTGCCAGTAAGGCGATAGCTGAGATCTTCAGGGAAAGTCTTTTCATACTAATGTTGTTATTGTTTTTTTTGCTATTAGGCAAATAAAGTAAAAAATTCTGGTTCTTACGTAATAAATACTTCAAACCGTTGCACAATATTTAAAGTTTTTTCCAAAAATGCAAGTTTCGAAAAAAAAAATGTTAATAATTCCAAGCTTTTTATTGACTAAACAGGGCATTCTGATATTATTCTATTTTATTGTTTTATTAGCTGTAACACCCTTTCTGCATCACTTTCAGGGGCTAAACATGCCTCCTGGGTACAAACAAATGTACGGGTTTGACCCTTTAAAAACTTATTTTTCAATATTGGTAAATCAGATATTTCTTTTTCTGAAGTGAGGATATAACTCTGCGGAAGCAGATTTTTCTGTAATTCCTGCGCTTTTCCGCGAGAATCGGGACCTGAACACACCACTATTTTCATGTTCGCCGCATAGCGTTGAAGTAGTGTTGCCCAATGCCCGAATGAGTAGGTATATCGTGAGGCTTTTTCCTGTGTTTTTTGCAACATTGAAAATGCCTGTTCATGCAGATCGCTCCGCTCCATGCACAATCCCAATATCATCAGATTACCTGCCATTACTGCGTTTGCAGAGGGTGTGGCCCCGTCATAAACATCTACTTTCCTTACCGGAATATCTTTTTGATGAACAGAAGTGTAGTAAAAAAAATCTCCGTTTTCATGCAGGAAATTCTGCAGTATTTCTTCTGTTATTTCATGAGCTTTCAGCACCCATTTATTGTCAGCAGTATTTGCGGCTAATTGCAATAATGCCTGCACGAGGTATGCTTTATCGTCCAGGTTGGCGGAAATACGCGCCAGTCCGCCTTTCCAGGTATGTAACAAGGCCCCGGCCTTATCAAAATTATTAAGCATCCAGTCCATATGCTCGCTGGCCCTGTTCAGGTACACCTCATTTTCCAGCGCTATCCCTGCTTTCGACAATGCCGAATTCATCAAAGCATTCCATGAAAGCAGGCTCTTGTCGTCGGTAATAGGACGTTCTCTTTTTGCACGCACAGCAAACAGCTTCTTTTTCAATTCTCTTATGCGCTCTTTTAGCTCATCTTCCTGAATATTATATTTAGCACCAAGCTCACTTACATTTACTGCTTCATGCAGGATATTGGTATGCTCCCAATTTCCTTTTTCATTCACTCCGAAATACTCAGCAAGCATTACATTATCACTCCCTGCAACAGCGCACCATTCCTGCCATGTCCATGTATAAAATTTTCCTTCCTCCCCTTCGCTGTCTGCATCAAGTGCGCTGTAATAGCCTCCTGTGGCGTCTTTCAGCTCGCGCTCTATAAATGCGATCGTCTCTTCAATAATAATTATGTAGCGCTCTTCTTTCGTGATCATATACGCATCACATAGCGACGAAATAATCAGCGCGTTATCGTAAAGCATCTTTTCAAAATGCGGCGCCAGCCATTTTGCATCGGTGGAATATCTTGCAAAACCTCCGCCTAACTGATCATAAATCCCCCCTGCTATCATGGCATCGAGGCTCAGTAAAGCTTGCTTTAATGCAGGCTCAAAACCGGTGAAATAATAATGCTCCAACAGGAAGCTGATAGCCATAGTGCCCGGGAATTTGGGGGCATTCCCGAAGCCGCCATATACCGTGTCCGCCTGCTTTAAAAGGGTTTCAGCCATTTCCCTGCAAGTGGCCATATCCCAGGCCTTTACAGGGCTCGTAAGGCCCATTTGGGAGGCTTGCCTCAGGTGCGCTATCATTTGCGCTGCCTGTCCCGCTACTTCATCCGCCTGCTCGGTCCACAATTTGCTGATCCATTCTAATACCTGTATCCACGAAGGTCTGCTGTACGCGGGCCTTGGCGGGAAATAAGTGCCTCCGTAAAATGGCTCTTTTTTATGGTTTACAAAAACATTCAGTGGCCAGCCCCCGCTGCCGCTCATGGCCTGCAAAGCATCCATGTACAAATGGTCCACATCGGGGTGCTCTTCCCTGTCTACTTTTATGCAGATAAAATGGCCATTCATATAGCCTGCAACCTCCTCATTTTCAAAGCTTTCCTTCTCCATTACATGGCACCAGTGGCATGCGGCGTAACCTATACTTACCAGTACAGGTTTGTTTTGCTGCCGGGCATCTTCAAATGCTTCTTCACACCAGGGATACCAATCTACCGGGTTATGGGCATGCTGCAATAAATAAGGGCTTTGTTCTTTGATGAGCTTGTTTGGCATTTTGTAAAGATAAGCATGCCGGCCATGCCGCAAACAGGCTCCTAAATTACACTCAGTAAATTCTTATTTTTTTTAAATAACCACAGGCTTTTTGATCTCCGACAGGTACCTCTCTAAAGCCGAGACCATAGACGGGGCATTGGGCACGGGCGCCTTAACATCCAGCCTCATGCCGGAATCTTCAATGGCCTTTGAGGTAGTGGGGCCGAAAGCGCCGATAAGGGTGCCATTTTGTTTAAAATCAGGGTAATTATCAAACAAGGTTTGCACACTGTAAGGGCTGAAGAAGACGATCATATCAAAAGCGTTTTTCATCACCGGGGCAATGTCGTTTGATACGGTTCGGAAAAGAGTAACTTCTGCAAATGTGATGCTATGCTTTACCAGGTATTGCGCTATCTCATTTTTTGCATTATCCGAGATCGGCAATATGAATTTTTCATTGTGTTTATGCTTCCCGATAACCTCCAGCAAGCCGTCTACACTGCCATCTGCAGAAAAGAAAACTTTGCGTTTGCGGTAAAGGATAAATTTTTGCAAGTACAGCGCAACCGCCTCTGTAATGCAATAATATTTCATATCCTGGGACACCTTAAATTTCAGCTCCTCGCAGATACGAAAGAAGTGGTCGACCGAATTACGGCTTGTAAAAATAATGGCGGTATACTCGCCTATATCAATGCGCTGTTTTCTGAATTCTTTACCACTTAAGCCTTCTACACGGATGAACGGATGAAACTCAAGCTTCAGGTCATATTTTTTCGCGAGATCGAAATAGGGGGATTTTTCAGTTTCAGGGCGCGACTGAGTAATCAATACACTGTTTACCTTAAGTTCTGTTTTCCGGGCAGCCTTTCCTTTTGAACTAACAGCTTTGGCCATATCTTTCTTAAAAAGCACGTTTTAAAATTGCTTCGGCAAAGGTTTATATCTTATCTTAATAAAACAGCAATCCCCGTACCAAAAGCTTCATCAATACTGCCAATGGCAGCAATTCCGAGGCGCAAAGGTACGTAAAAAAATGAAATTTGGAGTATTCAAAAAACGAACCGAATACCTGCCACGATCTTATATAGCGGTTTACAAACAACACACTTATTACAACGAATGACAATGCAACTGCAGGATGTGCCCATTCAGGCGCCGCAAATGAAATAATGATGATAAATGGGATCAAAACGATAGACAATATTTTGTTTATTAAGAAAACATTAAACAAATAATGTTCGGTCATCGTTTCTACTTTAAATGCCCATCCGCTAAACATTACAACGGCATATTTTGCCGCATAAATGCCCATCATACCCAATATTAGCAAGCTTACAAACAAAGGGGCCGGCATTGTAAGGCCATGCAGCGGGCTCACCAGTTTTATAACATAATAAACATAGATACCTGCCGACATGGCGAAAAAAATATTCATCAGCAGGTTGGGGATGCCCGCAGTTTGCAATTGGTCTTTTAATTGCCGGTTGCTGAGCGTGGTGTTAAAAAACGCCTTCCATAAATTGCTGAAATAGCGGCTGTCAACAATGCGTATCACTCCCAAAGCAAAACAAAGCAAAAGCACCATGTAAAAATCCCCGGTCTTGTCTGTAAAAACATGTTTGTTTGCCATGCCCGAAACAATGCCATGGCCGGCCAGCATAGGATGCACCGACAATAAACTGTCCATTAACAGCCCGGAACTTTTTTCCATTTGCACCAGGGCGCTGTCCGAAAAGCGCTGCACGCCATAGTGCCACTGTAGTACTTTTGCTCCTGCCTGTTGGCACGGCAAAAGCAACAAAACAAAAATTACAAATAAAAATCTCCGGAGGATATGCATACTGCCTTAAGAAAAGCAAAATTAATTTATTGACTTGAATAGATGCGCGAAATTTATCAACAATTCCCGCCGAAATTTAAAATCAGTCGCAACGTCAAAATATGATGGCACTGTTTTTTATATACCAAGTAGATGACACAACGCGTATTCAAAACTGGTGATATTGTAAAACTAAGGTCCGGCGGCCCCGAGATGACCGTTACCTCCGTAGAAGGTGATGATATTGTATGTACCTGGTTTGATGAAAACGGCGTAAACCAGGATGGCATCTTTAAATCAAGCATTCTTACGGGTACGTCCAAAGGCCTGGGGCCGGATCCTTATCATAATATTGATCCTCAGGCCTAGCTTCAACAGGGTATTTAAAACGGATGCTCAATATTAGCCTAAATTGCAGCCTAATACCAAATATCTTCAATCCGCAACTTACGACTTACAACTAAAGACTTACGACTAAGAAAAATGCCCGGCATCTACCTACATATACCCTTTTGTAAACAGGCTTGCACCTATTGCAATTTTCATTTTTCAACTTCTCTCAGGTTGAAAGAAGATATGCTGAAGGCTATTCATAAAGAATTGCTGTCGCAAAAAGATTATTTGCAGGGTCAGGCTATTGAAACCATTTATTTTGGTGGGGGTACACCCTCCCTTTTATCAGCAGACGAAATAAACCGTATAACTGAACTTATTTTTGAAAATTATACGGTAAGCGCTCTTAAAGAATTTACCCTCGAAGCCAATCCCGATGATCTTAGCCCTGCATATCTTAAGTCTTTACGAAGCACACAGGTCAATCGCTTAAGCATCGGCGTTCAATCTTTTCATGAAAACGACTTACAATATATGCATCGCGCCCATAATGCACAAGAGGCAGACTATGCCATAAAAGCTGCGCAAGACGCCGGCTTTACCAATCTTACCATTGACCTCATTTATGGCACACCGGGACTAGGCGATGCGGGCTGGAAACAAAATCTTGACAAGACCGCTTCATTGCAGATACCCCATTTCTCGGCTTACGCCCTTACAGTGGAAGAAGGCACGCCCCTGCATCATTCTATCAGCAAAAAGAAAACAAAACCTGTAAATGCTGCACAAGCTGCCTCGCAATTTGAAATACTGATGGACTACGCCGCAAGCATAGGCTATGAACATTATGAAATATCCAATTTTGCCAAACCCGGAAGTTACGCCATACATAATACCAATTACTGGCGTGGGCTGCCTTATCTTGGCATAGGCCCTTCAGCGCATTCATTCAATGGCAATACTCGCAGATGGAATATTTCGAACAATGCTCTTTATATAAAAAACATTTTTGAAAACATTCCGGTTCATGAAGAAGAACAACTAACTCGCATACAGCATCTGAACGAATACATCATGACCTCTCTGCGTACCATGTGGGGTTGCGACCTTGATAAAATATCAAAAGAATGGGATGAAGACTATGCTAAAACAATTGAAAAAAGCAGTCACAACTTCCGGGAAAGAAACTGGCTGATGCAAAAAGATAGAAAACTCATCCTTACTAATGCAGGCAAACTCTTTGCGGATAAAATAGCCGCAGAAATGTTTATAGGCTGATATTCAAATTTCCCCTTCTGGGGGTAGGGGTATCAATCCTCATCTTCATCAACACCTAAACTCATATTCATCATACTTCCCAGAATATCTCCAAAAGAATATCCTCCGGCTTCCACACCCTTTTTGCTTATCAATGAGAACTCCGACAAACCATGCAATAAAAACTCCATCAGCAAAGCCATTTCAGCCTCATTCGATTTAGGATAATAATGTTTCACTGCACCAAATAAACCCTCGACTTTGTATAGTTCCTGTATATAAACAGCATCCGATGCGTCCTGCAGCAAAACCAATTCGTTCCCTTGCCCAAACCAATCTATTATCATTTGGTAGGGATTAACTCTGTTCCTTGCTTTTTCTATATCACGCCCTGCTTTTTTAAATGATTGCGGGTCTGGAAAATACTGGGTGAATGTAGTGCGTATGGCCTGCCCCATCAGCCTGTAGGCTACATTTTGCGGCCCTTCCTGCTCCCCTTCATACACCAGTTCTATCTTCCCGGTTATTGCAGGCACTACACCTATAAAATCTGCCAGCCTTACTATGGTATGCTCCTGGCCTTCGCGCAAAGCACGGCGCTCTGCAGTACTAACAAGGTTTTCATATGCCGATATCGTCAAACGTGCAGACACCCCGCTTTTCTGGTCCACATACTCACTCTTACGGGCTTCCATGGCTATTTGCTCTACCAGCAGTTTGCACATTTCCGGCACTTCCACTTTCTTCAATTGCTCTTGCAGCACATCGGCTTCCTGCGCTGTGATGGCTTTGGACACCTCAACCGTCTTAGGGTAGTGCGTTACGATCTGGCTGGCTATACGGTCTTTTAAAGGCGTTACAATACTGCCGCGATTGGTATAATCTTCGGGGTTAGCAGTAAATATAAACATGATATCCAGCGGCAGCCTTAATTTAAAACCGCGTATCTGAATATCACCTTCCTGCAAAATATTGAACAGCGAAACCTGTATACGTGCCTGCAGATCGGGCAACTCATTTATTACAAATATACCCCTGTGCGAACGCGGAATGATGCCATAATGAATCACACGCTCATCCGCAAAACTAAGTCGCATATTAGCCGCTTTAATAGGATCAACATCTCCTATCAGATCTGCAACCGATACGTCAGGGGTTGCCAGTTTTTCGCCATAACGCTCACTGCAATGCACCCAGGTTATCGCGGTATCATCTCCTTTTTCTTCTATGGTCTCTCTTGCAAATAAAGAAATAGGTGCCAGGGGGTCATCATTTATCTCACTGCCTGCCACAGCTGGTATCCACTCGTCCAGCAGGTTTATCATTTCCCTTGCCATACGGGTTTTAGCCTGCCCTCTTAAACCAAGAAACAAAATATTATGGCGTGACAATAATGCCCTTTCCACATCTGGTATAACCGTCTCTTCATACCCTAATATGCTATTGAAAGGGCTTTGCTTTTTCTGTATAAATTTTATCAGGTTCTCACGTATCTCTTCCTTCACCATCTTGGGCTTATACCCCGACTTCTTCAATTCCCCCAGCGTCTTTATTTTTGGCTTATTCATCTATTTCTTGTTACTATTTTAAGATTTTTTTTCAAATCAACTATTCAACCTATTAACTTATCAACCTAATAAACCCCCTTGGTCATATCTTCATTTATCCCCTTGGGGTTCTTATCTTCTTCTTTGTCTTCCTTCAGGCCTTTTGCCCAGTCACCGTGTTCTATAATATGGTCCAGTTGTTTCATCATAGAAGTGGAAAGAATGGTTTCTTTAAGCTTAACGTCATAGCCTGTCTTAATATCAGAAGACGACCACGTTCCTGTAAATAACTTGTCATTCAAGGTGAGCTCCATGCTTCCTATCGGCGGATCTTCATTAAACTGCCATTTACCATCCGGCGTTTTTGAAACGTCTAGTTTTATAAATTCATCCTGGTCACCAAACTTATAAATGGCCTCCCATGAACAGATGCCACCGGGACAATTACCCTTCATAAAGCGCACATATAGCTTTACCTGTATCTGGTTATCAAATGTACCTGTATACAGTTTGCGGTCAACCACATCCCTTCTTATCAAACCACTCGCTGTTGTCGGACTTGAATCGTCATCATCATCGCTTACTTTTATTACATGCTTCGTGCTGTCTTTGTTCTGCAATTTGGCAAGGTCTGCCTCTGTAAGCCCGAACTCTTTCATCATTCTCCTTATCTTTAATTCCCCCGCCTCTTTCACCTGGAATTCCTCTACACTTTCAGCCGGATAAATATTTGCCAGCATGCCTCCATACCAATACTTACCGATGTTTTGCAGCTCTGTTACCGTAAAAATATAGATCTGCCGCGTCAGCATATCTTTCAGCAACACATATCCCTGGTACCTGTTGGGGGCTATAATATCGTAACCCACCATATCGCGTGTCAACTTTACTTTTTGCAATTCATACCGCAAGATCATTACCTGGTTCCAGTGTATGCCGGAATCCTCACCCTTCTTCATCACATACCAGGCATTCTTTGCAATGGCAGCATTATAATAAGGATCGAATTGCTTTACTTTTTCGGGATGCTGCCTTATATGCTCTATTGCTTTTGCATCAAACTCATCGTGCGGGCGATATTCAATAATTTGTTTCCATACCGTATCAAAATCGTCAAACAGACCTGCATAAGTGATAGTGTCTTTATACATCATGCAGCTTACTATTTTACCAATAAGCTCTCCCTCGGTCCGCGGCGGCCCTTTATATTCCTTTTCCTTTTTTGCAATTGCCATATTGCACATTAACGTAAAAGCAATAAAGCAAACTATAAAATATTTCATCCGTACTGAAAAATGGACATTAAAGGTAAGGAAACTTGAAGAGACTGCCTTCTATGTTAATATTTACAAATACTATAGTGGAGTTAAATCTGAAATCTCAATTGACGAGTAATATCCCATTATACAGATAATGAATAAATATTGGGATTGTTCATCCTATACTTTTCAAAAGCATCTTTTAAGGTAGAAGCAAGGATTTGATCTTTTTCTCTCTCTTTTGCCCTGTTAATAAATAACCTGAATTGGTACTTCGTGCCATAAGTTGTAGCTCCATTATTGTATCGACTTGCACCGCGATACCATCTTAAATCAACCATTACATCTGATAAAAATGGATGTTGACCTACTATTTTATTAGGGTTAAGACGTTGAGTTCTTTTTGGCATTATTATGCGTTCTTAATATATACAGCTACGCTCACTCTTCACAGCATTTCAAGCACTTTCTCTGGCGGCCTCGCAATTATTGCCCTATCCCCTTTTTCCACTATAGGCCTTTCAATTAATATCGGGTTCTCAAACAAGGCCTCAAGCCATTCTTCCTCACCCAAATTCTTTCCTTCGTATTTTTCTTTATACAAAATTTCATTTTCCCTCACCAATTCGGCTGCTAGGATACCGAGTTTTGTAAGTAATTTTTTTATTTCTTCCCTGCTCAAAGGTTCCAGCAAATAATATCGTACTGCATGCGGCACTCCCTTTTCCAGCAAAAGTTCCAATGCCCCCCTTACTCTTGCTGCACTCCCCATTATGATAAATAATGATCTCCTCCAATTTCTTACTTTATTAACACCAACATTTTAACCAAATTCCCAATTACAAATCCCTAATTCCCAATTTAGAAAACCATTTCCTTCACATCATCCGCAATCCTCAATTTCCCAGCGGTCTTAGCTTTTATCTCATCTATAGTTACACCAGGTGCATATTCCAGGCACACAAAACCATCAGCTGTAACATCAAAAACACCGAGGTCGCTCACTATCTTTTTCACACAACCTACACCTGTAAGCGGCAAAGTGCAGCTTGGCAATAACTTACTTTCCCCCTTGGGGTTAGTATGCTGCATAGCTACAATAATATTTTTTGCAGATGCCACGAGGTCCATAGCTCCGCCCATGCCCTTCACCATTTTGCCAGGTATCTTCCAATTAGCAATATCCCCATTCTCAGATACTTCCATGGCTCCCAATACCGTAAGGTCCACTTTTCCCGCACGTATCATTCCAAAACTCTCGGCAGAGTCAAAATACACCCCACCCTTCAATAAGGTCACCGTTTCCTTTCCGGCATTTATCAGGTCAGCATCAATATCTTTCTCCTCCGGGTAAGGACCCATGCCCAATATTCCATTCTCACTTTGCAACATGATCTCAATACCCTCAGGCACATAATTCGATACCAGGGTAGGTATCCCTATCCCCAGGTTCACATACATCCCATCCTTCATTTCCTGTGCGATCCTTTTCGCTATCTGTTCCTTATTAAGTCCCATAAAAATGTGCAAAAATGTGTAAAATGCGGCAATGTGAGCTCTTATTTTACACTCTTTTATTTTAAAACTTGAATAATACTTATTTCTTTTTTCCTGTTAAAATAATTGCGTTCAATATTCTCATTATTTCATCCAGTTTACTGCTTAATTCTTTATTAAAAAAATAACTTTCAGACTGTTCGCATAAATAAAGCCAGTACCATGTTTCATGCGCTTCTTTATCTGCAATTTTGAGCTTATGAATAAAGTCAGCTTTACTTTCTGCACTCTGCGCTTCCATTACATTTGCGCCAATAGATGTACCACTTCTTAATAATTGTTTTGCAATGATATACTTTCTGTTATCGTCTAATAACTCAGCATATTTTATTATCATCAGGGCAAACTCAATGGAATGTTTTACAATTGGATTTTGTGAAAAGTCGGTTCTCATTTCAAATTTATTTTTAGTGTTAATAAGTTTACCTGCCAAATTTCACCACATTAATCGCTCAAAACCACATTTCATCACATTAAAAATCACATTTTCCACATTACAAACACATTCCATCACATTAAAACCACATTCCCCACATTATTTCTTCACAGTACGACGCTCAATACGCTTTTCGTAATTAGAGCCCTTAAATATCCTGTGCACATATATCCCAGCCACATGTATCTGTTCCGGGTCCAGTTCGCCGGGTTCTACCAGTTCTTCTACTTCTGCTATTGTTATTTTACTTGCCTTCGCCATTGCCTGGCTAAAGTTCTTCGTGGTCTTTTCAAAAACAAGATTGCCAAGCGTGTCTCCTTTGCTTGCTTTCACTATCGAGAAATCAGACACCAAGCCCATCTCCATCAAATACTTTTTCCCGTTAAATTCCCTTATCTCTTTCCCTTCGGCTATCTCCGTACCATAACCAGCAGGTGTAAAAAATGCAGGTATGCCCCAGCCACCCATTGCTATTCGCGTAGCCAGTGTGCCTTGTGGTATCAGGTCCACCTCCAGTTCGCCATTCAGCAACTGCCTTTCAAATTCCGCATTCTCACCCACATAGCTGCTCATCATCTTTTTTATCTGCCTTGTTTGCAGCAAAAGCCCTAAACCAAAACCATCCACACCGGCATTGTTCGATATACAGGTCAGGTCTTTTATGCCCTTGCGCACCAAAGCCGCTATACAATTTTCCGGAATGCCGCAAAGCCCGAAACCACCCAGCATCAGGGTAGCCCCCGATGGAATATCCTTTATGGCCTCATCAGCACCGGCAACAACTTTATTCAATCCCATGTAATTCTAAAATTTGCGCTAAAATAGTAAAGGTTTATCATTAGACCATTAGATAAATTATTATATTTACTGAACTGGATTGGTTGATAATCCTAAAATTTCAGTCACAACACATTCAGCAACTCTTCGGGAGCCTTCCATAAAATACCCTTTCAAGCCACTCTTTATTTTATCAAGATGATATAACCTTCTTTCCGGCATTATTATCCACATTCTTGCTATTCCTTCCCTATTCACCGAAATATTGTTTTCTAAAATTAATTGCCCGCTTTCATTTTCAAATTCCGGCCAAATCATAAATAATATATTCTGGCGACTATTATGATCAGGATGCTCATAGAAAAAGTCACTTCGATATCCCTGACATGGGATAGTTTTTCTTCCCCCTTCAATCTCTTCATAAAAACGATAGCTTACCTTAAAATCGGCTTGATGCCCTAATTTTTTTTCGTAAGATTCATACATTTTGCAAATTTTTTACATCATCGAACACTAAGGTAATAAAACATCCAACCCTCTGTGAGTCTTTGCTTTTCAGCAGACCTCTCATACGCCCCAGTTAGTTCAAGTTAATTGTGGACGGTTTTATCCCCGAGGTACCGTTCGGGCTGGCTTTTTTTATTCCTTTTTATCCTTAAGCCTAGGCTTGGCACCTTTATAAATAGATGATACCCAATCTTGTAATTTCTTTTTTATCCCAGCCTGTTCAGTTTGGCAGGCATTTGAAGATAAATAAATAACCGCCTAAATTATCCACATTTCTCATCGCGTCTGCCCTTCAAAATCACAATATTTTCAAACAATATTTTATTCCGTTTTTCAATAATAAAATGGCAGAAAATGGTATAAATAAGCCGCAAATTACATACCAATGAGTGCTAAATGTGGATATGTTTTCAAAATAAAACTGCCAGTCAAAGTTCCCACAAGATGCCCTAATTTTGATACAATTCAGCAACACAAGTATCATGTACAAAAAAGCCATTATTTCCTCCATAGTATCATTACTACTCATTGCCGGGCTCCTTTCATTTAAAATTCCGGACGCACCCAATGCAGGCTTGAAACTACCCACCGGCTTTACTGCAAACATGATCGCTGATAATATTGGCTTTGCCCGCCATTTGGCTGTAGCCCCCAACGGACTTATTTATGTAAAACTGCTTAAAACAAAGAATGGCAAAGGCATTATAGAACTAAAACAAAATGCCGACGGCATAGCCGAAGTGATAAACCGTTTCGGCGACTATGGTGGCACAGGCATTTATATAAAAGACGGATACCTCTACGCGTCTTCCAATGAAGACATTTTCCGTTACAAATTGGATGCGAAAAATGAAGTTATCAGCCCCGATCAACCTGAAGTGATAGTGAAAGGTTTACTCAACCGCCGGGAGCATGATTCTAAATCTATAGTATTGGACAATGCAGGTAATATCTATGTAAATATCGGCGCTTATTCCAACTCCTGCCAGGAAGAGGACCGCCAACCGGGCTCTATGGGCCGTGCGGGCTGCCCTATTCTCGATTCTGCCGGTGGCATCTGGCAGTTCAGAGCGGACAAGCCAGACCAGGGCTATGCTAATGGAATACGATATGCAACCGGCCTGCGCAATGTGGTTGGCCTCGACTGGAACCAACAACTCGATCAGTTATTTGTAATGATGCATGGCCGCGACCAATTGCACGATCTTTTTCCGGCCTTATATACCACACAGCAAAACGCCCTCTTGCCCGCCGAGTGTTTGTATGCTTTGAAGAAAGGGGACGACTGCGGCTGGCCCTACATTTACTACGACCAGCTACTGCACAAAAAAATACTCGCGCCGGAATACGGTGGCGATGGCAAAAAAGAAGGAGGCAAAAATGCAAAGGATCCCGATGTGGCTTTCCCCGGCCACCTGGCACCCAATGGCCTCCTGTTTTATACCGGCACTATGTTCCCCGAAAAATACAGGAATGGTGCATTCATTGCTTTTCATGGCTCCTGGAACCGTGCACCGGAGCCGCAGGCAGGCTATTTTGTAGTTTTCCAGCCCTATAAAAATGGCAAGCCCGATGGCAAATGGGAAGTATTTGCCGACGGCTTTTCGGGCTCTGCACAGAAAACAGCTTCGGGCCGTGCAGACCACAGGCCCTGCGGGCTTGCACAAGGCCCTGATGGAGCTTTGTATGTAAGCGATGATACGAAGGGAGCTATTTATAAGATCACTTACAACAAATAATCCCTTTGAAAAGCACGATCATATTTCTAAGCATGCTTGCTTTTATTTCTGTTTCGGTTTTTGCGCAAACAGTGCACAAGCCTGTAACAAAGCCTGCTACTGTCTCTCCTGTAGTGAACGGTAAAAAAATATACTTGCAATACTGTCTTTCCTGCCACCAGGCAGACGGAGGCGGTGTGCAGAACATGAACCCTCCTCTTATTGGCACACAATATGTGTTGGGCGACAAAGCCCGTCTCATCAAAATAGTGCTCAAGGGTTTTAATGACGCTGTTGAGATAAACGGGCAAACCTATACTAATGCCATGCCGGCATTTAATTATTTAAAAGACAAAGACATTGCAGACGTGCTTAGCTATATCCGCAGCCATTTCGGCAATAAAGCCAGTGCTGTAAAACCAGCTGA
Organism: Bacteroidota bacterium; assembly: GCA_013285905.1. GTDB lineage: Bacteria > Bacteroidota > Bacteroidia > Chitinophagales > Chitinophagaceae > JABDGU01. The sequence goes on along the minus strand of JABDGU010000027.1, from coordinate 12,293 downwards.
AGTCTCTTTAATTAGAGGCCCTATAGTGAAGACCCCTAATAAGAAGAAATACACCGTACGCTCAAAAAACACTTAGATATGAAAACAAATTATTTATATACTAAAATATAATATTCATAAATAATTAATTTACAAAAAAACAGGAAAAATTTTTGCTAAATATAAAAATACATTAGCTTTGTATTTGTCGGTAAAAAATTGTACAAACAAAGAATCATATCAAATATTATAACAGGCTTCGTTGCAGGCTTGTTGTTTAGCGCTGTATTGTTAAGTAACAATACGGGCTTCTCTTTGATTGACAGTTTGAATATCACCAGCCTCGCCAAAGAAGACGGCCATAAGCTTGAGACAAAAAATTATGTTGCAGGCAAATATGGCTCCATTCATACCAAACGTTCCACGATCCGTAAATTTTTAAGGGCCCATAAAACCAAGCGCAGAAGAGTCTGGGAATTTGACCTCAATACCTTCACTTCAGAAACTTCCGATTCATTTGGTGCTATTATAACAACATGGATCAAAGTAAACTTTGTTCCTTCCTATCTATTAAACAATTTACAATTAAGAGGGCCGCCTGCTGCCACCTGCTGACCAAAATATTTGTTTGGGTAAAAACTGATCTGATTTATTGAGCTGTGTCTATTATGCAGCGTATGTTTATTTTGATTCGCCAAAGTTTCCCCGGCATACTACATACTGTACTTCATACAATGTAATTACAACGGTCATATAGCAGGCCCATATCCAATACCGGCTTTAGCCTTAAAAGTATCCTTAAAGACTATTTGCAATACTGCTTTGCTTTATTGCTATTCTAAGTACGTTCTGAAAACGGTCATTTAGAAGCCTCGCGGCTATTCTATCAGGCAACTTGTTAAATGCGCACCGGTGTAGGTATTCAATTCATTTAATGTGCTTTGAACTATCCTCAGTGATATTTCCGAGTAAACAAATAGGCGCCATCATGCCTGGTGATCGCCATTGTATTATCATAAACATAAAAAAACATACAAAGTCATGAATAAAATATACAGCTTTTGTGCAGCTATCTTAATATTTATACTCTCTTCGCTTCATACCACTGCCCAAACAACCGTTTACTGCAGCGCAACAGGCGCAGCCGGTTCTTACACTACAGGTTATACTACTTATGCCACAACAACGGACGGAAGCGCTTTAGTGAATTCTTCTTCTGTGGCCACCAGCCAGCAAAGAGCATTTGCAGTATTTAATCTCGCCGCTATGAATATCCCGGCAAATGCTACCATTACAGGCGCCGTGTTAAGTTTGCATTTTTCTTTGAGTGGCACTGCCTTTGTGCCAACAGTATATGGTTCAGCAAGCAACTATTCCACTGTAAATAATGCCAGCACACTATTTGGAAATATTGTTGCCGGCACCTCACTGTGCACAGGCGCATGGGGTAGCGTTTCTTCTGTAAACCTGTCATTAAATACCGCTACTATTAGTTTATTACAGTCAAATTTAACCGGTCTTATTTCCTTAGGCTTTGCCTCATCAGGCACCTCAACCACAAGTATATATACTATTACAGGCGAAACCGGCACAGGTGGCAGCAGCACTGCTACTGCTCCGACCATTGCAATTACTTATACCTGTTCTGCATCTGTAGCTATAAGCGCCAATACAGGCGATACCATCTGCACCGGCAATCCTGTTGTTTTTTCAAGCACTGCTACCAACGGCGGCACTGCGCCCACTTACCAATGGAAGAAAAACGGAACTTCTATTTCCGGGGCAACCAGTGCCAGCTACACGACATCAAGCATTAGCAATGCAGACATATTTACCTGTCTTATGACAAGCAACGCATCTTGCGTTACCATCCCTGCCATAACAAGCAACGCCGCTCCTATGAAAGTTGTAAGCTCTGCAATACCTACCATTACTACTTCTGTAAGCCCGGGCAATAGTATCTGCGCGGGCAGCCCCGCTACATTCTCAAGCCTTGTAGTATATGGAGGCGGAACACCAACTTACCAATGGAAGAAAAACAGCACTAATATCACCGGTGCTACAGGAGCTACCTATACCAGTTCTTCTATCAATAACCATGATACCATAAAATGCGTTGTAACAAGCAGCCTTTCATGTGCGAGCCCAACGACTGCAACCAGTTCTAACATAACGATGGCGGTAACAGCGCTGTCGCTTCCTACCGTTACTATAAGCGCCGGCACAGGCAATACGATATGCGCGGGTAGCTCTGTAACTTTTTCAAGCACAGTTACGAATGGAGGAACTACTCCAACCTACCAATGGAGGAAAAACGGAACAGCCATTACAGGAGCAACAAGCAGCACTTATGCCACTTCTGCTATCAGCAACGGAGATGTTTTCAGGTGTGTAATCACAAGCAACCTTTTCTGTGCAACACCGGCAATAGACAGCAGCAATAGCCTGACAATGATTGTAAACCCAACTGTTTTACCAACGCTCAGCATCACTTCGAGCACAGGGACGGCAGTATGCAGTGGCAGCCCCGTAACATTCTCAACTACCGCTACCAATGCAGGAACCGCTCCAACCTATCAATGGAGGAAAAACGGCACTGCCATCACGGGAGCTACTGCAGCAACTTATACTACTTCTGCAATAAACAACGGAGATATTTTCAGGTGCGTTATTACCAGCAATGCGCAATGCGCCAGCCCTGCTATTGATAGCAGCAACAGTATAACAATGACTGTAAATGCCAACCTGGTACCAACAAGCAGCATTGCTGCAAGCACTGGAAATACTATCTGCGCAGGCAGTTCTGCATCTTTTTCCAACACCGTAGTTAACGGCGGCACCGCACCCTCCTACCAGTGGATGAAAAATGGCACGGCAATTACAGGAGCAACTAACAACACTTATTCCAGCACCACTTTGAGCAATAGTGATATCATCACTTGCAATGTTACCAGCAGCCTGCCCTGCCCTACCCCGGCAACTGTTACAAGTAATAACGTAACAATGACCGTAAATCCCATTATTACACCAACTATTGCTATCGCCTCTAGTCTCGGTGATACTATATGCAGTGGTAATTCTGTTTTATTTTCAAGTGCTATCACCAATGGAGGTACTTCACCATCTTATGTTTGGAAAAAGAATGGCGCCGTTATTTCAGGAGCAACAAGCGCTACTTATACAACTACCACCGCGGTTACAGGAAATATATACAGTTGTGTATTGACAAGCAGCGCAACCTGCGCAACTGTTGCAACAAGTAACGCTGCGACCATGACTGCCATCAGTGCTGCCACTCCGGGTATTATTATTTCTGTTAGTCCGAAAGACACTATATGCAATGGCGGTTCAGTTACATTTTCCAGCACTATTACATACGGCGGGGCAGCCCCAACTTACCAATGGAAGAAAAACGGCAACGTTATAACCGGTGCTACAAGTTCCACTTACACAACGTCCGCCGTTGCAAGCGGTGATGTTTTCAAATGTGTATTAACAAGCGCCCTTTCATGTGCAGGTCCCACAACAGCAACAAGCAATAGCATTACAATGACCGTATTCCCCGTTACAGCGCCAACTATCAGCATAGCTACAAATCATGGCGACAGTATTTGCACCGGGCATGCTATTGCCTTTACAAGCGCCATCACTAATGGCGGGACTTCGCCTTCCTACCAATGGCTGAAAAACGGTAATACAATTGCAGGGGCAAACGGCGCCACTTACAATACTACTACAGCTATCAACGGAGATGCTTTCAGCTGTGTTGTAACAAGCAGCTATTTATGCTCTACGCCTTCGTCCGATACCAGCAACAGCATCACACTTTTAGTAAAACCATTATTAACACCAACTACATCTATTACAGTAAATCCGGGTACCAGCATTTGCCTGGGCGACATTGCTACTTTTAATGCCAACATTACTAATGGCGGTAATGCACCAGGCTACAAGTGGTATAAAAATGGTACTGCCATAGCTGGCGGTATTTATCCTACCATAACTGTGGGATCCATTGCAAACGGTGATGTTATTAAATGTGTCTTAACCAGCAGCGAACAATGCGCAACACCAACAACTGCAGGCAGCAACAATATAAGCATGCAGGTAAATCAAAATGTCGCTCCAGCTGTTGATATTATCGTTAATCCGGGCACTAATATAAGTGCAGGAACAAACGTAAGCTTTACCGCATTCCCTATCAACGGCGGAACAAACCCTGGCTACCAATGGTATTCTAACGGAAATCCTATATCATCGGCTACAAGTGGCACGTATAGCACAAACAATTTGAGCAATGGCCAAAAGATAAGCGTTAAAATGACCAGCAATGCTCAATGTTCTTTACCGCTTTCTGTAACCAGCAGCTCTGATACTATCAGCATAATTGCAACCGGTGTACAACAGGTAAACGGCTCATCTAACCACTTTGTCTTGTACCCTAATCCAACAAACGGTGCATTTACAATAAATGCTTTGGACAAAGGCATACTGCATTTGTATTCTATCTCAGGACAGGAAATGTTCGAAATAGCAATATCCGAAAAAACATCTACAGTGAATTTACCACTGGAAATGGCTAAGGGCGTTTATATAGCCCAATTCATTAACAGCAAAGGCAATGCTTCAGCCATCGTTAGGCTTATTTATCAATAATTAACGTGTCAAAAAAATAATATGAAATTAGTACTCATCAGCTTAGGGTTTTGGTTTAGTGTTGGTATGGGAATTTTGGTTGTGTTACTCATAGCATTCATACTGATAGCATCCAGCACAATTAAGTCTCACAGGGAATAGAACTAAACCCTTTAGACTTTAGATAAAAAAGAAAGCCATTCGCTGTCGCGAATGGCTTTCTTTTTGTTTTGAATAAATGAATCCTTATCCCAACTTATTTTTCAGGAATGCTTTTACCATGCCCCAGGCTTCAGCGCCTGCCTGCGGATTGTAGGCTGCACGATCGTTGTTATTAAAACCATGGTCCGCATATGAGATGCTGACATTTATATTGTCTTTACCTGCATCTGCCAGGGCATTGCTTACTATCTGTACATATTCAGGTAAAATATGCTTGTCTTTACCACCCCAGAAGAAAATTTGCGGAGCACTCATTTTGCCCACACGATCCATTATGGTATGTAGCCCGCCGCCATAATAAGAGACTGCTGCCTGTATGGGCAAGCTGGTATTGACAATAAACGAAACCCTGCCGCCCAGGCAAAAACCTATACATCCAATTTTATCTTTCTTTACGTTCCCCTGCCCTTGCAGCCATTCATAAGTGGCCTTGCTATCAGCTTCCAGGGTCTCTGTTGTTACTGCCGAGAAATGTGGCATAAGAACCGAAAAATCCTCATATCCCCCTTCAAAACCCGGAGGCGCTGTGCGATGAAACAATTCCGGGGCAATAGCAAGGTAGCCTTCAGCCGCCAACCTGTCTGCCATATCCCTGATGTGGGCGTTTACCCCAAATGCTTCCTGGAAAACCATCATTGCCGGGAAAGGCCCATTTCCTTCGGGGATAGCAACATAGGCATTCATATTGCTGCCATCGGCAACACTTACTGTAATTGTCTTGTTCATGGTTATTGATTTTAAAGACGAATGTAGGGAATCAGTATTAATTGAAAAAGTGCCTGATTTTATATATATTTTAAGAAATGCTTGCATCTTCGCAGGCATTTTATTAACTTGAAGTCTGTAAATTCGCAGTCCCTTTACAGACTCTTTATAAAGTATCATTATATATCCCTTATATCTGCGATGTATTAAGTCATGTTAGGTAAAAAATCAGTGTATGAGTGCAACGGCTAATGCCAAGTCAAAAATCAATCTGAAAAAAGAACTGCAGGAACATTTCGGTTTCGACGGTTTTAAAGGAGAACAAGAGAAGATCATTAAAAGTATTCTTGCCGGTAAAGATACATTTGTCATCATGCCAACAGGGGGCGGTAAATCCTTATGTTACCAGTTGCCGGCAATATTGAGCGAAGGTGTGGCTATTATCGTATCCCCGCTTATCGCTTTAATGAAAAACCAGGTGGACCTGATACGCTCTTACAGCAGCAGGGACAATGTGGCGCATTTTCTTAATTCTACCCTTACCAAAGTACAGCAGAAAAAAGTGAAGAGCGATCTGCTGGATGGCCGCACCAAAATGCTGTATGTAGCACCCGAAACTTTGACCAAACAGGAAAATATAACTTTCTTCTCTGATATACCTATTTCATTTGTGGCAGTGGATGAAGCCCACTGTATTTCTGAGTGGGGACATGATTTCCGCCCTGAATACAGGAAGCTCCGGGATATGATAAATGAAATAAGCCCTAATATCCCAATTATTGCTCTTACTGCAACCGCAACACCCAAAGTACAGGATGATATAGTGAAGAACCTGATGCTGAGGGATCCTGCCATTTTCATTGATTCGTTTAACCGCGCCAATCTTTATTACGAGGTTGTTCCTAAAGGCAAAAAAGAGCAGACCCTGAAAAGTATTGTGAAGTTTATTCACAGTATGAAGGACAAAAGTGGCATTATCTATACACTGAACCGTAAGACCACCGAAGAACTTGCAAGCACCCTTATGGCCAATGGTATTAGCGCCGTTGCCTATCATGCCGGGCTGGAAGGCCCATTGCGTTCACAAAGGCAGGACCAGTTCCTGATGGAGAAAGTGAATGTGATCGTGGCTACCATAGCCTTCGGGATGGGCATTGATAAACCGGACGTACGTTTTGTAATACATTATAATGTTCCAAAATCACTGGAGAATTATTACCAGGAAACCGGGCGCGCAGGCCGTGATGGTATGGAAGGTAAATGCCTGCTGTACTACAGCCATAAAGACGTGCAGAAGCTGGAACACCTGATGCGCGATAAGCCATTAAGCGAACGCGAAATGGGTGCCCAACTGATCTCTGAGACACTGGCCTATGTGGAGAGCGGCGTATGCCGCCGCAGATTGTTGCTGCATTATTTTGGTGAGGAATATAAAAATGAAAATTGCGGCAATTGTGATAACTGCCTCAACCCGAAAGAAAAACTGGAAGTAAAAGACAGTGTAAAAATAACACTGGATACCATAGCAGAACTGGACGAACGTTTCGGCATAGACTATGTTGTGAATGTGATACTCGGTAAAGCAAATCCACAGATACAGACCTTCAGGCATGATAAGTTAAAGTCTTTTGGCAGTGGCCTTATTATGGAGATGGACGCCAATTTCTGGAACTCACTTATCCGCCAGATGATGCTGGAAGGCATGATACGCAAGGATATTGAGGAATATGGCCTTTTGAAGATAACGGAGACGGGCAAAAAATTCCTGAAGAAACCTTTCTCAATCAAAGTAGCGCTGAACCATAAATATGAGGATGCCAATGGTGACGATGAAGAAGTAAGCAATGATGTTCAGCCTACTTCACTGGATCCTGTGCTCTATGATATGCTGAAAGACCTGCGCAGGCAGGTAGCCAAAGAAAAGAACCTTCCTCCTTTCGTTATCTTCCTCGAGAATTCCCTGGAAGATATGGCCAGCAATTACCCTACTACACTCGAAGAACTTGAAAAGATACAGGGTGTAAGTAAAGGCAAGGCTGTACGTTATGGCAGGAAATTTGTAGACCTCATAGCAAAATATGTTGAGGAGAATGAAATAGAAAAGCCGGACGATTTTGTGATGAAGAGCGTGGTGAACAAAAGCGGCATGAAGGTCTTCATCATCCTGAACATTGATAAAAAGATACCTCTTGAAACCATAGCACGCAACAAAAATGTAAACCTGCAAGACCTATTGGTGGAAATGGAGACCATTGTTGCCAGCGGCACAAAACTGAACCTCGATTATTGCCTGGAACAGGAACTGGACGAAAATGAGCAAGATGATATCTTTGATTATTTCCGCAACAGCCACGATGATAATTTAGAGACCGCCTATGAGGAATTTAAAGACCGCGATGTAACCCTCGAGCACCTGCAGATGATGCGCATCAAGTTCCTGAGTGAATATGGTAACTAAAATTTAATACAGCAAATTATAAAAGAGGCTGCCCTGTGTAGCCTCTTTGTTTTTAAATATTACCTTTGCGCCTTTATTTAAATACTAATAATTCTTATTGATACCAATGCGGTTTTTGCTCTCCATATTGTTTGCCCTGCTTTGCACTACCTGCACTTATGCCGCTGCCGATAGCATAGCCGTGCAAAAATGGAACCTGCATTTCCAGGGCACTTATATTTACCAATACCAGCCTGCATTCAGCTCAAAATACAGCGGTCCTAACAGCCTTGGCAACGCACTGGACAAAGAAAACTCTGTAACCGGCACCTTATTTTTCGGCACAAGGCTCTGGAAGAATGCAGAGCTATATATCAATCCCGAAATAGCGGGTGGCAGCGGACTGAGCGGCGCCTTTGGCATGGCGGCATCTACCAACGGAGAAACATTTCGTGTGGGCGACCCCTCCCCTACTTTATACCTTGCCAGGGGATATCTAAAACAAACTTTCCCATTAAGTAAAGAACTTGGTAAAACGGACGATGGCCAAAACCAATTGCAGGGTGCAGAGCCTGCAAAATATCTGCGCTTTTACCTCGGCAAGTTTTCATTAGGCGACCTGTTTGATAATAACCAATACAGCAAAGATCCACGCAGCCAATTTATGAACTGGTGCCTGATGAGCAACGGCGCCTGGGACTATGCAGCCAACCTGCGTGGTTATACCCTTAGCTTTGCATCAGTTTTGCAATGGAACAATATGTCTTACAAACTGGCCCTTGCCGCCTTGCCGCAAGTTGCGAATGGCGAAGACCTCAATACCAACCTGGGCCAGGAATACAGCCTGAATGCAGAAGTAGTAAGGGCCTATAAATTGAATAATAAAGACGGTCATTTACGCATACTCGGCTACTACAATAATGGCGACATGGGCAATTACGCACAGGCTATATCAGACGGCAGCTATAGTGTTATTTCTACCCGCCAGTACGGACGAACCAAAATTGGCTTTGGCATAAATGCCGACCAGCAGCTAACCGAAACCTTAGGCCTTTTTGCCCGCGCCGGATGGAACGATGGTAAAAACGAGACCTGGTGTTTTACAGAAGCCGATGAAAGCATATCTGCAGGCTTGTCTTTAAATGGTAAGAACTGGAAAAGAGTAAATGATGTAGTTGGCCTTGCTGTTGTTGTAAACGGCCTGTCCCAAAGCCACAGAGATTATCTGCAAGGTGGCGGCCTGGGTTTCCAATTGGGCGATGGCACTTTGAATTATGCTAACGAAACCGTTACCGAACTTTATTATTCCTGCAAACCCACAGCCAATGGCATCTGGTTCACTGCCGACTACCAGCTCGTACTAAACCCCGGCTACAATAGCGACCGCGGCCCCGTGAATGTTTTCTCGTTCAGGGTACATGTAGAATTGTAAGTATGCCTTTTCGCGGATTGTCCCTGTAGGGACATTATATTGGTAGAAAAATGTGATAAGAGGCTTCAGTCGTCCCGTATGGGACGGTATATTTTATTTCACATTTCCGAATGCCGTTGTTGGTCGCCTGACCAACAACACAACAACTTGACGGTCATGGCGGGCGCCGACCCGCCATCTCATTGATCTCGCGAAGCGAGAATGTTCCATAATGAGTTATGCAATCCTATGGATATTCCAATACCGTTGTTGATCGCTTGACCAACAACAAATCTTCTATCAATTGCCCTGACCTTTAGGTCGGGGATTGAGAATAACCCGATATTCCGGCTTTAGCCAAAATAATTTACGTAAGGCTTCACTACACGGGTCTGCGAGTGTCTGCGAAACTTATTCGTGACGATGGAGTGACCAAAATTCTGCGCGTGTCTGCGGGTATCTGCGGGAAAATCTATTTTACTGCCTCTCAATACCCAATTTAAATGTCTAAATCCACTTATTGCCCAGCCGGTGCATCCGGCTGCTTAGGTGCATCACCACCCGGGTTGGGGTTATGAGGCCTGTGCCTGCTTTTGTTCCTGTCCAGGTGCGGTTTCTGCGGCGGACGCTCCGTTCTTGGTTGTTGAGGTGTGCCTTGAGGGCGTGCCTGTTGTGCCGGTCTGTCTCCTTGCGGACGATTGCCTTGTGGCCTATCCCGCTGTGGGCGATTGCCTTGTGGACGGTCTCCCTGCGGACGATCGACTTGCGGACGATCTCCCTGTGGGCGATCACCCTGCGGACGGTTAGACTGCTGAGGCCGTTGTTGCCTTGGCTGTCCCTGTCCCGGTGCAGCGTTCTGTTGCTGTCCCTGTTGGGGCCTGTTTCTATTAGAGCCTCCTGATTTTTTCTTTTTGTTACCTTTCTCCAGGGCCTTCAGTGTTATCTGGCCTACATCATTCACAAAGCCCACATCTATTTTCACACCGGCTTTGCTAGCATTCGTTTCCAGTTCCACGGCCTGCAACTCGTCCGGCTTTATGCCTTTCCTGTTCTGGTCCATTATCTCCTTCACGCGCACAATGGTCATTGGGTATTGCTTATTACTGTCGGCATAGCTATACCACATCAGGTTCTTAAAAATATCCCTTTTTTGCAGCGTAGCCACACCCTTTATGGTTTCAATAGTGTCTGCGTGGTCAGGAAACACTTTTAGAGCATCAAGATAAGTGTCCAGTTCGTAGTTCAGACAGCATTTCAGCCTGCCGCACTGGCCCGAAAGCTTGGTTTGGTTGATGGACAAATTCTGGTAACGTGCCGCAGTGGTATTCACCGATTTAAAATCAGTAAGCCATGTGCTGCAACACAATTCGCGACCGCATGATCCTATGCCACCCACTTTGCCGCTTTCCTGGCGGGCGCCTATCTGGCGCATTTCCACCTTCAGCTTAAAGTCAGAAGCAAATAATTTTATCAGCTCCCTAAAGTCTACACGCTGGTCGGCAGTATAAAAGAAAGTGCCTTTTTTGCCATCGGCCTGCACTTCCACTTCTGCCAGTTTCATTTCCAGGTTCAGGCTGCGGGCTATGGCCCTTGCCCTTATCAACACCTGGGCTTCCCTTTCCTTATTAATATTACATTGTTTCAGGTCTTCTTCTGTGGCTATGCGCAGCACCCTTTTCAGGTCCGATGGGTCGTTAACCCCATATTTCTTCATCTGCAGTTTCACCAGTTCGCCTGTCAGGTTCACCTGGCCTATATCAAAACCGCCCATACCTTCCACGGTTATCCACTGCCCCTTTTCAAGAATATTGTTGGTATTGTTGCGGAAAAAGTCCTTACGGCTGCCCTGGTTAAAGGACACTTCTATCACAGGGTAAGGTTTGGCGCCATCATGCAGAGGTAAGGCGCTCAGCCAGTTATAAACATTTAATCGGTTGCATCCGCCGGTACTACATCCCCCGTTACTTTTGCAACCCGATGGTTTACCGTTAGAGGCGGTGCCACAATTGCCACATCCCATTGTATATATTTATGTTGACAGCGGTTTTGCAAATTCAAAAGAAAAAATTCAAAAAAATATGAATTCCCACTATGCCCTTTCCACACTATTTGTCCGACCGCTGATGATCGTGAAAAAATAAAATTAATTTGCAAAGGTATGAAAGATAGAAGACAGTGTATAGTAATATGATTTTTTATTATTCATGGCGTATTAAAACGATATTCTTTTGTTGTTGCTGATAGAACCGGTCATCTCGAACCCGATTTTTTCTTCGGGTGAGAGATCTCCTGAGAAATTGATTTGTAGCCCACTAGGACATTGCATATCGACTTTTTTCAACCGTACGATTTTTTCGTAAGGTTCACAACCTTCAGGTATCATTTTTTACCCCTCAAATATAAGGAATACTGCGGTTGCCTTAGGAAGGCTTGGGGGGCTAAAGGTGGTAAAGCGAGGGTAAGCAGTTAACGCCGGCGAAGCGAAAGGAAATAGCTAAAAAGGCTACTGAAAAAGATGGGGTGCTAAATAAACGACTAACTATATAGGTCTTTTGATAAATAATATTTAGAAATAGCCTCCATTACTGCCTGTTTTTGGGGATTATTACACCACTCATCTAAGTATGATTTCGCTAAATTATAATCGTGAATATCTTTAGAATTTAGCATTGCAATTAATGATTTATATATTAATTCATCGCTGTCGGTCATCCAAATTTAATTATTTTCAAATAGGCTTTTCTGATATGGTATTCTAAATTCATTAAAAAGTTTGACCCTAAATTCATACCATGTTTCACAGGTTTTCATTATTCTTATGGCATCATCTCTAAACCCTTCTAATTGCAGCTGCCCTTCCTCTGTTAAGTATTGAAAATTTTTATGTAACTTAATTCCATAAGC
>JABDGU010000026.1 GCA_013285905.1 Bacteroidota bacterium | reverse complement strand
GTCTGAAATGTTATAATCATACGCCACACCTATCCTTACACCTTTGTACTCTACCCCTACAGTAGCCATTACAGCATCTCCTGTACGATACCAGCCGCCGATAAAGAACCCTGTAGAATACATAGGAAATTCCGGGTTGCCAGCAAGATAATAAAATTCGTTACCTGCTATTATTTCATTTGCAGTAGCCTGATTTTGGTATAATACTGCAGGACGAAGGCTAAACCTTTGGCTTAGGTTCCATATTGCACCTGCCTGACCTGTATAACGCATATCAAGACCTACCTGGTTGCTTGTTTTTTCAGCAAATCCATTTGCAGGTTGATTTAGGTTATTAGCACCTACAGCTAAAACATAACTAAATGCTTCGCTAGGGCTGTGTGCAAAACTAACACCTGCATTTACTGTATAATATTTTACCTGGTTAAGCAGGCCTAATTGGTATTCTAATGAAGTTCCCTGCTGGAAGGTACCATTTACATATTCGTCGCCGAAATACAATTTAGTAAGGTCAAGTGTTTGCTGGGAATAGCCGCCTTGCAAACCTACAGACAATACTTTATTAACACTTTGCCCTAAAAATTTATGGTAAGCTATTGACAGTAAACCGGTAAAGTTTGAAAGATTGGCATCCCCTGCCTGATCTTTATATACCTGTAAACCCACGGCCAGATAGTCATCCACACTAAGGTCATGGATGATGGGGGCGTCGAAAGACGCACCATAAGTAAGATACGGTATTGTAACGCTTGCCCACTGGTTACGGTATATAGCTGTTACACGTGCTGCACCATCAAAATTGCCGGTAAATGCCGGATTTATTATTAAAGGCGCCGCCTCAAACTGCGTAAAATGTATATCCTGTGCTTTCGCAGTTTGAACACTAAGTGCAAGTGCGGCTACAAGACTTGCACGGGCAATGGTACTTTTCCTTATCATGATATTTGCCTTATGTGATGTTATCTAATTAATGTTACGTTTCCTTGTTTTACAAATTGGCGACCGGTATTAGTGTATGCTTCCACTTCATAGACGTATACACCAAGGGGTTGAGGGGTTCCGTTATACTTGCCGTCCCAGCCCTTATCTATATCTGTGGTACTAAAAACATCCTGTCCCCAACGGTTGAAAATACGGAAATATTTCAAAGTTGCAATGCCTCTCTTAATAATTTTTAATTCTCCATCTGGTCCGTTGCCCGGAACAAAGGCATTTGGCACGTTTAAAAGGGTCTCCGGATCAACATATACTTTTATCGAATCTGTAAGCGTACAGTTACTTTCGGTAGTTACAGTAACATAATATATTGTATTTACCGATGGCATGGCAACCGGATTTGATATACTATCTGAACTTAAGCCAAGCGGAGGGAACCATTTGTATTTTGATCCGTTGCCTTGCGGGTCCATCTGGTAGGACTCGCCGGGGTATAAAGTAACGGAATCAGGTAACTCAAGCACAGCCCTAGGATTAACTATTATATTAGCATATAATGTATCATGACACCCATATTGATCAGTCAGGAGGCCTGTATATAATATACTGGCTGCAGGTATTACAGAAGGACCAGATAAAGCCGGATTATCAATAAAGTAATCGGGACTCCATTGATAAGAGACTGCACCGGCAGCCTGTATTTGCAAAGGGGTGGCCAAAGGGCATACTGCGGTATCTGCAAATGAAAGCAATTGCCCGAAATTGCCCGGGTGAACGAGCACATGTATAGAATCTATGCCTTTGCAACCTGCCGGCGTAGTAACAGTAAGAATAACCGTAGAGCTACTATCACCATTATATATGACATTAGTAGTAGTTGATGTTTCTAAATTAATTACCGGCGTCCAACTATAGGAATAGTTTTTGTACCATCCGGGGCTTACTGAAGAAATAATATGTATGGTATCCCATTCGCACAAAGTCCTGTCAGACCCTATTATAACAAACGGGTTGGGTTGTACGTCTATATTAAATGAATGCGCCATTGTCGGACAACCGGGGTATGTGCCGGTAATTGTATAAATAGCGGTTGTGTCAGGCTTTATAGACGGGTTGATCACAGAAATATTAGAAACACCTACAGTAGGGCTCCATACGTAAGTGAAAGAATCGCTTCCGTTTGCCCTTACTTGTATTGTATTACCAAGGCAGATGGACGTATCGGGATTGAAGAGTGAAAAATCGTTGGGCAGCGTAATTATTTTAACTGTATCATAGCCGTCGCAACCGATCGCTGTAGGGCTAACCCTCAAAACGTACTGAGTATTCCCAATAGCAGTTGGTGTGGATACAGGATTTAGAATTGTTGTGCCACTAAGATAGGTTCCCGGCGACCATAAATAAGTATACGTCTGGTTGCTGGGAGATATAACCGGATTGAACGGAACGCTCATACCAAGACATATAGTTTTGTCAGGACCAAGGTCAACGGTTGGAGCAAGATTAATCCCTATGGTAACACTATCGTGCGCCGGATAACAGCCGGATAGCGGCATATTTACAACAACCTGATAAGTCGTTGTTGCCAGGGGTTTAGCCCAGGGGGTTCGGCTAAATGGATCACTTAATCCTGTAGCGGGTATCCATTGCACGTTTAATATGCTATCTGTGAAAACACTAAGTTGGATGGAATCATACTTACAAATGGAAGTATCATTATTCAATATCTGAACATATATAGAATCGTAAATGGTCATTAAAGTGCTATCAAATATAGGCGCTGTAGTACCGGCGCAAGCATAAGGTGAATAAATGTATAACATTACTGTTTTAGGACCTAAAGGAATGGGTTCATTAATGCCCTGAATATCCAATATCACAGAAGTATCACCCGCAGGTATTATGACACTATCCGGTATCAGGGTATAATCGCTGCCGTTTACAGCAGTACCGGCAATTAGAAAATGAATTACTAAAGGTGTAGGTTTTGCCACGGCGCGTGTAAACACAAACTCACCCGGCTGGCAACCTCTTACGCAATAATTCACCGGCTGTGTAAGACCACCACCGCCTACCGAAAATACTCCTGTATTCACAGAGTTTAAGCTACCTGCTTTCAGCCACACACCTGAATCGTAAACATCATCACTTGCATCACATACGCCTAATTTCAAATGGTAGGTATCGCATGGTGTTACAGCTGCAATCGCCGTCATTACTACAGTTAAACCATCGTAAGTAACGGATGTGCTGCTTGTATTATTCCTGAAATACGCCGGAAAAGGAGAGCCCGGGCCAACTGCATTGCAGGTAGAAATGCTATAACCCGAAGAGGCAGTGCCACTATTTACACTATTGATACTAACGGGAATATTGGTGCCGGGTACTAATGCGATGTTTGTTACTGCAGCATAGCCAGGGCCTGAAATAAAGAAACCGAAAGCATCATCAAAACTAGAACAAGTATATCCCGGATATTCTTCAGAACCGAAAACGTAATCAAACTTAATAGTGTCTCCCGCCGGCACAAAATCAAATTCAAGTACGCAGGCATCATGTGTTGAATTACCATTCGTTAATGTTGCAAGGTCTGCATCTCCGGCTGCTCCAAATCCATAACTGGCAAAGTTTGTAGCAGCGCTGTTGGTGCCATATTGCGAACCAACTGTTGCTGCGTAACCGCTGCTTAATACTACACCACTGTCCAAACCAAGATTGCTGGAGGTAACAACAAATATACCGTTGGCAAGTGTTGGGCAAGTAAGCGTTGGGTTCAATACTATGACACCGGTGCCTACCAACTCCTGTGCAAGGGCGGCGGCAGTTTGATTTGAGTTAACGGTGATCTGCGCATTACTTACTGCTGCAGATAAAACTAATAGAAGTGTGCTAACAAAAAGCCGGGAACAATTTGCTGCATTTGCAAGGTGAGTAAAGTTATTTCTTTTCATAGTCATGACTATTTTGACGGTGTCATATACATACAATAGACAGGCAAAGTTTACAAATGGTTTGAAAAAATGCCTATCTTTCTTTTTTATTTTTTCAAAAATAACATTAATATTAATATTTTGCAACAATATTTATGAAAGAGCTACTTTATTAATATTGTACTTTCGCATTCCTTTTTTTGCCAAACATTATGGCTGCCACAAAAAAAAATAACATTACGCCTCCGCCTGAACCGGTAAAAAAAGACTTACCCGTTAAAGATAATATAAACCGAAAACGACAGTTAAGGCTTGGTTTCGGTTTGTTCTTCTTACTCACAGGAATATTTATATCATTTTCTATAATTAGTTATTTTTTTACATGGAAGGCTGATCAGGATAAATTTTTTACCGGCAATGGTATTTCTTATTTCCTCTTCCACGACCATAGTGTGATCGCCAATTGGGGGGGTAGAATGGGGGCCGCATTATCTCATTCATTTGTATATATGGGGGCTGGTATCGCGTCCATGGCAATTGGTTTATGGTTGGGTTCTATAGGTTTAAATATTCTTTATGGTAAAAGCATATTACCATTATTGCGCTACTTGCGTTGGTTATCTATCGCTTTATTGCTTATAGGCCCCATACTTGCTTATTCTTTTCCACATGCTGCTTTTCGTTATGGAGGGGCATGGGGCAATGAGGCAATCGACTATTTAAATGGTTTCTTCGGTTCCGGCGGCACAGGCTTAATACTTGTTTCCGTTTCGCTCTTTTTTGTTTTTACAATTTTTGCTCTTGATCTTCGCCCGTTCTTAAACAGTGCGGGTGGCAGTTTAAAGAGCTTTTTCTCCTCTGCGTTTGTTGCTAAACAAAAACCCAGTCCGGAACCTGTTGCTGAAGAAGAAGTTGTAAATACTGAGAAAATAAAAAAAGAAAATGAGGACGCTATTCCGGAAGAAATAAATGACAAGTCGGGCTGGAATATGACCCTAAATGAAAAAGAAAGATTGCTTGCTGAGGAACAATTGCTTGAGCAGGTAGATGAGTCCGTTACAGAAAACGAAGAGACCGAAGATATTGAAGAAGAAGAGGAGATCGGAGAACTGGAATTGAGTATCCACTCCCCCGAACCTGCGCCAGTTGTGAAGGAAGACCTGGAACTGTCTTTTGAAGTGATACAACAGGAAGAGGCCCCTGCTATTTTACATGGGTCTCATATCAGCATTGCAGATAAAGAGCCTTATGCGCCTGAACTTGATCTGCCCGATTATAAGTTTCCTACAATTGATCTTTTAGAAGACCGAACACAGGAAATAATTTCTTTTGATAAAGAAGAACTGGAAAAAAACAAGAACCAGATCATTCAAACCTTAAAAAGCTTTGGTATTGAGATACAGCGCATCAGCGCTACTGTTGGCCCCACCGTCACGCTCTATGAAATCATTCCGGCAGAGGGTGTGCGTATATCCAAGATCCGCAACCTGGAAGATGATATTGCACTAAACCTTGCTGCACTTGGCATACGCATTATCGCTCCTATTCCCGGGCGCGGAACAATTGGTATTGAAGTGCCCAATGCCAATAAACAAATGGTATCCATGCGCGCACTCATCACAAGCGAAAAGTTTGTGAATAATAAAATGAGTTTGCCCATAGCGCTGGGCAAAAAAATAGACAATGAAAATTATGTTGTTGATCTGGCAACCATGCCACACCTACTGATGGCAGGTGCTACAGGCCAGGGTAAGTCCGTTGGTATCAATGCCATACTTGTTTCATTGCTTTATAAAAAACACCCTTCGCAGCTAAAATTTGTAATGATAGACCCAAAGAAGGTGGAACTTTCTATCTACAAAGTAATTGAGAAGCATTTTCTTGCCAAACTGCCTAATGAAGAAGAGGCCATCATCACTGATACCAAGAAAGTTATCTATACGCTCAACGCGCTGTGTATTGAAATGGACAACCGCTATGAATTGCTGAAAGAGGCTGGAGCACGAAACATCAAAGAATACAACGAAAAATTCATAAGCCGCCGTTTGAACCCCGAGCGCGGGCATAAATATTTGCCATTCATTGTGCTGGTGATAGATGAATTTGCGGACCTGATAATGACGGCAGGCAAAGAAGTTGAAATGCCGATTGCACGGCTTGCACAACTGGCGCGCGCAGTGGGTATTCACCTGATAATCGCTACACAGCGCCCTTCGGTAAATGTTATTACCGGCACTATTAAAGCCAACTTCCCCGCGCGTATCGCCTTCAAAGTGTCTGCAAAAGTAGACTCCCGTACCATATTAGACGCAGGTGGCGCAGAACAATTAATCGGGCGTGGAGATATGTTGGTATCCCATGGTTCTGAATTATTGCGTTTACAATGTGCTTTTGTTGACACACCGGAAGTGGAACGTGTTGTAGATTTTATAGGGTCCCAAAGAGGCTATGCATCTGCATTCGAACTGCCGGAATATGAAGGCGATGAAGAGGAGAGCAGTAAAGTTGCTGACCTTAGCAACCGGGATAAATTATTTGAGGATTGTGCCAAAGTAGTGGTGCAAACACAAAACGGAGCAACTTCCAATCTTCAACGTCGTTTCAACCTTGGGTATAACCGTGCCGGCCGCATTATGGACCAATTAGAAGCCGCAAGTATTGTAGGGCCTGCTGTTGGCAGTAAGCCACGTGATGTGTATATTAAGACAGATGCAGAACTCGACCAGCATTTAAGCTCATTATTTTAACAAAACTATAATCCACTTTCACAGGGGCTTCTGTCATCGTATGTGACAGGGAACAGTTATTGCTTGTTTTTTTAAAATACCTTTGTAGCTGATCATCCATAACAGAAAATAATAATGAAAAAAATCCTGGGTATAGCCATATTATCTTTGTGTACTTTCCAACCATTATGGGCGCAAAACAATGATGCAAAGGCGAAGGCGGTATTAGAAAGTGTAAGTAAAAAGATAAACAGCCTCAAGTCTGTTAAAGCAGATTTTTCCCTGAAACTGAGCGGCGGTAATGGCAAAGTGAATGAAACTAAAAAAGGCACCTTCTCGATGAAAGGCCAGAAATACCATATAAGCCTTAACGGACAGGAAATTATTTGCGATACTAAGACCATCTGGACCTATACAAAAGAAGCTAATGAGGTGCAGGTGAACAAGTACGACCCAAAGGAACAGACCATTTCTCCTGCAAAATTATTTACTAACTTCTATGATAAGGAATATACCTATCACTATATAGGCGAAAAGAAAGTTGCCGGCAAAAATTGTGATGTTATAGAAATGTCACCTATCAGTAAAGACAAACAACTTTCTAAAATTGAAATAAGTGTTGACAAGGCTACTAATATGGTAGTAGGCGGCAATGTTTGGGAAAAGAACGGCAATAAGTATCAATATGATATAAGCGGTTTTACACCCAATGCAAACGTCCCGGACAACAGTTTTACTTTTGACCCAAAAGCATACCCCGGTGTAGAAGTAGTTGACCTCAGGTAATTATCAGTCATTTTATTTATTCTTATATAACTCGGGGAATATCCATCCTGTTTTATGGGTGTTTGTGTTATTGAGGTGATATTTTCCTTAGCACATACCATTCCGAAATCCTATATTTGCGCGCACAAATCAAAAAAGCTGTTTACAAATGAAAAACACCCCTTTTACAGAAAAACATATAGCGCTCGGGGCCAAGATGGCAGAATTTGCCGGCTACAACATGCCTATAGTTTATAGCAGTATTAATGAGGAGCACCAGGCAGTGCGCACTAATGCGGGTGTTTTTGATGTTAGCCACATGGGTGAATTTATTTTGAAGGGGCCAAAAGCGCTTGACCTGATACAACGTGTTACCAGCAATGATGCGAGTAAACTTACAGATGGGAAAGCACAATATTCCTGCCTGCCTAATGATTATGGAGGTATTGTTGATGATTTGCTGGTGTATTGCATTGAAGAAAACAAAACCTATATGCTGGTGGTTAATGCCTCTAACATAGAAAAAGACTGGAACTGGATAAGCAAGTATAATACTGATGGTGTAGAGATGCACAACATATCAGACAAAACTGCCCTACTGGCCATACAAGGCCCAAAAGCAGTGCAGTATATGCAGCAACTTACTGATATGGACCTTGTGAACCTGAAATATTACACCTTTGCAAAAGGAAAATTTGCAGGTGTAGATAATGTGCTTGTCAGTGCCACAGGCTATACAGGTGCCGGCGGCGTGGAAATATATTTTGAAGATAAAGATGGTAACGCTGAAAAAATATGGAATGAAATTTTCCGTGTTGGCACACCACAAGGCCTAAAATCAATAGGGCTTGCAGCACGCGATACACTACGCCTCGAAATGGGCTTCTGTTTGTATGGCAATGATATTGATGACACGACATCACCATTAGAAGCCGGCTTAGGCTGGATAACCAAATTCACCAAAACCTTTACTTCCAGTTCTATTTTTGCCAAACAAAAGACCGAGGGTGTAAAGCGTAAACTGGTAGGAATTGAATTGATAGACAGGGGCATTCCCCGCCACCACCACCATATACAGGATGCTAATGGCAATGATATAGGCCATGTAACGTCAGGCACCCAGGCACCCAGCCTCGGCAAAGCAATAGGCATGGCATACATCAACAAGGAACATGCCGCTGAAGGCACTGAGATGTTTGTAGTGATACGAGATAAAGCAGTAAAAGCAAAAGTGGTTAAAATGCCTTTTGCATAAATACTTTTAGTCCTTTTTTATTGTGTAAGCGGATAGCGAGTCTGAGAATACAAAATAAGGAGTTCGGAATTCTTTATAGGAAAAGACACCCCAATTTGTAACAAATCCGTTCCTGGTCCCTAGGGCCCAGTAGGGTATCTCGTTAGCATCCATGTATACTATTGAGGCGGTCCTGCCTGTTTCAAGCGTTGATAGTAGCCAAAACTCATAAGCTGTTGCCCAGCCCATTGTTATCGTATCCAATGGCATACTAGTTTTATTCAATAGTGACTTGGTGTTGCCAAGCTCCGCAAGCTTTTTTCTATACCAATGTAACCTCGCCGTATATTTTTTATGCGTGTTATAAACCCTGATGCAGCTACTTAGAATAACCAATGAAAAAATCAATACAACAATATTTGTTTTACTTATTCGAGGTAACAGGTCGAAAATAAGCGGGAAAGCAACAAAGAGGCAAAGGGGTAAATAAAGATTTTCATAATAAAAATCGGGTGTGGCAGCGATTTGCGGATGCGAAATATTAATCAACAATAAATATCCGATAAAAAAGATTAAGAAATGCAATAGAATAAACCATTGTTTTGCTTTTGCATAAAGGACAACAACAGCAATAAAAGATATTGCAAGCCAATAATATTTATACAGGCAAGCCTGCAGGAAATGAATATTGGAGGCAATAATAAAATAGTTGGGGAAAAGTGTAAGGAAGTTTCTCATCCCGCTCATCGCGGAAGTATCATATTTATCTCTTAAAAAAATAGCTTTAAGAATGAACACCGCTATAAACAGTACGAATGATAACCTAAGTAATTCCTGTTTAATTGTTTTATTTCTTTTTAGATAGAAAAACAAGATGCAGTAAGTAAATGGGAAACAGATCAAAGGATGTGAAAATGCAATAAGGGCAGAACCGATTATCACAAAAAACTTTCCACTCAGATTTCCGGCACTTATATTTTGTAATACAGCAAAAAAAAGACTTACTAATATTAAGGCCTGCGGCAATTCTGATACAGGCCAATAAAAGGTATCCCTCATTATCAGAATATTACTTAGTAAAATAATTAGTGCGAAATCATATTTTTTCAGAACCAAACCACATATCAGATAACATAAAAAATAATTGGCAATAAAGCCTATGGAATAAAGCCTGGTAGCTGCCTCTAAGCTTAAATTCAATTTCGCCGCTACTACAGGGTAGACTTCTGTAACAACCGCAATGTAGCGGTAATGAAATATGGCAAATGATTTTGCTTTAAGAATATGGAATAAAAAATAAGCTCCATCAAGAAATGAAATGCGCTCCTTATAAAATAAGATTGAGAAAATAAAAAGTGTAATATATCCTGCAAATCCTATGTAATATATTTTTCTGTACATACTGTTTCGCGATAAAAATAAAATACTTTTATAAACACTGAACTTTTTTCTTTCTTTGCAGGAATAAAGCCACAAAAAAACATGCTTCCTAAGTTCAATAGAATTCTGTTAAAACTCTCCGGTGAATCGTTAATGGGCGACCGTAATTTTGGCATCGACCCTAAAATGCTTTCGCAATATGCTTTAGATATAAAGACCATAACAGATATTGGCGTGCAGGTGGCAATTGTTATAGGCGGTGGCAATATATACCGCGGCATGAATGAAGCTGAAACAGGAATTGAACGCGCACAAGGTGACTATATGGGCATGCTTGCCACAGTTATCAATGGTATGGCTTTGCAGGCTACCCTTGAAAAAGTAGGTGTTAATACCCGTTTACAGAGTGCTATAAAAATGGAGCAAGTATCCGAGCCTTATATACGCCGTCGTGCTATCCGCCACCTGGAAAAAGGCCGGGTGGTTATATTTGGTGCAGGCACGGGTAACCCATATTTTACTACAGATACGGCAGGCTCACTAAGGGCAATTGAAATAAATGCGGGTGTGATCTTAAAAGGTACCCGCGTGGATGGTATTTATACTGCAGATCCTGAGAAAGATAAAACGGCTACCCGCTACGAAACTTTACGTTTTGATGAAGTAATAAGCAAGGGCCTCAAAGTTATGGATATGACGGCCTTTACGCTTTGCCAGGAAAATAATCTCCCCATAATCGTTTTTGACATGAACACCCCCGGCAACTTGCTGAGCGTTGTTACAGGCAAACAAGTCGGCACCTTGGTGAATTAACATTACTTGTTGATGATTATTTGCCTTGAAAAGGCACTGCCCTCTTCATCTGTTAGCCTCAGCATATATATCCCGCCCGGAATATTAAGATGTACCTCTGTTCTCAGTTTTCCATTCGTGGTTTCTGCCGGAATACGATAGACACTTTGTCCTAAAACGTTCAATATTTCAATCTCTATCAAGCTATTTTGTTTTGGAATCTCCCCTTCAACAATAAAGTCTCCCATATTTGGGTTTGGATAAAGCACCCAATTCTCAATTCCTAATTCCAAACTCCTTACAGATGTGCTTACCCCGGCACTCACGGCTGTATCCGGAACAGGGCATGGCGCATCGCTATGTACAATGACGGAAATGACATCGCCAGCAGCCAATATAATATTGCACGGGTTTACGGTATAGCCTGGCATATCTACCCCATTATTTCTCCATTGAACTGTAGGGAACGGCCCTCCGTTAGTAACGTTAGCAGTAAATTGTATAGGGGAGCCTATTGTTACGACAGACGGATTTGTACTAATGCTCACAGAAGGTGTTACAATGGGATTTATAGTAACTATTGTTCCATTGGTATCTGAATAGCATAGGCCAGAACGTGTATATATTTTATACACGCCGGAGTCATTCAATTGCACGTTATTGATCGCAAGATTTTGTGTGCTGTCCA
Organism: Bacteroidota bacterium; assembly: GCA_013285905.1. Classification (GTDB taxonomy): domain Bacteria; phylum Bacteroidota; class Bacteroidia; order Chitinophagales; family Chitinophagaceae; genus JABDGU01. The sequence continues at coordinate 16,893 of JABDGU010000026.1, read as the reverse complement.
TAAAACCACCTGGCCCTTCCCAATAAAAGGTTACGCCACTCGTGCTGCTTGCCGAATTAAGGTTCAGCGTATTACCTATACATACCGGGCTGTTGCTGCTTATTGAGGGTAGTGCAGGAGACTTATTTACAATAACCGGGACAGAAATACTGGCACTGCAACCATTCAGAAATACGCTTAGTGTATAAGAGCCCGCATTTGTTGTATCTACATTTGCTATTGATGGATTTTGTGAAAGTATATTAAAATTATCCGGCCCATACCAGGAATAAGCAATGTTTGCCGTAGTGTCCGTAGCGGTTAAGAAAAGTGAGTCACCCGTACATACCGGGCTATTGCTTCCGGCTGTTGGCAATGCGGGTAAAGGAGCTACTGTTACAAAAACAGAATCCTGCGCATGACAACCATTAATTCCGGCAACATTTACATAATACCACCCCGAATCTGCGAGGCCGACATTTGCAATATTCGGATCTTGTGATGAAGTGTTAAATGTATTAGGCCCATTCCATGTAAAAGAAAATACGGAAGAAGTATCGATTGCCATTAGGTGCAAAGAATCGTTTACACATATTGGACTATTACTGTTTGTACTAAGTGGCAAAGGTGATGGCTTAACTATTATATCAACAGAATCGGTGAGGCTGCATCCATTGAAAGTAGCGGTAACTAGAAACTTCCCGGAATCTGCAAAGGTTGCAAATGCTGTTTGTATGTTTTGAGAGCTTGCAGATATACTATTGGGACCCGTCCAGTTGTAGTTAAGTCCGGTTGTTGTATCAGTTGCATCAAGGTAGAGGCTATCACCAAAACACACCGGACTGTTGCTGGAAATGCTTAGTGCTGACAAATTGCTAATAAGGATATCGATTCCATCATCACTGGAAATATTAGGGGGATTGCTCGTTGTGATCCTGATCCGATATCCGCTTCCTGTTGCTGTAATTGATGGTATAAGGCAATTGACACTACCAGCTGTTATAGCGTTAAGGTTCCCGATATTTACCGGGTTTGCAAAACTTCCGGATGCATCTGACAATTGAACAGTAAAAATATTACCAGCGGAGTAGTTTGATGTAACAGAATAGGCGACATTGAGATTATTTCCTGCACAAAGAATAGTGTCAATATATGGTTGATTGATACTGGCCGAGGGTTGGGCAAATAATGGTAATGAAAACAAAAAGGTAATCACAAGGCTTAGTATATAACGATGCATAGCATTAGAATTAAAGGTATTCACATAAAATTAAGGAATTACCACTAATTAAGCTTTACTTTTTCCGACTCGTGTTTCAATGCAAGTTCCCAGTTCCAGGCTGTTTCCATCATTTGTTCCAGCTTGTATTTTGCATGCCAGCCTAACTTATTTTCGGCCTTGCTATTATTGGCATATACCTGCACAACGTCACCCGGCCTGCGTGGGCCAACTTTATAATTCAGTTTCTGGCCAGATACTTTTTCAAAAGCAGCAATTAATTCCAGTACTGTAACTCCATGACCTGAACCAAGATTAAAAACTTCACAGTTATCTTTATTCATTCCGTTTATAAGGTATTGCAATGCCCTAGTATGAGCGTTGGCTATATCCATCACATGTATATAATCACGTACACAGGAGCCGTCTCTTGTTGGATAGTCGCTACCGAATATTTGCATTTCCTTTCTTTTACCAATGGCAGTTTGAGTAATAACGGGAACAAGATTCTCTGGCATCTCCTGCAGTTCTCCTATTTGCGATGATGGATGTGCACCCACGGGATTAAAATACCGCAACAGGGTGGATTGAAATCTTTTATTTTGTTTTGAGAAATCCTCACAGATCGCTTCGCCCATTTGTTTAGTACGTGCATAAGGTGATTCCGGTTCGGCAAGCGGTGCAGTTTCTTCAACCGGCAATTTCTTAGCGTTGCCGTAAACAGAACACGATGAGGAAAAGACAAAATTATTTACATCATATTCCTGTGCACATTGCAGTATATTAACAAGCGAATTGAGATTATTTCTGAAGTATTTTAATGGCTCCTTTACCGATTCAGGAACAGATTTGTATGCAGCAAAATGTATAACGCCAATAAGGTCGGGGTTTTCGATAAAGATAGCTTCAGTATCTTCAAGGTTGCATAGATCTACTTTATAGTTTTTCACAGTGCGGCCGGCAATTTTCTCCACGCCTTGCAGCATCCTCAATGAGCCTCTTGACAGGTTATCTACGGAAATAACATCAAAACCGTTCTCTATGAGGTCTATCATAGTATGTCCGCCGATATAACCGCAACCGCCTGTAACCAGAATTTTCTTCATGCCCCTTTTAATTATATAGCAAATATAAGGGAAGTATTTTAGAGCGGCATTTTTGCGCACAAAAACTTTTATTTCACCTGTTGCATTTCGACAAGGCGTTTATATTTACCATCCTTATTTAAAAGACCAATATGATTGCCTCTCTCTACAATTTTACCCTGCTCCAATACTATGATCTCATCGGCGTGCTGCACAGTGGATAAACGATGAGCAATTACAATGCAGGTACGGTTTTGCATCAGCGTATTAATTGCTTCCTGCACAATTCGCTCGCTTTCTGTATCGAGAGAAGAGGTGGCTTCATCAAGAATCAATATTGGGGGATTTTTCAGGACTGCGCGGGCAATGGTTACGCGCTGGCGCTCGCCACCGCTAAGTTTGTTACCCCTGTCACCTACATTGGTTTGATAGCCTTCGTTTTTCTTCAGGATAAAATTGTGTGCGTGGGCAATTTTCGCAGCTTCTTCCACCTGCTCTTGTGTGGCTCCGCCAGTGCCCAATGTTATGTTATTGTAAATCGTATCGTTAAAGAGGATAGGCTCCTGGCTTACTACACCCATTAATCTTCGCAGGTCATCAAGACGGCACTCTTTCACGTTAATGCCATCAATCAGGATCTCCCCGCTTGTTACATCGTGAAAACGCGGAATAAGATCAACTAATGTAGATTTACCGGCTCCTGATGCGCCTACCAGGGCTATCATTTTACCTTTTCCTACAACCAGGTCTATACCATCTAATATTTTCCGGTCTCCGTAGGCAAAGTGTACATTTTTGAACTCTATCTTACTCTCAAAACTTTTTATCGGTTTGGCATCCGGTATTTCTTTTATGGTGTTATCCACTTTCAACAACTGTTCTATCCTGGCCAATGCAGCGCTGCCTTTTTGCACATTAGAGAAAGCCGCAGAGAGGCTTTTAAAGGGGTTGATGAGCTGCGTAAAAACAGCGATATAAGTCAAGAACCAGGACGCTTCAAAACCCTGCACCTTGCCGATAACAAGGCGGCCGCCATACCATAAAATAATAGCAACAACAATCACTCCCATTGTTTCTGACAGTGGAGATGCTATTTCTTTTCTTGCCGCTATCTTGTTTTTTGTGCGGAACAAAAGATTATTGATATTCATGAAACGAAGGTGCTGGTGCTTCTCTGCATTGAAAGCTTTTATCACCCTCATGCCCACAAGCGTTTCATCAATGGCTCCCATCATCAGGCCTAATTGCTCTTGTGCAAGGTTGGAAGACTTTCTGAGCGACCTGCTAATGCGGCCTATTATAAGGCCCGTTATAGGCAGAAATATGACAAGGAAAATTGTAAGCTGGGGACTCATGATGATCATGGAGGTAAGGAAGCAAATAATAGTTACCGGCTCACGTATAAACACTTCCAATACACTCACCACGGACCATTCCACCTCGTTGATATCATTGGTCATGCGAGAAATAAGGTCACCTTTTCTTTCTTCTGTGAAAAAGCTAATGGGTAATGACAGTGTTTTAGAGAAAAGGTCGTTCCGCAATCTGCGGAGAACTGCATTGCGTATAGGGTTGAGAATATATATAGCAATATAAAGAAAAAGGTTTTTCAGGAAAATGAAAATAACTACGGTTATACATACATAGGCCAGTGCGGTTAACTTTCCATCTTGTGCTATGACACTTTGAATTTGTGTGTTAATGAAACCAAAGATACTTGACGCGGAAGTATGGGTTTGTTGTTGGCCCTCGTTGAATAAAACCTGCAAAACAGGGCCAAGCATAGTAAGTGCCAGCAGCGAAAAGACTACGGCCAATATTGATGAAATTGAATAAAGTGCAATTTGCGCTTTATAGTCTTTCATATAATGTAAGATCCCTGAGAATTTCTTCATGCCGTATTATTCAATTGTATAAGAAACGGTACCGTCCTTTTCGTCTTTCAGCAATACGCCTGCTTCAGCCAGTTTATTCCGTATCTGGTCTGATGTTGCAAAGTCTTTCCTTGTTTTCGAATCCTTTCTGATTTCGATGAGCAAGGACAATACCTGGTCAAGTTTATTGGTCTGCTGCTCCTGCATGGCTTTAAGGCCAAGAATGTCCTCAAGGAAGACTTTAAAGGTTTCGTTCAACAACCCGTGCGTTCTTGCTGAAATAGCGTTTCTAAGGATTTGACCGCCTTTAATACCATTAATTACAGGGGCCAGTTCAAAAAGATTGGCAATAACTTTTGCTGTATTAAAGTCATCGCACATGAAATCTTCGCATTCCCTGCACCAAGTGATAACTCTATTTTCCAGATCAGCATCAATCGCCTCAGTATCACTTGGTGCAACTAATTTTTGCAAAACCTCATAGGCCTCCCAAAGGCGGCGTAAAGCTTTTTCGGATGCCTGTAAAGCCTCGTTCGAAAAATCAAGTGTGCTGCGGTAATGTGTTTGCAGAATATAGAAACGTACCACCATTGGGTGATAAGCCTGCTCCAAAATGGGGTGATTACCGCTAAACAATTCGGAGAGTTTTATAACATTGTTATAGCTCTTCCCCATTTTTTTGCCATTAATGGTTATCATGTTATTGTGCATCCAGTAATGTACAGGCGGGTGACCATGTGCTATAGTGGATTGAGCAATTTCAGATTCGTGGTGAGGAAAGAGCAGGTCCATGCCGCCACCATGAATGTCAAAAGTCTCACCAAGATATTTGCTGCTCATAGCGGAACACTCGATATGCCATCCGGGAAAACCTTCTCCCCATGGGCTTTTCCATCGCATAATATGCTCTGGAGGCGCATTTTTCCAAAGTGCAAAATCGGCAGAGTCACGTTTTTCCTGCTGTCCTTCCAGTTCGCGTGTATTTTCGAGCAAGTCATCTAATATACGGCCTGACAATTTGCCGTAAGGATATTGCGACGCATATTTTTTGACATCAAAATAAACAGAGCAGTTCACTTCATAAGCATAGCCTTTCTTAATGATATCTTCTATCATGTTTATCTGCTCTATAATGTGTCCGGTAGCAGTAGGCTCTATACTCGGTTCCTCGCAATTAAAAAGCCTCATGCCTAAATGGAAGAGACTGGTGTATTTATGCACCATCTCCATAGGTTCCATTTTCTCAAGTTGTGCTTTCACACTTACTTTATCTATTGCTTCGCGGCCTTCTTCTTCAAAGTGTCCGGCATCAGTAATATTGCGCACATAACGCAGCTTATATCCCAAATGCTTCAGGTATCGGTTCACTACATCGAATGTGATGTAAGGACGTGCATGGCCCATGTGCGATTCTCCCGAAACAGTGGGTCCGCATACATACAAACCTACGTGGCCAGGTGTAATGGGCTCGAATTTTTCCTTCTGTCGGGTATAAGAATTATAAAGATATAAATCAGACATATATAAATGTAAAAGGCAAAAATACGCTTCTTAATAGTTATAGAGTTGTGAAGTTTGGAATTTTATGCCAAAAGACTATTCTCTAAATGACCATACTTTAATATTATCCATTAACAAGGCTTTATTGCTGCCGGAATTGTCAAGTTCCACACCAACGCTATCAAAATCGCCGATGGGTACTTTTATGTCAAAATAAATGTCTTTTGTTTCTCCGTTCTCAAGGAAACGATGCACCCTGATCCCATAAGCTTTGATAGTATTTCCTTTATCCCGGAAAAAAATATTAAACCGCGGCATACTCCATGTTTCAGATTCCTTAACAGTGCATCGGAAACTCGCCTGCCCTCTTATCCATTCTGCATCATGCGAAGAATAAGAGAAAGCATATTTTTCCGAATGCTGGTGATCTTTATCCAGGCAGACAGACTTTTTGCCTTCTATTGCCGGCACGGGGCAATAAAGGCCTGTGTCGTGCTCCAGATCATTTGTATATAAAAGTTTCATTGCTTTGGGTGTACCTTCAAAAAGTTCGCGGGTATCTCTTAATTTGATCGTTTCCGGAGGTACAGACCACCTGCCAACAACTCTTAAGAAATATTCTTTTGTCATACTATCAAAATCATACATCGAACCCTTATGATAGTGGTAAGTTATCCAGATATTAAAGTAAAGAAACAAGATGAAGAACGGCGCAAATATCCATTTCAGTTTTCTGCTGTGTATGGTGGCATCAACAAGCGACGCAAACGGAAACATTAAAACCGGGTAGCTTTGTATCATAGCTCTACCCCCATACCACCATATATCCCAGGCACTGACAATATAATAGTTGAGCAGAAAGAAAATGAGAATAGCCACTTTATTCTGCCCTTTTTTTATAAATGGAATGATGCCGATAAAAGCAAAAAATAACATTGGGGCGTATATCAGCCAGCCGCTGTGAAAACTCAATGTGTAATTAAATATGTTCTGAAACAGCCATGAAAATCCCTGGTCCTGGTAACTATATACTAGCCAATGCCCGGAAACATATTTCCAGTAGATAAGCTGTATGGAAATTACGAAAAAAGCGCAAACCACTGTGAGTAAAATTTTCCCTATTTGTATGGAAAGAAAAGAAATTCTTTGCTTAATGGCTGCTATGGAAAGGCTTTCCAAGCCCCATAACAAGGGTATCAGGCAGGATATTATTTCTGTAGGGCGCGTGAGGACAGCAAGGCCAATAAGCAAACCGATCCTTACAGCATATTTATAACTCGGCCGTTTGTAAAAATTAATGGTATTGAGGATAATGAAGACGTAAACTGTAAATAACCAGCAATGAGACATGCCGCAACCTACCGCACCATAATTCAGAAAGTTGCTACCGAAAACCAACGCAAACAAAACAACGGCTACCACAGTATCACTATAAAAGAGCAGCAATAATTTTCTTAAATACCATAACCCCAACAATGCAATTAGTAAGCCTCCGGTTTGTATTGCAAACTCGTAGGGCTCGGAGAAACCATCTTCGGGAAAACCTAATGGCCCCGCAAGTAAATTGGCAACAGTAAAAAATGGCAGGTACATAAGTGCCATACCCGAAGAATATTTTAATACATAATTGCCATTTTCTGCCCGGAAGCCTGGAAATGCGGGGGTATTTCCATACTTATTTAGAATACTGTCGCTGAAAGATTGATGCCTTACATCTCTATATATGAAGACCGAAGGCAGGTACCAATAATATCCTGCTACATCCCATGCTATAGCTGCTTCTGTACCTTTATTTTTCCATGCAGGATAAAAAACAAAAGATGCATAGAACATCAAAGCCACGCATAAGGCATAGGTAATTTTAGAAAGCATATATTTATGTGTGCAAAATTTAGAAAGCCTCTACCTGGTTGCGCAGCAAATCTTCAAACTGATCCCTTTTCCTTATCAGTAAGGGTTTGCCATCTTTCACCATTATTTCCACAGGTTTTAAACGGGAGTTAAAATTACTGCTCATCTCAAAGCCATACGCACCTGCATTATGAAAGACCAGGTAGTCGCCTTCGCGCACATCATTCAAAACACGGTCCCAGGCAAAAGTGTCCGTTTCACAAATATTGCCTACTACCGTATAAATACGTTCGGCACCCTGCGGATTTGAAATGTTAGTGATCTTATGATAAGAATCATAAAACATGGGGCGAATAAGATGGTTAAACCCGGAATTCACGCCAACAAAAACAGTAGCAGTAGTTTGTTTTACAACATTTGCTTTCACTACAAAATAGCCACATTCACTCACCAGGTATTTACCAGGCTCAAACCATATCTCAAGTGTACGGTCATACTCGGCTTCAAATTCTTTGATAGCATGTGTAAGCTTTGCGCCGAGTGATACTATATCTGTTTCATGCTCATCATCTTTATAAGGCACTTTAAAACCCGAACCCAGATCGATAAATTCCAGGTCTGGGAAATTTCTTACATACTCAAACATAACATCAAGTGCCTGCAAAAAAACATTCACATCTTTAATTTCACTGCCCGTGTGCATGTGCAGGCCGCGTACATGCAGGTTTGTTTTTTTAACGATACGCTCTATATGCCGCATCTGGTGGATAGAGATGCCGAATTTGCTGTCTATATGCCCGGTGGATATTTTGTAATTTCCGCCCGCCTCTATATGCGGATTGATGCGGATACAAACAGGAAAAGTATTACCGAATTTATTACCAAATTGTTCAAGAATCGAGATGTTGTCAATATTAATAATCACGCCTAAGGCCTGCGCCTCCAGTATTTCATTAAAATCAACGCAATTTGGTGTGAATAAAATATTTTTCTTGTCAAAGCCTGCATGAATAGCCAGTTTCACTTCATTGATGCTTACACAATCAACAGAAGCACCAAGGCTCTTCACGTACTTTAGTATATTTATATTGGTAAGCGCTTTACAGGCATAAAATATTTTTGTAGGATGCCCTTTAAATGCGTCCTTCAGCTTATTATATTGTTGTTCTATTTTTTCGGCATGGTATATATATACCGGTGTACCGAATTCATTTGCAATAGCGATCAATTGTTCATTTGAAAGAGGAGTGTAATTCATGCTGCGAAAATAAGTCCATTTTCAATTTATTTTCCCCTCTTTTATTTCATTTACAACAATTGGATCAAGCAAGGTAGTCGTATCCCCAAGGTTGGTAGTCTCCCCTTCTGCTATTTTACGTAAGATACGGCGCATAATTTTGCCGCTTCTGGTTTTGGGCAGGCCGTTTACAAATTGTATTTTATCCGGCCGGGCTATGGGCCCTATGATGCGGCTTACGGTTGCAGCGATATCTTTCCTGGTCAAATCAGGATCGTGAAGGGTATTATCAAAAATTACGTAGGCATAAATACCCTGCCCTTTAAGGTCGTGAGGATAGCCTACCACCGCGCTTTCTACAACACCAGTGTGCATATTAATAGCATTTTCCACTTCTGCAGTACCTATCCGGTGGCCGCTCACATTCAGCACATCGTCCACGCGACCGGTTATGCGGTAATTGCCATCTTCATCGCGCAGGCAACCATCGCCTGTAAAATATAGATTTGGATAGGCAGCGAAATAGTTCAAACGGCAGCGTTCATGATCGCCGTATGTAGTACGGATAATAGATGGCCAGGGAAATTTAATGCAGAGATTGCCGCTCACACCATTGCCTTCAATTTCATTACCTTTTTCATCAACCAATACAGGCTGTATGCCCGGCAGCGGAAGCGTGGCATGGGCCGGTTTTGAAGGAGTTACGCCGGCAAGATTGGATATCATAATACCACCGGTTTCAGTTTGCCACCAGGTATCAACAATGGGGCAATGTTTTTTACCAATATGCTCATCATACCAGTGCCAGGCTTCTTCATTTATTGGTTCGCCTACCGTACCTAATACTTTAAGTGTGCTAAGGTCTTTGTCTTTTAATGGTTCAAGACCATTTGCCATCAGGCTTCGGATGGCCGTAGGTGCAGTATAGAAGGAATTTACCTTGTGCTTATCAATAATATCCCAAAATCTGCCTGCATCCGGCCATGTAGGGATTCCCTCAAACATTAAGGAGGTGGCCCCGGCGCATAAAGGCCCATAAATTATATAACTATGCCCTGTTATCCAGCCAATGTCTGCCGTGCAGAAGAAAATATCGCCCGGCTGGTATTGAAAGACGTTTACAAAAGAATAGGTAGCATAAACCATATATCCACCGCAGGTGTGGACTACGCCTTTTGGCTTACCGGTAGAACCTGAAGTATACAAAATGAATAAAACATCCTCTGCATCCATTTCTTCGGCAACAAATACGGGATTACCCATTTGCTCAACTATCTCAATCTCATCTGCCCACCATACATCTCGCCCTTTTATCATGCTTACAGCAGTTCCGGTTCGCTGCAATACAATCACTTTTTTTACAAATGGGCACGATACCAACGCATCATCAATAATATTCTTAAGAGGAATATCTTTAGCGCCACGATAAGCTCCATCGCAGGTAATAATATATTCTACCTGTGCATCCTGCAGGCGGTCTGTAATGCTGTTTGCGCTAAATCCTCCAAATATCACAGAATGTATAGCACCAATGCGTGCGCATGCAAGAATGGCAATAGGCAGTTCGGGAACCATCCCCATATATACACAAACCCTATCGCCTTTTTTTACCCCATTATTTCTGAGTACGTTGGCAAATTGGTTAACCTTAAAATATAATTCGCTATACGTAATTACTCTGTGATCCTCTGATGGATTATTAGGTTCCCAAATTAATGCAGGCTGATCTGCTTTGTCTTTTAAATGCCGGTCGATACAATTTTCAGTAATATTAAGTTTCCCATTTAAAAACCATTTAATGTTTGGTTCTCTAAAATTCCATTCTAAAACCTTATCCCATGTCTTTCTCCATGAAAAATTTGCAGCTATGGAGTCCCAGAATGTTTCCGGCTCACGTATACTTTGTTCATATACGTGGGTATATTCATCTAATGATCTTATTTGAAATGAAAAAGGCATACACAATAATTAATACTAATAGATAGAATGAAAATATAAAAAATATAAAATTAACCAAACGAAAAAACAATAAAGTAAGTCTATATAATAGAATGCCCATTTACAAAAGCTTTAACTTATGTCAAAATTGTTTATCTTAGTTGTCTTAACATTTTAAATGCGCCCTATAAACATGTTAAATATACGGAATTTATCTTTTACCCTTTTCTTTCTCATTCTTGCTTTTTCATCGCAAGGGCAAGTATCTGCGAGCTTTACAGCAAGTCCAACTTCAGGATGCGCCCCACTAATCGTAAATTTTACTAACAACTCTACCGGCGCCACTTCTTATTCCTGGAATTTTGGTAATCTCGCACCGCTCTCTGCTTTAACCAGCCCTGGTACAAGCTATATAAACCCGGGTACCTATACTGTTACGCTTACTGCTATGAATGGCAGTGCAAGCAGCACTAAAACAATGCAGATAGTGGTACATCCTTTGCCTACAGTTAGTTTTATAGCTAATGATACAGCGGTATGCCCCGGTGTGCCTGTTACTTTTCTCAGCACTTCTAACTCAAATGCACCCGGAACCTCTAACTATTATTGGGATTTTGGAGATGGTTATTCATCAACCAGCTCCAATCCAACACACACCTTTCCGGGAACAGGCTATTATAATATTTCCCTGACAGTTACCAATAGTTACGGTTGCGTCAGTTCGCTTGCACAGAACGCATTTATCCATGTTTTTACCGCACCTGTTGCTGCTTTTAGTGTCAGTAACAATTATTTCTGCAAGCCTCCTGCAGCAGTTGTCTTCACAAACAACTCTACCGGTAACCCAACACTTACAAGCCAATGGTTTTGGGGAAACGGGAACAGTCTCATCAGCAGCAGCCCTACTTATACTTACAATTCATCGGGCAGTTATAATGTTAAACTAATAGTTACCGATGGAAATGGATGTAAAGACAGCACAACACAATTTGGGGTTGTGTATGTAGGTAACCTTAGTGCCGCTTTCACGGGCCCGACAGTTGCATGCATCTACTCTACCGTTACTTTTGTAAACACATCAAATAACCTGGGTGCAAACAGCTATTGGGACTTTGGCGATGGCAGTGGCGTTTCCTTAACTCCCAATGGAGTACACTCTTATTCAAGTTCAGGCACATTTAATGTGAGACTAATTATTTATGACGGCCATTGTTACGATACTGTAATACATCCGATCACCATAAACCCTGAACCGGTAAGCAGCTTTACATCTACCCCTATACATCCCTGCCCCGCACCGCAGGTGATACAATTCAACAGCACTGCCCCCCCCGGGTGCAACTTACCAATGGGACTTCGGCGATGGATCAGCTGGCCTCACATCTGCTAACCCAAACCATACTTACCAGGACGATTCTTTCTATACTGTTAATATGGTTGTGACCAATACAAATGGTTGCAAAGATACAGTGACAAATACGGTGAAGATCTATAGCCTATTCGGGAATTTGTCAACCACGCCTGATACACCAGCCGGCTGCATTCCACTATCTGTTACTTTTAAGGATAATGCCCAGAGTAATACTCCTTATCCACAGGCACCCCCATTCACATACCCTTATCCGGTAACAAACTATTCATGGAATTTCGGCGATGGGTCAGCTGTACTAAACACGGCTACCTCTCCGGTAAGCCATACTTATACTACCTTGGGGTCTTTTCACATGACCGTTACGATGACAACCGCTAACGGTTGCAGTTGGACAGATAGTGTAATTGTTTGGACAGGTAGTCCACCTATAATCGATTCATTTTCAATTTCGCCTACCCATATTTGTAATAAAGGCACTGTAGATTATGTTATTCATGCTCACGGGAATCTGCCATTTGAATATGTATATTATTATCCTACTCCTGCAGTTAACCCTGACAGCAGTATCACAACAGACTCGACTTTTACATATCAGTATGATACCCCCGGTGTATTTCACCCTTACATAGCAGTTTATAACCATGGTTGCAGGGACACTAATACATATTTCAATATAACGGTATATGTGGATTCTCCTAAAGCAGAGTTCACCGGAGGCTCAACATGCGATTCGCCTCTTAGTGTTCATTTTAATAATACATCTATAGGTGCGGATTCCGTACGATGGTTTTTTGGAGATGGTACAAGCAGCAACCAGACGAGCCCTGAACATTTATATGCCAGCCCAAGTCTATGGTCTATAGAATTGATCGCTTATAATATTAAATCGGGCTGCAAGGATACATTTTCCAACTCTATACAACTTGTCAATTTACAACCATCATTTACAGCTAACGATACTGCAATTTGCAGAGATGGTATAGTTACATTTACGCCTGTATTACCAGTTCCCGGAGGTCCAGGTCCTTTATTTTTTAATTGGTATGTTGATGGTGCATATGTGGCCCAACCCGTCATTTTTACTGATACTTTTCATTTTGTTGGTTATCATACAATAAAATTGGAAACTGTTGATATCTATAACTGTATTGATTCTTTTGTAAAAACCAATTATATAGTCGTAGCGAAACCTGTTGATAGCTTCTATGCGATTCCTCTGCAAGGTTGCCGCCCCTTATTGGTGGATTTCATTGACAGCAGTAAAGATGTTCCGGGGACCTATATTGTAAGTCGTTATTGGAATTTCGGAGATAATACATCCGGAACTACAATTGGGCCCGATACTTCACATTTATATACTGTTACGGGATCTTATAATATAGAATCAATTGTAACAGACAATATCGGCTGTAAAGACACCCTGACTAACTTTTCTTATATTAACGTGCATCATCCTGTGCCTTCTTTTACAGTAAGTAATTTGTTCCCTTGCCCAGGAAGCAATGTAGCATTTACAAATACCAGTTCTGGCAATGTTACAAATGCTTATTGGTCGTTTGGCAACGGAGATACATCCACAGCCATATCGCCGACTTATATCTACCAGGATACGGGGACTTACACTATAAAATTAGTTGTATGGGATGCTCTTGGTTGTAAAGACAGCATTTCGCAAGTTGCCTATTTACATGTTACAAAACCACACGCATCTTTTACCGTTAGCGACACCACTGGTATCTGCATACCTCTGGTTGCACAATTTACAAATACTTCCATTGGATCGGTCAGCAATTCCTGGGACTTAGGGAATGGCAACTCCTCACTTGCCCCCAACCCTTCGGGTTCTTACTCCATACCGGGTGCATACATTGTCCAGCTTATCGTTACTAATTCTCATGGCTGTATGGATACTGCTATAAAACATGTCAGTCTGTACGGCTATGCAGGCTCATTCTCTTATTCTCCATTAATAGGTTGCAAACCACTGCTTGTAAATTTCACAGCAAATGTTGTCAACATTCCCCAAATATTTTGGGACTTTAGTGATGGAACGGTAAGCGGCCCTGATACAGCACTCACGATATCTCATACCTATTTAACTGCGGGTGCATACCTGCCAAAATTGATTTTAAAAGACAGCAGCGGCTGCACAGCTTCCAGTTTTGGTATCGATACTATAAAAGTTGATGAAGTAAGGCCTGGTTTCAAAACCATTCCTTATCCTATCTGCGTTTATAATACAGTAACATTCCAGGATACTTCTCACAGCCTGTTTTCTACACTTACATCCTGGAAATGGACTTTTGATAACGGCCAAACCGGGAATGACAGCACTGTGCAACATTATTATGATAGCGCGGGTACATTTTCTGTATCGCTAATTGTAACAGACAATTTAACTTGTGTGGATACTTTGGTGGGAACAGTAACGGTAAACCCTCTGCCCATTATAAAAGCAAGTGGCGACACCGTTATATGCCTTGGCGATGCGGCGCATTTATACGCGACAGGTGCCGCATCTTATTTATGGAGTCCTGCGGGTACATTGAGCTGTACAAACTGCCAGTCACCTTCCGCAAACCCCACTGTAACTACCCAATACATTGTGACAGGAACGGATGCAAATGGCTGTGCCAATACAGATACTACCAATGTAGGTTTGAAAACACAAACAGTCAGTTACCCCGGTAATGACCAGGTGATATGTGAAGGGCAAAGTATACAGTTAATTGATTCTGCAGCCGATACTTATACCTGGTATCCTGCTACGGGGCTTAGTAATGACAAGATAGGAAACCCTCTTGCTTCGCCATCGGTTACAACAACCTATATGATAATTGCATTGCAGGGCAGTTGTTTTCCTGACACCAATTACATTACAGTTCTCGTACACCCTAAACCAAAAGTAAATGCGGGGAGTAATGTAACGATCATTGAAAATACCAGTACTACTTTGCAGGCTTCCGGCTCCAACATCAAGACGTTTGTTTGGTCGCCACTTTATGGCTTGAGTTGTGACAGTTGTTCTGACCCGACCGTCAATATCCAAAAAACAACAATATACAATGTCACTGCCTTTTCTGCTTATGGATGTGAGGACTCTGATAAAGTAACAGTAACAGTAGTATGCGATAAAGGGCAAGTGTTCATCCCTAATTCTTTTACTCCCAACGGTGATGGTGAAAATGACATTTTCTATCCAAGGGGTGTGGGCATTAATAAGGTAATATCTTTCAGGATATACAACCGTTGGGGAGAATTGATATTTGAGAGAAAAAATATAGATTTGAATGATGCAAGCAATGGCTGGGACGGCAGCTACAATGGCGCGAAGCCAAGACCTGATGTATATGTGTACAATGTAGATGCATTATGCGAATCAGGTGAAGAATTAAACTGGAAGGGAGATGTCACTATCATACGCTAAACTTTATAAAAAATTAATGATGAAAAAGAAATCAGTATTGGGGTTTATTTTAGCAGGCGTTTTTTTTGCAGCGTCTCCATGCAGCCTTTTTGCACAGGCAGATATTCATTTTTCTCAATTTTATGAAACATCTATATTACGCAATCCTGCCCTAACAGGGGTTTTTGCGGAAGATTATAAAATATCCGCCATCAACCGAAATCAATGGAGCAGCATAAGCAACCCTTTTGTAACAACCCAGGTAAACGCAGAAACGCATATACACGTGACACAGGAAGCAGAGGACTTTTTCAGTTTTGGCGTATTAGCTTATTATGACCAGGCCGGAAGCATAGACCGCAAAATATTATGTGTGTACCCAGCAGTCAACTATAATAAGTCTCTTGAAGATGAGCACAATTCATTCTTATCAGTAGGTTTTACAGGTGGTTACATGCAATATAGTTTTGACCCTTCGAAAGCGACATTTAATAACCAGTACCAGAATAATGTTTTTAATCCATCAAATCCAACAGGCGAAAATTTGCCAAACCCGAAATTAGGTTTGTGGGATCTGGGTGCAGGTGTCAATTTTAATAGCAGCATGGGGCAGTCAAACGAAATGACGTATGTGTTTGGTGTTTCCGGTTACCATTTCACCCAACCCAAGAATTCTTATTATAATGACCCCGGCATTGTTATGGATATGAGATGGAATATAAACGGCGCCATCAATGGCATGTTAAATGAGGACATCGCTTTCCAGATACAAGCAAACTATGCGGTGCAAGGCACATTCAATGAGATCATCGGGGGCGGAATGATAGGATGGAATAGAAGCACTGAAGGGGATATACCCATGTTTTCAATATTCGGCGGACTTTTTTACCGATACCAGGATGCTATTATACCCACTATAAAATTAAGGTATAAAGATTATGCTTTTGGTGTGAGTTATGATGTAAATGTATCCACTCTAAAAGCTGCAACAAGTATGCGCGGCGGTTACGAAATATCGATAGCTAAAACTGGTTTGTTTCATGAAGTAGATGGGCCAGCAAAAAAAGTGCTCTGTTCTAATTTTTATTAATCCTATTTGTTTCAATTATTTAGTATAAATAATTAAATGTATCTTCTTCTAAATAGAAGGATTCCGCCTTTATTCAAACTAAACGGGACTTTAACAGACTTTATTAATCTTGCCATTTAGCTATCAGCAGAACGTATTTTTAGGCTTTCGTTTTTATATTAAATTTTGTTACCTTGTTAATTAAGACATAACAAAATTATTGCACGTAGTGCCTGCAAATAAAAAAATAATACTCGCAATATGTTTTCTATTAAGCTCTTTTTACGTGAAGGGGCAATTAAGTGCTGGTTTTACTGCAAGCCCAACATCGGGCTGCCCGCCGCAAATTGTTAATTTCACAAA
>JABDGU010000025.1 GCA_013285905.1 Bacteroidota bacterium | reverse complement strand
TTTAACTTTTATACAAATATAAACATTTTTATTTAGTTAAGAAAAAAATCAAATGATTGTTCAGTGATAACTTCCCCTCATCCACCAACTCCCTGATCACTGTTATAACTTGCTCTTTTATAATTACTGGAAATTGCGCCACAATTTCCTGCATAGGCAGCTCCTTTTTCTCTTTCAGCAATTCCAACAATTGCGTTTTTAAGTCCTTATCTGAAATAGAAACTTTATTTTGCTTTTTCCTGCACACATCGCAATGCCCGCAATCTTTTGTGGTCTCTTCCCCGAAATAGTTTAGTATGATCTGCTCCCTGCATTTGTCTTCATTTTTAAGGAAGGCTATCATTGCAATGGTTCGGGTCTCATGGGTTTTGCGCAGGGTGTCAATACGTTTCAGGTCAATAATAAGATGCCTGCTGTCGACCCGGTAATGATGAAAGAAAAGCTGAGGACCTTCATTGGGCTTATTATATTCCAGTAAGTTCATTTCTGCCAGGCGGTATATAGCTTGTTCTGCTTCTTCCTGTTTTAATCTCAATTGTTTGGCGACTGCGCTGAGGCGGATAGCGGTAGGGTATTGAAATATGCTGCCGTAAAGCCGCAACAAGCCGGTGCTTACATAGTGCAGGTTGGGATAATTATCAGCCAATTCGTCCAAAGTATGCCTGCCGGTGATGAACTGTATGGTTGCAGGATGAAAAACAGACTCAGTGATCGTCCAAAGACCTTCCTGTTCCAGCAAACGGAGCGCATGTGATGCAGGAATAGCGAGTAGTCCGAATTTTCTACAGAAATCTGCGAGGTCAAAAGGATAGTATTGGTTCGGTTCTGTCCCGATTGCTATTTGCAGGTATTCCGCCACAGATTGGTAGACCTGTCTTAAATAAGCTTCGGGCGGAAAATGTAGTTCTGTACTTTCTTGCAGCCGAATGATGTCTGTGTTGTTATATAAAAGGAGTGCATGAGATGCCTTGCCATCTCTGCCCGCACGGCCAGCTTCCTGGTAATAGGCTTCCAGGTGCTCGGGGGCATCATAATGCAACACAGTCCTTACATCTGCCTTGTCAATACCCATGCCAAATGCAGTGGTTGCTACTACGGCAGGAGTTTTGTTTTGCATCCAGTCATTTTGCGCAAGTTCTCTTTTGTTTTTAGGCATGCCTGCATGGTAAACTGCAGCGTCCCTGCCCGACTGGTTGAGGTAACGAGCTACTGATTCAGTTTGTTTTCGGCTGCGGCAGTAGACGATGCTTGTTCCGGTACTACCTATCTGCCTTAAAGCATCGGCATTTTTGTTTTCTGTGTATCGTATTTCGTAAAAAATATTGGGGCGCTGAAAACTGTATTTGAATATTTTTGGTACCCGGGCCTGCAGTTGCAAAGCAATATCTTTTTGCACAGCAAGGGTAGCGGATGCGGTTAATGCAAAATGGGATGGAACTTCTTGGTCTGAATTGGGAACAGGAAGCAATGGCCTTAATGCCAATGGTGCTATAGAAACAACCTGTATGGACCTTAATAGCAATCTATATGCAGCAGGAGGATTTACCGACTCACCATTAGGTTACCAGGGAAATTCGTATGTAGCAAAATGGAACGGGGTATCCTGGAGCAAATTAGGCACGGGTATAAATGCGTTGAATGCGAATAACGCGATTTTCTCTATCCTTAGTGATGTATATGGGAATATATATGCTGCCGGAGCTTTTCAAAATGCTAATGGAAAAGAGTATGTCGCAAAATGGGATGGAAATACTTGGAGTGAAGTGGGTTCGGGCGTAAATGCATTGAATGCAGATAGCGTTATCATGACTACCATCATAGATGATTCTGGTCAAATATTTGCAGCAGGTTATTTTCTTGATTCAAGTGGTTATAACTATGTTGCCAAATGGGATGGGAATACTTGGAGCGAAGTTGGAACAGGCATTAATGCCCTAAATGCAAATGCCCCAATCTATACAATTTGTATGGACAAAAATAAGAACCTCTATGCTGCAGGTTATTTCACAAATGCAAATGGTAGTGAATATGTAGCAAAATGGGACGGCACATCATGGAGTGAATTGGGTACTGGTGCAAATGCTCTTAATGCAAATGCTGATATATTGTCAATTTGTTTAGACAGCAATGGTAATTTATATGCTGCGGGGGAATTTACCAATTTGAATCCATTTAGTTCAATTCGAGATAGTGGGTATACTTATGTCGCCAAATGGAATGGCATATCATGGAGTTCATTGCCTTTAAACCTAAATAATTCTGTTTCAAACTGGCAGATTGTTACAATGCACATCGATAAGGACCAAAATATTTATAACGCCGGATGGCTACAGGATACTCTTTACAATTGGTATGTTGCAAAATATGGCCCACTAACAACTGGAATTACCAATCTAAGTAGTAGCCAGTCAATCTCCATTTACCCTAACCCCACTAACGACTTTATCAACATAAATATCGATACTAAACTAGTAGGCACTCCCTATTCTATCATTGACAATTCCGGCAGAATTGTTAAAAACGGACAACTACAAAATGAGAAAACACAAGTTGATATTTGTGAACTGCCAATTGGCTTGTATGTGTTGCAAATAGGCAATGAGGCTAAACAGGTCTTTAAAGTGCTGAAAGAATAATTATTACACTGCTATTTCAATTCCTGTTTTCCTGATTTGCTCCATAAGAATCCCGTTTTTTTTATAATAAGAAGTTGGATAGGCGTGTACGTCAATATCGGGATAACGGATATTCACCAAACCTATAATATCGAGATTGTCAAGAATATTATCGCTGAATTTATCAGAAAATAAAGCAAGGTCGATATCTGAATTTTCATTCGCGTTGCCGTTAGCAAAAGAACCAAAAAGTATTGCTTTATCAATACGAAGAGGTAACGACTTACATTCACTTAAAAATTGTCTCGTCTTGTTTATTGCATTTTCTCTTGTAAGCATTGAGCTATAATTTTTATTTGTTCAAAATAATCAAGGCTTAGTTTTATATCCGTTTTCTTGTATAGGTTTTCTATGTCTTCAGGATACCTGCCTTCAATTTGATATTGATTTAGTTTTAGCAAAAATACCTGTTGTTCATCTTCCAATATAATATTTGCCTGTTTTAGCAGGGCCAATATATTATGAATTTTGGGTGGATAATTTTCTTCATTGTTTTTTATCCAAAGGGCTTTAGATATTTTTTCAATATACAAATGCCCGAAAAACAAAGCATGAACGTAACGTTTCCCCGCAAACAAGTAATTCATTGTCTCCACATCTTCTGCAACGCTGTTAAGCCAATAAGCTATATGTTCTTGCTTTGTCATCTGATATGCTAATTTACAAGATTTTTCTGTAAGGCTTGATATCACTTTGGTTTTAGCGTCAGGATCCTGTTAAAAACAAAAATGCCCCGCAATAAGCAGGGCATTTCAATATGATTATTCTAAGATTATTTAGAAACGCTCCAATCCGCTAAAAAAGAAATTGCCTTCAATAGCAGCATTCTCATCACTGTCAGAACCGTGTACGGCGTTCTCACCTACTGATGCAGCATATTTTTTACGTATGGTACCTTCATCTGCTTTGGCAGGGTCGGTAGCGCCTATCAGGGTGCGGAAATCAGCAACTGCATTACTTTTCTCCAGTATAGCGGCAACAATAGGCCCGCTGCTCATAAAATCGGTCAGTTCGCCATAAAAAGGGCGTGCGCTGTGAATTTCATAAAACAGTTCTGCCTGCTGCCTGCTGATCTTTGTGTACTTCATAGCAACAATGCGGAAACCTGCTGCATTGATCATTTGGAGGATATTACCAATATGGCCATTGCGTACTGCATCCGGCTTGATCATTGTAAATGTGCGATTGGACATAGAAAAGATTATTTTATAATTTGACGCCGCAAAAATAAGCAATATTCAAGCCCGCAAACCTTTAAATAGAGAAAATGTTGTTAAATTAATGCTCCCCACCGCTATTCGCAAAGAATTGCTTTTCTATAAATTTCTATTCAATACCTTTGCACCCTTAAAAATAAAAGCCCTTTAGCGAGGATAACATCCTCTCTAAACGAGAGATATAAATATGAGGCCGATACAAGACGCTTTCCCTTTATTGCAAACGCCTAAAAAGATCTTCATCACCACCCATCATAAACCGGATGGCGATGCAATAGGCAGTATGCTGGGCCTGTGTCACTATCTTACAAAAAAAGGCCACCATGTTAGCGCGGTAAGCCCGGGTGATATACCTGATTTCCTTTCCTGGATGCCCGGTGTCGATATCATGATGAATTATGAATCTACCCTAACTGAAGTTTTAAAAGTTTTATCTGATTGCGATTTGATATTTGGCGTAGATTTTAACGGTTTTGGACGCACCAAACACCTTACAACAGCGCTTGCCGAAGCTAAACAACCCAAAATACTCATAGACCACCACTTGATGCCTGAGCAGGTTTGGGATTATGGCATGAGCATACCCGAGAAAAGTAGTACTGCCGAAATGGTTTATGACTTTATTAATATGAACAACGATAATGCCCTTATTGATAAGGATATTGCGGCATGTTTATATACAGGCGTGATGACAGATACCGGCTCTTTCCGTTTCCCGATCACATCCGCAAGCGTGCATGAAATGGTTGCCGATCTGAAACATAAAGGACTGGATCACAGCCTTATACATGACGAGGTGTACGATTCCTGGACCTTAGGCAGGATGCGTTTCCTGGGTTATGTGTTGGTAGACAGGATGGAGATATTTCCGAAATACAATGCCGGCTTAATATCTTTGACCCGTAAAGAAATGAACTTATTTAATGTCCGTAATGGCGATACCGAGGGCCTCGTAAACTACCCATTAAGCATTAGCGGCGTCCGTTTTGCCACCCTTATTACAGAGCGCAGCGATGAGGTGAAACTTTCCTTCCGAAGCAAGGGTGATTTTGATGTGAGTGCTTTTGCAAGGGAATACTTCGACGGCGGCGGCCATTTTAATGCCTCTGGAGGGCGCTCAAAAACAAGTTTTATAGAAACAGTAGCATATTTTAAGAAAATTTTGTCCGATATTCACCCCCGATAATTTAAACATAATGATAAAAAAAGTATTACCGGTAGCTATTGCCGTTTGCGTGATCAGCTTTAGTAGCTGTAAACCAAAAAACAATTTCAAAACAAAGAACGGTTTTGAATACATGATCGTAAAGGATGAAAAAGGCAAAACTGCCAGTCCGGGCGATATCCTGAAAATGAATATCACTATCAGGGACGTTACTTACGACAAAAACGGGAAGGCCACCCGCGATAGCCTGCTGATCAGTTCAAGAGCGCAGAATCATGGTGAGCCGGTTGAAATGCAATTGCAGCCCTCAGGTAACAAAGGCGATTGGATGAGTTGCCTTACCCTCTTTTCTGCGGGCGACAGCGGCATATTCCGCATATCAGTAGATACATTAAGAAAAAGCTTACCTGCTAATCAGCCTTTACCTCCATACCTGGTTCCCGGCTCTATGGTAGTATATGAGGTATCTATGGTTTCTGTAAAATCTCTTGATGATTATAAAAAAGAAAAAGAAGCGAAAAGTGCAGAGCAATTGAAAACAGATGATAAGGCACTGCAGGATTATTTTACCAAGAATAATCTCCACCCTGAAAAAACCGCCTCAGGGCTTTATTATACAATCACAAAAGAAGGCAGTGGTAACCCGGCCCAGAAAGGACAGAGTGTATCTGTAAATTATACTGGTAAAGTGTTGGACGGCGTCACTTTCGATTCTAACCTGGATACTAATTTCCACCATAAAGAACCTTTTACTCTTACGCTGGGACAAAGACAGGTTATACCAGGATGGGACGAAGGGCTTGCATTGCTTAAAAAAGGCTCAAAAGCTACTTTATATATTCCTTCCACTTTGGCTTATGGCCCTCAAAGCCCTTCGCCGAAGATCGGACCTAATTCAATATTGGTTTTCGATGTAGAAATATTGGACATTAAGGACGCAGCCAAATCTGATAAAAACAACACTAGTGCAAATCTTATAAAACAAAAAAAATGAACAAAACTCACAAAATATCATTAACGCTTATTGCCCTTATTGCTTTTACTTCCTTTGCTACCACTGTCAGTGCTCAAAAGAAAACATCCGAATCATCCGGTACAAAGCTTAAGTTTAAGACAACTGCAAGCGGCCTGGAATACGATATAGTAAAAGATGAACCCGGCACTCAAACACCCAAAGCGGGTGATTATGTGGAAATGCATATCCATGCCAGTTGCGGCGATTCGAGCCTTTTTGATTCCCGTACCATGAATAAAAATGAACCGGTATCATTTCAATTGCAAAATCCTACATTTAAAGGTGACCCAGCCGAAGGCTTTATGCTTTTAACTGCGGGCGACAGCGCCATTTTCCGTGTTTCTGTTGACTCTATCAGGAAAAACGGCAACCAGCTTCCGCCTTTTATGAAGGATGGAATGAAAATACAGTACAATGTCGTAATGATAAGCATTAAGACCCAGGAGCAAAAGAAAGCGGATGACGAAGCGAAATCATCGAAACAAAAAGAAATAGATGAGACTATGCTTAAAGATTATTTTGCAAAAAATAATATCCAAGCCACCAAAACCGAATCAGGCATGTATTTTAAGATCACTAAAGCCAGCGAAGGCAAAAAACCGTCCGTTGGCGAAAGTGTAACAGTTAACTACACCGGTAAAACAATGGATGGGAAAACTTTCGATTCTAACCAGGATTCTAATTTCCACCATGTGCAGCCATTCACTTTTGTTATTGGTAAAGGCCAGGTTATAAAAGGCTGGGATGAAGGTATCGCTCTCCTGAAAAAAGGAGAAAAAGCTACTTTATATATTCCTTCTCCTTTAGCCTACGCAGATCGCAGTCCTTCGCCGCTTATCCCTGCAAATTCCATTCTTATATTTGATGTGGAATTGAATGATATTAAAGCAGCCGATGCTGCTCAGGCGGCCGATAAACCTGCACCTGCAATGAAACCCGCTCCCAAAAAGAGCAAATAATAAACAATGAGGCCTTATATTTTTTATAGCATTTTTTTTATGTGGTATTTGCTTCCGGCAAATACCACATTTGCTTATACCCATGCCGATACCCTGCGTGGTAGCAATGGCATTGGCCGCTACTGGTGGGATGTTCAGCATTATGATCTCAATATCCGCCTGGACACCGCTACCAAAACCATAGAAGGTATAAACAAAATAAGTTTTACTGTCACCCACAAGCCGCACGATAGTATGCAGATAGACCTGCAGGAACCCATGGTTTTGGATTTTGTGGATTTAGGAACAGAAAAACTAAAATTCACAAAAGACGGAAATGTTTATTGGGTGAAATATTCTTTCAGTAGCTGGAATCAAGGAAAAACCGAAACTATTAGTATTGGTTATCACGGCGCCCCGCGTATTGCGAAAAACCCACCATGGGATGGTGGCTTTATATGGACCAAAGACAGCACTGGCAAGCCCTGGATAGCTGTTGCCTGCCAGGGTTTAGGAGCAAGCGTTTGGTGGCCTTGCAAAGACATCCAGAGTGATGAACCTGATAGTG
The DNA here is from genome assembly GCA_013285905.1 of Bacteroidota bacterium. Classification (GTDB taxonomy): domain Bacteria; phylum Bacteroidota; class Bacteroidia; order Chitinophagales; family Chitinophagaceae; genus JABDGU01. The sequence goes on along the minus strand of JABDGU010000025.1, from coordinate 21,863 downwards.
GCATGGATATGACCTACAAAGTCCCTTCGGGCCTGATATGTATTGGCAATGGAAAATTAGTGGAACAAAACGGGTTGTCATATCACTATACCCAATGGCATTGGCAGGTAAAAAACCCGATCAATAATTACGATGTGTCTTTTTATATTGGCGACTATGTTCACTGGCAGGACACGCTTGACGGAGAAAAAGGCAAACTTCCCCTCGACTTTTGTGTGCTTAGGTATAACGAAGCAAAGGCTCGCAAACAGTTTGAAATAGTAAAACCCATGTTACAATGCTTCGAAAATAAAATGGGCCCTTACCCTTTTTACGAAGATGGTTATAAACTTGTTGAGGCCCCCTATCTCGGCATGGAACACCAGAGCGCAGTGGCTTACGGCAATCTTTATAAAATGGGTTATCTCGGCCTGGACAGGAGCCTCAGTGGCCAGGGCCTGAAATTTGATTTTATAATAGTGCATGAAAGCGGCCACGAATGGTTTGGCAATAATATCACCGCAAAAGACATTGCCGATAACTGGATACATGAAGGTATCACCACTTATTCCGAAACTATTTTTGCTGAATGCCTCTTGGGCAAAGAAGCTGCATACCAATATTGCCGTGGCGAGTGGCATAATATACGCAACGACAAACCCATTATTGGCGACTACGGGGTTCAGAATGAGGGTTCAGGTGATATGTATGATAAAGGCTCCGCTGTGATACACATGATACGCATGATGATGGATGACGATAAAAAATTCTTTAAAATACTGAAGGGCCTTAATGAAACATTTTATCACAGTACAGTTACATCTGCTGATGTGGAAAACTACATCAGCAAACATTCCAAACTGGATCTGCAGGCTTTCTTTAACCAGTACCTGCGCAGCACCGACATCCCTGAACTGGAATATTATGTAAAAGACAAGCAGTTATTCTTTCATTTCAACAATATTGTACCCGGCTTTACTTTACCGCTTGAACTCAGCGACGGCACTAAATTAAGAGAGATCAGCCCATCATCAGACTGGCAACATGTCTCATGGAAAGGAGGCTATAATATTTCTTTTTCGAAGGATTTTTTGATACGGATAAAAGAATAGGCACTTTATCCACATTGTTATTAAAATCCCACTCCCGCTAAGCCGCTTTTTGTTAGGTTTGTACAAAGTCAGACTATTCATCTTTTGAATTTTTATTTTTGACTCGCGAAACGAATGGCTAAGAAAGAATCTGCAGAAACACCTTTAATGAAACAACACAAGGATATTAAGGCAAAATATCCTGATGCTGTATTATTGTTTCGTGTGGGCGATTTTTATGAGACCTTTAATGAAGATGCCCATGTCTCTTCCCGTGTATTAGGCATTACGCTTACCAAACGCTCCAATGGTTCCGCCTCTTCTGTTGATCTTGCAGGCTTTCCGCACCATGCGTTGGAAACCTATTTGCATAAACTCGTAAAGGCGGGTTACCGTGTAGCCATCTGCGACCAATTGGAAGACCCCAAAACCTCAAAAGGCATTGTGAAACGCGGGGTAACTGAATTAGTAACCCCCGGCATTGCCACCAGCGATAAACTATTGGAAAACCGCAGCAATAATTTCCTTGCTGCCTTATACCTTGGCGAGCCGGAATGCGGTATCGCATTTCTCGACATCAGCACGGGCGAGTTTTATGCCGCCCAGGGCAGCATGGAGTATATGGACAAGCTCATACAGAGTTTCCAGCCATCCGAGTTGATATTGTCCAAATCGCAGATAAAACGATTTAAAGAAAATTTCGATTCCAAAATATATACATTCCAGTTAGATGAATGGGTGTTCCAGGAACAATATACTTACGACCTGCTCCTGCAACATTTCCAGACCCAATCTATGAAAGGATATGGTATTGAAGATCTGAAGGCTGCAATCATAGCATCCGGTGTAGCTTTGCATTATCTTAAAGACACCGAGCATCCCGACCTGCAGCATATCAATACCCTGCAGCGTATTGTAGCAAGCGATTTTCTCTGGATGGACCGTTTCACCATCCGCAATCTGGAATTGCTGAACAGCACCGACGAACGCGGTACAAATCTTTTGCGTGCCATAGACCATACCCATACTCCTATGGGTGCACGCCTGCTGAAACGCTGGCTTATTTTCCCTTTATTCGACTTGCATAAGATAGAACACAGGTTGAATCTTGTAAGCCACTTTATTTTGTCGCAAGACCTGAACCATGCCCTCACCAACCTTGTAAAACAGATAGGTGACGTGGAGCGCCTGATAGGAAAGATACCACTTAAAAAAGCAAATCCGCGCGAAGTGATGCAATTGGCACGCAGCCTGCATTTTATGGAACAGATGCGCGCACATTGCATGCAATCAGGTGAAGAATCGCTGCGCAAACTGCTGGACAATTTGCAGCCTTTGCCCGAACTGCAGCAACGTATCAAACAAACGATCGTTGATGAGGCCCCATCGCTTGCCATAAAGGGCGGCATGATCCGTGAGGGAGTATCAGAACAATTAGACCACCTGCGCACAATATCCCGCAGCGGCAAGGACTACCTGATACAGATACAGCAAAAGGAATCGCAACGCACAGGTATATCTTCTCTTAAAATAGCTTACAACAATGTATTTGGCTATTACTTAGAAGTCACTCATACACATAAAGACAAAGTACCCGCAGACTGGATTCGCAAACAAACGCTTGCCAATGCGGAGCGTTACGTAACACCCGAACTGAAAGAATACGAAGAGCAGATACTGGGCGCAGAAGAAAAAATACTGGCGCTTGAGATGGAACTGTACCAACAATTGCTGACAGCCATCGAACCTTATATCTCGGCCATACAAACAAACGCACACATCACAGCCCAGGTGGATTGCCTGCTATGTTTTGCCAATAATGCCCGTCAATACAATTATCATCGCCCCAACCTCGTTCACGAACCTATCATCGATATTAAGAATGGGCGACACCCTGTTATAGAACAACAATTGCCACCGGGCGAGTCTTATGTTGCCAACGACATCAAGCTGGACAAAGAAGAACAGCAGATCATTATTCTCACGGGTCCCAACATGAGTGGTAAATCTGCCCTGCTTCGCCAAACCGCACTTATCACGCTGATGGCGCACATGGGTTCTTTTGTGCCTGCCGATGCGGCAACTATTGGCCTTACTGATAAAATATTTACCCGCGTAGGTGCATCGGATAATCTGAGTGGTGGCGAAAGTACTTTTATGGTGGAGATGAATGAGACCGCCAGCATCATTAACAACATAAGCGAGCGCAGCCTGGTACTACTGGATGAAATAGGCCGGGGCACCAGCACCTACGATGGCATTTCCATTGCCTGGTCTATAGTGGAATACCTGCACAATAGCCCTGCCAAACCCAAAACATTATTCGCCACTCACTACCACGAACTGAACGAACTGGAGCACCAGCAGGCCCGCGTGCGCAACTATCATATCACCCATAAAGAAACAGGCAATAAGGTTATCTTTCTGCGCAAACTTGCCCCCGGCGGCAGCCGCCATAGCTTTGGTATACAGGTGGCACGCATGGCGGGCATGCCCCCTGCCCTGTTGAACCGCGCCAACCAAATACTTGCCCTGCTGGAAGAAAAACATGGCAACAGCGGAGAAACAATGGAACAGGTAAAAAAGATAAAACCTGCCACACCCACCTACCAGCTAAACATCTTCGATGGCCTTAGCGCCGACATGCGACGCATACAAGAGGTATTGCAGACCATGGATATTAATACTCTTACTCCGGTAGAGGCTTTACTAAAACTGAACGAACTGAAAGGCATAGTAAGCCAGTATCAATAGAAAGTGAAGTCAAGTAGAGCTATAATTAATAAAATTCTCGTAAATTTGTAAATAAATAATTTTATTAATGCTTACAGTACATCCGCAATATATTACAGATACAGCAGGCAAAAAATTGGTAGTACTGCCAGTCAACGAATTCGAAATTATCATGGAGGAATTGGAAGAACTGGAAGATATACGCTTGTATGACGAAGCAAAAAAGAATGATACCGGCGAACGCATACCCATGGATGAAGCCTTTAAAATGATTGAAGCCAAACACAAAAAAGCTGAATAGTGGTTTATTCCTTAAATTTCAGCAAACAAGCAATCAGGGAATTAGAAAAGATCAACGAACCTTATTATTCCAAGATCAAACTGGCTATTACTAATCTCACTATAAACCCACGTCCCCACGGATTTAAGAAACTGAAAGGCAGAGATGGGTACCGCATCCGTGTCGGGGATTATAGGATCATTTATGATATTTTCGACAAAGTGCTTCTAGTAGATATTATTAATGTTGGAAATCGAAAAAATGTTTATGAGTGACCCTCATTCGGAGACTGTAGAAAAAGCGGCGCTAATATCGCTTCAAATTATGAATCTTAGCCTCTTTGCCCCGCAGATGCGGGGGTTAAACCCTTTCGTGAAAATTCCTTTACTTTACATACATGGAGCAGAAATTCCGCATGGATAAAACAGCCTTTGAAGCCACAAATGCAAAAGACGCTGACAACCATATTAAATACTGGAAAGATAAAACCTATACCGAAAGATTGGAAGCAGCGTGGTTTCTGATAAAACACGCATACCAGGTGGATGACTCACATCGCATGGACAAAACAGTTTTTTCAAAAAGGAAAAGATAATGGTAAATATTTTCAATGACGATTTTATTGATTTTATAACTTGTTTCAATAAGCACAAAGTAGAGTATATACTTGTTGGCGGCATGGCGGTTATTTTAAATGGCTATGTCCGCACTACAGGCGATATGGATGTATGGGTTAGAAAAACTCCCGCTAACTACAAACTTATTGCAAAAGCCTTTCATGATTTCGGGATGCCTTTATTTGACATGACAGAAGAAAAATTTTTGGGAGATGAATTTGATGTCTGGAGTTTTGGAAGAGACCCAAGCAGAATTGATTTAATGACGAGTGTAAAAGGCCTGGAATTTGATAAAGCATTTAATATAGCTCAACATTATACAGAGTCAAACATACCAATTCGATTTTTACATGTTACTAGCCTTATTGAAGCCAAACAAGCTTCGGGCAGGCATAGGGATATTGATGATATTGAGCAATTGAATAAAAAATAAAATTATTCGCCGCATACAAGAAGTTTCCGCCGTTGTAGGTATGTATGGCAGCTTTGTGTACAAGCGATACCGACAACCGAAGTATAGCCTTTTTACTTTACGCCATTAACAAAAACTATTGGAGAACCCCTCTGTTCATGCCCTACTTTGACTTAAAATTTGATGTTTCATAAAATTATACTTACCTTTGGCGTAAGTAACGCAGTCCGTTAGTATGATAGTATCATTTGGCTCAAAGGAAACTGAAAAAATATGGAATGGCGAAAGGATCAATAAGTTGCCAAATGAAATACAGGAAATCAGCCGAAGGAAATTAAGAATGCTTAATAATTCTCAAAATATAGCAGACCTCAGGATACCGCCATCTAACAGGTTGGAAAAATTAAGCGCTAAGCTGAAAGACTTTTATTCTATCAGGATAAATGACCAATGGCGGATCATTTTTAAATGGAATAGCGGGAATGCATTTGAAGTAAAAATTACAGATTACCATTAAAATGTAGAAATATGGCAAAACTTAAAAATATACACCCCGGGGAAATTCTAAAAGAAGAGTTTTTAAGAGAACTGGAAATTTCAGCTTACCGCCTTGCCAAAGATACAGGTATCCCGCAAACAAGAATATCACAGATTATAAATGGCAGAAGAAGCATAAGCGCCGATACTGCTTTGCGATTATCAAAGTACTTTGGTAATTCGGCCAAATTCTGGATAGGCCTTCAGGATGATTATGATCTCGAAGAAGAAGGGGTTTTAAAGGCAGGAGAACTGGACCAAATAAAACATTATAGCGCTAAGGCAGCATAAATTTTATATCCAATGAACTCAGACCACTTTTCAGATCTGCCCGATTGGGACGATGAAATATTTTTCCTTGATGAAGATCAGGAAGGAGAAGAATGGAAACCCAATCCCACTCGCGAAGCCTGCAAAATATTATACCTGAAATGGAAGGACATATTGTTTCTGCTCAAAGGCATATTATCTCCCTTCCTCGAAAACGAAGAGGATTCATTTGAAAAACACAGCGCAGGCGACCTTATAGGGGATGCTTATATAGTAGGCGCCAAAATCAAAAGTTCGGAGGCCGGTGGTATTTATGTCCTAAGAATGGAAAATGCCGCCATTATCCGTAAACATGCACAGGAGATAGCTTCGGGGCTCCTGTTATTTTTGGAAGAAGATTCCATCGACGAAAAACATATCAAAGTGCTGCGAAACGAAATAGATAATTTTCGCCAGCTATTCATAGAATGGGTAAACACATTTGAGAAGGACGAGTTTACGGATGAATGGGGCTTGTTTATTTAAGCCTATAAATACAATAACAAATACAGCCCCATTAAACCCGCAATAGGTATGCTGATATTATCATAGCCTTTCCTGCTAAAGGCTTCTGCTGTTGTAGTTAGAGCCGCTATGAGCACGGCAGACAATAACATTTGCAGAGAGATTATTTGATGATTCAATTTCATGGCCAATGCTAGGTAAATAGCAAAGGCGCTCAAAAAGAAAAAAGAAGAACCTGTAAGAGATTTATGCTCCTTCCCTACTCTATATCTTCCATAGGGCCATTTTTTGCCGCTCAATGCAGCTATGGGATCTGATATGGCAAGGATAAGAATAGGTAAATAAAAATAAATATACTGCTCGCCAAAATGCTCAAATGCCAGGTAACATATAAATACCGATACAGGGTAACAAATACTGCCGGCTGATTCCCTGCCAATGGCATTAATAGATTTTAGAAACCCAAAGCGCAAGCTGGCAAATAGTAATAAAGCAAAGGATAAACACAATATCAAGACTGACCAATGGCTTGTTAACATGACAGGAAAAAGAAGGGTAAGCAGGCCGGTTCCGAAGTGAGTGAGCTTGCGCGTTATTTCTGCTTTTACTTTCAGAAAGTGATACAGAAGTTCAGAAACAGCAAACAACAAAAGAAACAATGCCGCCAATATGCCAATATTGATGAAGTCTGTTCTCATACTAAATGAAAATAGTTTAAAAAATAAAAAACTGCTCCTGCAACAATAAAACTATCAAACCTGTCTAACACCCCACCATGGCCCGGTATAATTTTACTATAGTCCTTTATCTTGCATATTCTTTTATAATAAGATGCCGCCAGGTCACCGGTCAATGCTGCAATGCATAGTACTGTAGAAAGAATAAACACTTGTGCTAAACTGAACCCGAAGTCTTTACTAAGTGCCACACAGGTAACAATAGTAATAATATAGCCTCCCAATAAACCTTCTATAGTTTTGTTTGGGCTTACATTCGGGCTTAATTTATGTTTTCCGAATAGCTGGCCCGATATCTGGCAAAAACCATCGAAAACGAATACAAGCAGATAAACATATAACTTATTACTTGCCGACTGGAGTATAGCATAGTGCCAAAACCCGAAAGCGACAATAGAATATATTACCAGTGCTGAAATTAATTGTATCACACGACCTTCACGCACATTTAACCAGGCACTCACTATTTCATACAAGCCAAGCAATAGAATAGCAATTGCAACCAATCTAAGTTCATTATCATGCAGGATAGCTTCAATAACAATATTTACTACGGCTAAATAAACAACGTATTTCAGCCACCTTTCTTTATTTTCACTAATATTCTTTCCTTTCCGGTTGATAAAAAAAATGGAAATGGCGCCAATCAAGAAATACAAGATGACAATAAAATAAACGTGCTGCAATAACATAGGCGTCTATCGGTTTATTTTCTTTAATAAAAAGACACTTTTTATATCCGACCTTAACTCTTTCATCACAAACAAAGCAAGCGTTTCTTCTATATAGGCGATAAAACTCATTATCATCATAAAATAAAAATACCAGGCTGCATATCCAAAATTGAAGAAAGTAAAAATGAAAATACCCTGCACATAGCCTGTAATTTTATAAGAGTATAAATGCAGGCTTTGTATCCTTTTAAATTTTATCAGGGAGATAATATAGGGGGCGAAGTAGCAGGCCATCAGAAAAATAAAAGCAAAGCTGTGTTCGTGTACAAACTCTTTTTCTAAAAAAATAAAACCCGCAAGCGCCATTATAAAGGTACCCATGTCAGCAATAGAATCCAGTCGGGCGCCAAATTCTGTCTGCAAATTAAAAACACGCGCTATTAACCCGTCTAAAATGTCGGTAATAAGATTAATGGAAATAAGAATGATAAACAGATGTTTGTCGGAGGTTGCGATGGAGTAAATAAGAAATGGCAGGGCAAGAAGCCTGTATGCAGATAGCGCATTAGGGATATTGATTATTTTTTCTTTCTGCCCAGGCATAATGGCTGTCTATTTTTCTTTTTTTCTTCCAAATTTTTTATGTGCTGAAGAGAAATGCCCTGCAGACAGTGCAGCCGCTATCGACAACTCTCCTGCCAGTATCACTGCGCCGCATATCTCTGCAAGCTTCCTGGCATTGCCGGGGCCAAAACAATCCATTAATTCAAGACATTCTCTTTGCGTAGGTAAAGCCGTACCACCACCTACCGTTCCCAGCATCAGGTTTGGCAGAGTGACACTGGCGTATAAAGAATCATCTTTATTATGCTCCATTCGTGTAATACCTGTAGCGGATTCTGCAACACATGCGGCATCCTGCCCAGTGGCTATAAACATAGCAGCCAGGCCGTTGGCATAATGCCCCTGTGCGCCTATGGCTCCGCTCTGTATTACTCCTATAGTCGATGAACGCCAGTATTCAGCCATCGCCTCCGATGTGGTTTTTAATACATCCTGCACAATGTTTGCAGGCAATAAGATTTCAGAAGTTACCTTCTTGCCTCTTTGTGATACAAAAGAAAGGGTCGTTGCTTTTTTATCACCCGAAGAATTACCTTCTATAAACCATAATAAAGGTTTGACAGGCGATTCTTCTAAAATATAATTACAAATGGCATCCGTGCAAAGTGTTACCATATTTTGTCCCGACGCGTCTCCTGTGTGATATTCGAACGTCAGTATAAGATGATTGCCCTCTATTGCAATCTTCATATCAGACAACTTCGCAAACCTGCTTGTTTGCTCCGTGATGACCTTGTATTTATCAATTTGTGGCAAAGTCCATACAAGAAAAGCGCCGAGTTCTGCCAGGTTCTCAAATTTAAACACAGGGCTTCTCTGCACGCCTTCCACCAGGCAAATGGAAGTAGCGCCACCAGCCATATAGCAGGCCTTTGCCCCCCTGTGATAAGATGCTACCAATGCGCCTTCTGTGGTGGCCAATGGCACAAAATAATCTCCGTAAGCTGCGGAACCAATTACTTTCACGGGGCCTATCACACCTGTAGGTACCATAGACATGCCAATATAGTTCTCTATATTTCCTTCCAGTATTTTGGCGTCCATTAGTTTACTTCCTGCGCTTAAAGCACCTAAACCTGTCCCCATTTCTTTATATAGAAAATCCAGTCTTTTAGCTGTTCCTTCGCTCGTTGTTGCAAGCTCCACAGGTAGCCGGTCACTTTTCACATTATTTGCAGGCTTATTTTTAATATTCTCAATAAGTTGGTTTACATCCTGGAAAGTATTTAATACACCTAATGCTTTGATAGATTGTTCTATAGATGAGGCCATAAGATTAATTTTTTGAAAAAGTAATTAATATAAATGAGATATACTTTTGTTTTTACGGACTGGCATGGTTTTTACACCTCTCTGAAAAAGATGTGCAATGAAAAAAGCAAAACAAGATCTACCAGGTTATCCGCATTACCCTGCGAAGGAAGACATAACAAATCAGCAAAACAATAATGGCGAAGAAGCATTTGACGATGAAAGTATATTGTTGCCTGACACTTCTGATATACCGGGGCAGGAAGCAATTAAACCCGCGCCATTAAGAGGGATTGGTGATAACACGGTTTCTTCAGCAGATGAAGAAGACATTGTAAATGGCGACAGCCTGGATAAAACCGATGACGAAATAGGTATTGTACCAGGAACAGACGCAGACCTGACTAATGAAGATATCCGCAACCTGGAAATGGCTGACCGCGATATGGGTTTTAAAGACGACAGGGACATAGAAAGCCTTGGCCTTGATGATACCGATGAGGATGGCGACCGTCTAAACGAAGAAGGAACTCCGGAAGACCTAGGCAAGGAACTGGATATACCCGGCAGCGAACTGGATGATGCAGATGAGGCTATAGGCGAAGAAGACGAAGAAAATAATCTATAAGACGTTCCTGCCAAATAGGGAAAACCGGCTTGTTTGGGTTCTATTTATGCTATTTTTTCTTGGGGTTCTGACTGGTATGAAAAATAGAATCATTGTAGATCTGTTTGGTTTTGTTTTCAATTCTATATATTATCAGGTAAGGAAAAACCTTTATTGTTGTTTCCCTGATGGAATGTTTACGCCTGATTCCTTTTAATGGATTCTTTTCAAGAATGCTAAGGCTATTAATACCTGTTCTTTAAACCGGTCGCCTAATCCCTGCTGTTTTTCCTCATACCATTCCCAAGCCTCTAACCACTCTCTATATGCCCGTTCGGATAAAACTGAAACATAGGTCATTTCCTGCTGCTTTTAGATTTTAGCTTTGCAATTGCAGCGTTTACGTCCTCCTTGCTATGCACTTTCATTTTTCCGTTTTTCCATGCCTGGTAGTTCGTATCAAGTTCATTTACAAAGGCTTTATCTTTCCACCATTCCTTTTTTTGTTCAATATCATCCTCCAGCATCATAAAAATAGCTTTGATCTTTTTATCATCAGCGACACGTATATAGTCATACAATTTATCCCTTATTGCCAATGTAGTCATATCGTATTATTTATAAACGAATTTAGTAATTTTCCTCCATTCTTAATAAATAAGAAAAGCCCCGGCTTGCGCTGAGGCTTTAATTTGCTGCAATACAGGTAATTGCTTACCCATTGCAACCGAGGTTTGGCACCGTCGCAAAGATAGGCATTTTATCCTAATAAAACAGTAAAATACAATGTAAAAACGCTGAACTTTGCGCCTTAACTGCCGCCTAGCCATTGGCAGGCCTTTGCGGTAAAATATCTATATTTAACGATGCATAAACCCGGCAACCGCTATTTCATTATCAACAAACCCTACAATATGCTCTCTCAATTCATCGGTTCCGATGGAATGGAAAGGCTAGGCGATCTGGACTTTGATTTCCCCGAGGGCATACACGCTATTGGCCGGCTCGACAAACAATCTGAAGGCCTCCTGATATTAACCACCAATAAAAAAATAACCAAATTATTATTCAGCAGCAAGGTCCCGCACAAACGCACTTACCTCGTTATGGTAAAAAATGTGGTCAGCCCGGAAAGACTACAAGAACTCATATCGGGTGTTACCATCTCGGGCAAGGGCGGCATTGACTATACTACCCCAGCCTGTGAGGTCAGCATTGTTCAGAAACCAACGGACCTTTTTAAGGGCTCCTTCGAACTGATAGAAAACTGGCCACATACGTGGCTCATGATAACTATATACGAAGGTAAATACCACCAGATCAGGAAAATGGTCTCTGCCGTACACCACCGTTGCCAGCGATTGATACGCTTATCTATCGAAGACCTCCAACTGGCCGATCTGCAACCGGGTTGTGTAAAGGAAATTGAAGAAAATGATTTTTTCGCGCGCCTGAAGATCGAGAACTAGTGATCGCTATTTTTTAGGCTTCCTTTTTATAGGCTTGCCATACTTTGCCATCATCTTGTCCTTATAGCTCTGCTTTTTAACAACAGGTCTTTTCCTGTTCTTTTCAGATTTTTCATGAAATGCCGCTCCCCTGTCTTCCCTGTTGGGCAGTTTTATCAGCACTTCTTTCATTCTTACTTTGGGCTTTTCATCTTCTGTAAGCACATCAGATATTTCCAGGTCTTCAGGCAATGGCAGCATGGGTATCTTATAATTCATCAAGGCCTCTATATCGTCCTGCGATTCTTTTTCCTTTTCCGTAATAAAAGCAATGGCTATACCAGGCTTGTCTGCCCTGCCCGTTCTGCCAATACGATGCATATAGTTTTCGGGCACTTCGGGCATGTCAAAATTGACAACATGGGTCACCTGCTCCACATCTATACCACGGGCTATGATATCGGTGGCAATAATAAACCGGTAAGTGCCGTCTTTAAATTGATTAACAGTATTAAACCTGTGGTTCTGTTCCTTATTGGAATGTATCACGCCCACCTGCCCCGGAAATTTAGGTTCTATTTGTTCGTATAACTGGTCGGCCAGGCTTTTGGTGGCTACAAATACCAGCACTTTGCTCATATCTGCATCCGTCGACAAGAGCATCTCAAGCAAATTTACTTTAGTATAGAAATTCGGAACATGATAAGCAGTTTGCTTAATATTTATAAGCGGTGTGCCGGTTGGCGCCGCTTCTATTATTTGGGGATCATTAAAGTGCGTCTTTATCAATAACTCCACGTCTTCTGTAATGGTAGCCGAGAATAAAAGGTTCTGGCGTTTCGCCGGCAAGAGGTCCAATATATTGTTTACTTGTGTACGAAAACCGAGATTAAGCATTTCGTCCATTTCGTCGATAATAAGGCGTTTTATTGCCCTCATCTTCATTGCCCCGTCATAAGCAAGGTCCATTAATCGCCCCGGAGTAGCAACCACCACATCTGCTCCGTTTTCAAGTGCTGCCGCCTGCGGCTTCATATTCACACCGCCATACACGCCAACTACTTCGAGCGTCATATAAGTGCTTAGTTTCTTTACCTGTTCCACCACCTGAACGACCAGTTCACGGGTCGGCACAATTATCAATATCTGTGGAAACCTGTCTTTCGAATATTTCCATAATCTCAGGCAGGGCAAAAGGTAGGCAAATGTCTTTCCTGTACCTGTTTGTGCAATACCACATACATCCCGCCCCGACATAATAACAGAAAAAGCTTTTTGTTGTATGGTAGTGGGTGTGCTATATCCCAGGTCGTCCAGCGCATTCAGTAAAGGGGTACTTAGATTCAGGTCGGAAAAAGTCATATTGCCGCAAAGGTAAGCTAATCCTTTTTCATCGTTTTCGGGTGCTAAAAAAGCTACCATCTGGCATGTGTTTATTCTTAAAATGCACCGAAAGAAGAAATATTTGGACATTTTTTTTACATTTATCCCACATACGCATAAGTATAAAATCTGTTTCGTTGAAGAGATATTTATTTTTTGTCGCCTTGCTTGTCATCTGCTTCCGGCAGAACCTGCATGCCCAGTTACAAGGGCAGCCATATATTGATTCATTACTTAAAGAGCTACCTAAAGCTACAGAGGATACAAATAAAGTAAACCTGCTTAATGCCATTGCGTATAATTATTATTCAATTAATTCAGATGATGGCATAAAATATGGACAGCAGTCCCTGGCCCTTGCAGAAGAATTGAACTGGAAAAAAGGAATAGCTATAGCAAACCATATTCTTGGTGTTAATTATTTCAGCAAATCGGATTATCCCAAATCATTGGAATACCACCTTAAAGCATTAAGAATAAATGAAGAGCTAAAAGAAAAAAAAGGCATAGCAAAAGACCAGTTAGGTATCGGGCTTGTCTATGATTATCAAGGCGAATATGCTAAAGCATTAGAGTATGACCTTAAAGCATTAAAAATAGAAGAAGAACTGGATGACAAATATAATATTGAAATAAACCTGGGTAATATAGGCGAGGTATATCAAAACCAGAACGATTATCCTAAAGCGCAGGAGTATTATGGTAAGGCATTGCAAATGTCTGAGAAACTGGGTGATAAAATGGGCATAGCCATCAACACGGGCAATATTGGCGAGGTGTATGCTTATCAAAAAGAATACGTCAAAGCATTGGAATACTTCTTAAAAGTGTTAAAAATATTTGAAGACTTGGGTAATAAAAATGCTATTGCTACCAGCATGGGAAACATAGGCGAAGTATATTTTAAAATGGCTAAGAACGCAAAGAATGCTAAACCGGGTGATAACGTCATTATCCTTAGCCAGCACGACCTGTCCAATAAAGCATTAAGTTATACAGACAGCGCGATAGCACTTTGTAAGGAAATAGGTTATTTAGGCCCACTTATAGAGTTTAGTAAAAATCTTTCTTCCCTGGACTCCTTTATGGGAGATAATGTGGGTGCGCTGCAGGCCTACAAACAATATACTTTCTACCACGATTCTGTTTACTCAAACCAGAATAAACAAAAGATCTATGACCTGGAAACCAAACGTGCGCTTGAGCTAAAAGACAAACAAATAGAAATAGACCGCCTGGCCATTGCCAAGAAAAGAAATGAACGATTATTTTTTGGCATAGGTATTGTCGGGCTCCTGCTTGTCATCGTTTTCATAGCCAGGGAAAGAAAGAGATCTGATATTTTATTACTGAATATCTTACCGGCAAAGATTGCAGCACGGCTAAAGCAAAAAGAACATCCCATCGCAGACCATTTTAAGGAAGCGTCCATACTTTTTATCGATATGGCAGGCTTTACAAAATTCACCGAAGGCCGCGACCCTAAAGAAACCGTAAGTGAACTCAACCTCGTCTTTACAAAATTTGATGCCATAGCCGAAAAACACGGCTTGGAGAAAATAAAAACCATAGGTGATTGTTATATGGCAGTGGCAGGCCTGCCCGAACCAAGAACAGACCATGCAAGCGTAGCCGCTTCAATGGCGCTGGATGTAAAAGAAGCGCTGAAAGGTTATACTGCAAAGGATGGTACTCCCATGCTTTTCCGTATGGGCCTCGATTGCGGTCCTGTTGTGGCCGGTGTAATTGGTAAAAATAAATTCATCTACGACCTCTGGGGCAATGCGGTAAACATCGCTTCAAGAATGGAAAATACAGGCATCGTTGGCGAAGTACATTGCACAGATAATTTCAAAAACGCACTGCACAACTCCTCCTCTCCTTTGGAGAAGTCGGGAGAGGTCTCTTTTATCAGCAGGGGTATTGTGGACATAAAGGGCAAAGGACAAATGGAGACATGGTTAATGAGTTAAATTCCAATTTTCCTGTGTACTCATCCCACCTTCATCCAAAGTTTCAGTTTATCACCAAAATGCGTTTCGACCAATTGGTAAGAACCGGGTATCTCTGTCATATCTAACCAATAAGTAGCCAGCCGTGTGCCGATGTGCATCGCATTCAACTGCTTCAAGAAATGCGCTGTATAGAGCTCATACAACTCCGTCGAGAACTCTTCCTTTTTATCTAAAACGTCCGAAAAGACCAGGTTCTCGTGAAAAGAATTATAAAAATAGATACCCGTATAGCCTTGCAGATTAAAATCAGTGAAATTGCAATGAAGAAGTTCTACCCTATCTAATCCCAATCGCTTGATCACTTTGTTCCCTATCCGTACAAAATGCTGCCTTTGCTCAATACCCGTAAAATGTCCTTTTGTAAAATGACTGCCCGCTATGCAAAATTTTCCGATGCCTGCACCTATATCTATTACGCGGGCATTTTCATCGGGCGCCAGAAATGCTGAGGCTATTTGCGCCACATGCAGTGCTGTAAAGTGTAAGGGAGATAGCTCGTGTATATAAATAGGGAACAAGGCATCAAAAGCAGCGTCAGATGAAAAAGGATCGGTTTGTGTAATCATCATTTCTCCGTTTCGGGCTCCCTTACCATTCTCCTGCTCCCATCATATAGTTCAAACTCCAGCAGGCGGCAGTCTATTATACTCGTATAAAATTCTATTCTGCGTTTGGCTTTCAGGCCTATCTTTTTGGCAAGATTTGGGTTACCCGTAAATATATAACCAAAATAACCGCCGCATTTCTTCTTCATAAAATCACCGATCAGGCTATAAGTGGTTTCCAGTTCTGTTTCTTCACCAAGCCGCTCTCCGTATTCCGGGTTCATGAACATAATGCCACTCGACGATTTAGGCACATCAGTGTCAGCAAAATCACACACAGAAAATTTTATAAGTTTTGTAACGCCCGCTGCTATCGCATTTTTCCTTGCATTCTCAATGGCAATATTGCTGTAATCCGTCGCTATTATCTCCAGTCCGGGCACATCCTTTATCTGTTTATCAAGCAGGTCCATTTCATTATGGTACACCTCTGCGTCATAACCGATCAGGTGCATAAAAGCATAATTAAGCCTGAATAGTCCCGGCCTTGTATTGGTAGCTATCAAAGCAGCTTCAATAGCCACGGTTCCTGAACCACACATCGGATTAATGAACGGAGACACCCTATCCCATCGGGTAGCCATAATAGTAGCAGCTGCCAGCGCTTCTAGCATCGGTGCGCGGCCCGGTATCTTACGATATCCATGTCTTGCCAGCGAATCACCGGAAGTATCAATAAACAATTCGGCTTCGTCATTTTTCCAAAACAAATGCACCACAACACCGATCAGTTCAGAACCTGTTGAAGGCCGTTTACCTGTTTTCTCACGCAAACGGTCCACTATGGCATCCTTTACCCTCAGATTGGCAAACATGCTGTTATTTATTGTATCATTCATCACGTTACTGGTAACGGAAAAATAACCGTCCTCAGCTATCACTTGCTCCCAGGGGTAGTCAACAATGTTTTTATAAACAGCATCCGCGTCGGGGGCCTCAAATTGTTTAAGGCTATATAATACCTGGCTGGCGCAACGCAGGTTCAGGTTCAGTTTTATACAATCATTTACAGTGCCTTTAGAATGCACACCGGTCAAAAATGTTTCTTCAATCGCAAAGCCGAGCTCTTTTACTTCCTGCTCCAGGTAGGGAGAAAGTCGTTTGTGGCAGGTTATGGTTATGGGCGCTATTGTTGTATATAAGGACATTGCAAACAAAGGTAAATCGCAATTTCGTGAATTGAGTAAATAAAAAAAGACCGGAATGCCCGGCCTCAAATAGCTTATGCTCTTTTAATTTATTTTAAGATCCTTACATTAACTGCATTCATGCCTTTTCTGCCCTGCTGCAATTCAAACTCCACACGGTCGTTTTCCTTCACCTGGTCTTTAAGGCCGCTCACGTGGCAAAATGTTTCCTGGTTTGAATTATCGTGCTTGATGAAGCCAAAACCTTTGCCTTCATTAAAGAACTTTACTGTCCCGGTTTGTTTTTGTGTTTCCACTTTACTATAGTTTTATAATAGTAAAGATAATATTTACAGGAAATAAAAAAGAATATGATGTTAAATTTCTATTCCCGGCCCATTTTTCTTAACATTTTGCCATGCTCTATAAGGGCATGTACAAATGTGGGCTGCTCCAGGTAGGGCAAACCATAATTCTGGGCCGTTTCGCGTACTATCACGGCCAGTTTGCGGTAATGCACGTGGCATATATGAGGGAACAAATGGTGTTCTATCTGGTTATTCAGGCCGCCGATGAACCATGCCATAACACGGCTGCGTGGTGCAAAATTGGCTGTATTAAGCAATTGGTGGATGGCCCAGTTATTTTCCATTTTCCTGTCATCGGGTGGCAACGGGAATTCTGCGTCTTCAAGCACATGCGCCAATTGGAAGATACAAGATAATGCAAGGCCGGCTACTGCATGAAGTATCAGGAAACCGTATATCACATAATACCATGGCATGCCCGAAAATAAAATAGGCAGAACAAGTATATAACCATAATAGATCACCTTATAGATACTCAACTCCAATAAGGCTTTCTTAAGGGTTAATCTCTCTTTCTTTAAAAGGCCTTTTTTATCATAAATAAATAAGAGACGGTAATCTTTATAAGTTACCCATTGAATGGTAAGCAGGCAATACAGGAACCATGCATAAATATGCTGGAAACGGTGCATTTTATATTTCTTGGTTTGTGGCGAAAAGCGCAATAAAATACCTGCATCTATATCCTCGTCCAGGCCGGCGATATTTGTATAAGTATGATGCAGCACATTATGCTGTATCCTCCAGGTAACGTCATAACCACCAACCACATTTACAACATCACCAACTATCTTATTTACCAACTTATTATCAGAATAGGAACCGTGGTTGGAATCGTGATGCACACCACAGCCTATACCCACCATACCCAGGCCCATAAGAAACCACAAGCCAAAGAATAAAAACGGGCTGGCTGCACCCAAGCCCGTAACAATAAATATATAAGGTACAAAAAACAAAGCGATCATCGCAACAGTCTTCCACTTCATGGCGCTGTTACCGGTTGGCTCTATTTTATTTTCTACAAAAAAAGCGTCTATATTTTTTTTCAGTGTATCGTAAAATCCTTCACCATTGCGTGGGGCAAAACGAACAATATTGATTTTATTATTTATTACGGACACGTTAAGAAATTTTTACAAAGGTACGCTTTAAAAGGAAGCATATCTAAATTATTGTTTTACAATATGTTAATCTATTCAGACGATTAATGAAAATTCTGAAGCTTGGTCTGCAACGCGGCCGACTCTTTCAGTTTGTTCTGCACCGCATATATCTGCTTCAGGGCTATCATAGAAGAATGGTAATCGTTTCTTTCTTCGTTGCTCAGTGCAGATGCTTTAGGGTCTAATGTTGAATATACTTTTTCCAGGTGCGGCAATGCTTTATCAAAAAAGCCGTCGCGCTGTGTCTTCAGTGCATTGTATTTTTTTGTTTCTTCCGGGCTGCCACCGGTAATATCATTAATGGCATCATTAGCAACAATACCTTCGTTATAATACATGGCACCAAGGTTATAATGGTAATCCGTATTGTCGGGATTCAGTCTTAACGCATTCTGAAAAGCAGCTTCGGCTTTCGCTATCAGTTCATCATAATTTGCAGGCTTTTTAG
The DNA here is from genome assembly GCA_013285905.1 of Bacteroidota bacterium. Classification (GTDB taxonomy): domain Bacteria; phylum Bacteroidota; class Bacteroidia; order Chitinophagales; family Chitinophagaceae; genus JABDGU01. Next base: position 2,987 of record JABDGU010000025.1, on the reverse strand, counting down.
CGTCTTTTTCTTTTGGGAAAGCCATATTCTGGTAAAAAGTGGCAAGATCGAAAGACAGATCAGGGTTATTGGGTTCTTTGGCCGCATTCTCTTCCAGCTTTTTCAGCAGGTCGCCCTGCTTACCTGATGTTATATAATAATTCAATTCTTCTGTCCTTATCGCGTCATCATTAGGATATTGCTTTTTTGCATCCTCTATTGCAGCAACGTATTCTTTGTCTTTTTTCTGTTTCCTGTAAATATCGATGATGTATGTATAGATAGCCGGCTTCTTTACAATTGGATTGTTTTTTATTTCTATCAATATCGGCAGGGCATCTTCATATTTCTGGTTAAGAAATGCACTATTGGCACTCAGCCATTTCGCTTCAGCAGATATGGTATCAATTGTTTTTACCTGGCCAAAGCGCTTGCCTTTATCAAGGTTGGCTATCTCAAGTACATTTTTCATGTAGCCGAAAGAATTATCGTATTTATTGTCGTTATACGCCTTTACACCATCATTATAATATAGGAAAAGGCAATTCATTAAGCCATTGTCAATACTGGATTTTTCATAATCAGGCTTCAGTTCCACTACCTTTAAGTAAGAAATAGCAGCTTCACGGTATGGGTTGCCGGCCCCTGCAACAGGGTCTTGCTGCAATGCGGCGTATATATGGCCTCTCCACATCCATGCTTTAGGGTCTTTTTCTGTAGATGGGTCTTTTACGGCTTTGTCTATGAACTCCTGCGCTTTTTGATAATCTTTCTGGTTATAATAGTTCATAGCAGATTGTATGTTCTGCTTCTGGGCCTGGCTAACAAAGTGAAAACTAATTGCCAGTACAATTAATAAGAATCGTTTCATTGTATTTATTTATGTTTTTATAAAAAATTTCTGCAAAAGTAACTCCCTTTTAAAAAGACGAGAGATTCTTTTTTCAGCGCTATAATAAACTCAATTTATTCCGTTACAGGTGTTTCATCTGCCTCACCGTTTTCCGTTGCCGTACCCTCGCCCTCTGCTTCCTCTTCTTCCTGCTCATCAATACGGGCTATAGCTGCAATTTCATCCCCCTCGTCAATATTTATCAGTTTCACACCCTGGGTAGCCCTGCCTGCCTCGCGTATCTTCTCCACTTTCATGCGTATGGTAACACCGCTGCGGCAGGTTATTATCAGGTCGTCCTTCTCCTCCACTGCCAGCAAACCTACCAATGCGCCGGTTTTAGGGGTAATATTGATGGTCCTCACACCCTTTCCACCACGATTCGTTACCCTGTATGCCGTCTGGTATTTATTAACATTACCCTCCGCGTCAGTGATCGATACAATATTAGAGAGGTCGTCTGTATTTTCAGCTTCCTCCATTTTTTCAAGGAATGGGGTACGTTTACCAAGGCCTCTTTCTGATACTACCAGTATTTGTTTGGTAATATTTTCTTTAGGGATGCATAACATACCAATTACTTCATCATTATTCTCATCCAGCTCTATTCCGTAAACACCTATGGCGCCACGGCCCGTTGCACGTACTTTATCTTCAGGGAAACAAATGGCCCTGCCTGATTTCACAGCCATCATGATATAAGACGAACCGTCAGTCAGTGAAACATCAAGCAGTTGGTCTCCTTCCTGCACAGTAATAGCATTGATACCATTCTGGCGCGGACGGCTGAAATCTTCGAGATAGGTCTTTTTAATAACTCCTTGTTTGGTGCACAGTACTATATAGTGCGAATCGACATAGTCTTTATCTTCCAGGTTAGGTATATCTATCACCGTGCGTATCTTATCGTCCGGCGGCAATTGTATCAGGTTCTGTATAGCCCTGCCCTTTGCATTTTTATCGGCCTCCGGTATCTCATACACCTTCATCCAGTAACAACGCCCTTTTTCTGTAAAGAACAATAAAGTATGGTGGGTGGATGCAACAAACAGATGCTCAATAAAATCTTCATCACGTGTACGGCCCGCCATCGCGCCACGGCCACCACGGCGTTGCGCACGGTATTCCATATTGGATGTGCGTTTGATATAACCCAAATGAGAAACCGTGATAACCACATCTTCTTCTTCTATCAGGTCTTCAATACGCATTTCATTGGCCATGTAGTGTATCTCGCTCCTGCGTGCATCACCAAAACGCTTCTGCACATCAAGCAACTCATCCTTGATTATTTTATAGCGCAGACTTTCATCGGCCAATATTTCTTTCAGGCTGGCTATCAGTTTCATAAGTTCTGCATGTTCTTCACGTATCTTGTCTATCTCCATTCCGGTCAGGCGCTGCAGGCGCAGTTCCAGCACTGCTTTGGCTTGTATTTCGGTCATGCCGAAATTGCTTATCAAACCTTCTTTTGCTATTTCCGGGTTGGCGGAGTTACGTATCAAAGCGATCACCTCGTCCAGGTGGTCCAGTGCTATAATATAGCCTTCCAGTATATGCGCACGTTTTTCTGCTTCACGCAATTCATATTTCGTACGGCGCACCACCACTTCGTGGCGGAAGATGACGAATTCTGATATCAGGTCTTTCAGGTTCAGTGTCCGTGGGCGGCCACCGACCAATGCCACATTATTGATACCGTAAGAAGTTTGCAGCTCACTGTATTTATAGAGCTGGTTAATGATAACCTGCGCTACAGCATCGCGGCGCAGTTCCACAACTATACGCGTACCGTCTTTATTCGATTCATTGGCTACGTGTGTAACCCCTTCTATTATCTTGTTGTTTACTAAATAACCTATTTTTTCAGCCAGTGCATCGCGGCTCACCTGGTAAGGCACTTCTGTAATAACGATCTGCTCTTTACCGCTTTTGGTATTCTCAACATTCACCCTGCCGCGCAGCACTACCCTGCCCCTGCCGGTATGCATACCTTGCTTAATGCCTTCAATGCCGAATATGATGCCACCGGTTGGGAAATCCGGCGCTTTCACAAACTTCATCAGTTCATCTATCGTTATCTCTTTGTTCTCTATATAGGCAATGCAACCATCTA
>JABDGU010000024.1 GCA_013285905.1 Bacteroidota bacterium | reverse complement strand
ACAGGTGCACTTACCTGCGGGCTGCTGTTTGCCACTATGGCATTGTAATCAACAGGGGCCTCTTGTTTCACTGCCGCAACAGGTTCTTGCCTCACGGTTTTTTTAAATATCAGCGAGCTGTCTCTGATGTCGGTAATAAGGTCTGCCGAATCATTCCTGATATGGCTGTTCATATCGCTGGTGGACGCGAAGCGTTTTTCAGGCATGTCCGCATCTATCTGTTCCTGCGTTACTGTTTCACCGTTTTGGTAAGAAAGACTTTGTATATCATATAATGCAACCGAACCCTCATGATTAGTTAGCAGAAAATTCCGAAAACTCTTTTCAGGCACTTCCAGCATAAACCTTTGGGGCGGGTAATCGCCATCCGGAAAAATAATATAAACCTTGGCAGTGCCGGGCGATAAGCGTGGTATTATAGCGTATGATTTACCATATTGCGGCAGCACCCGGTTATTGTACTTAATATTGAACTTCATGCCCTTGTCTGCCTGCACGTAGATAAAGGAATATTGCTGTGCGCCTGCCTTTGCAAAAGCCAAAGCAAAGCACAACATCAGGCAAACATATTTTACGCTACTTGTTCTCAGCATTTTTATTCCAGTTCTATCAATACAGCGCCTTTTTCTACCGCTGTTCGCTCGCTTACCTTTATAGCCTTCACGGTGGCATCGTGGCCAGCCTTCAGTACGTTTTCCATTTTCATGGCCTCCAGTATCAGCATGGCATCACCTTTATTTATTTTTTGTCCTTGTTCCACCAGTATTTTCAATATCATACCCGGCATAGGCGCCTTTACCGGCTCCACTTTTTGCCCCGCCTTCATGTCTATACCCATACTGCTTAGCAGCAGGTCTATAGGCTCTTTTATATTTATTTCATATACCTGCCCGTTTACACGCAGCGACATTTCTTTTTTGGCACGGTCCACGCCTTCTATTATAGCCGTGTAGCTTTTACCATTATACAATATGCTTATCAAACCATTGGGCAACATGCGCAGGTCCCAGTCGGCCGCCTGTTCGTTTATATACCATTTATTGTCCTCCTGTTTTACAGAGAACAACTCATGATTATTAACATTAATTTGAAGCATTTACGAAGCTATATGTAATTAAGGCGCAAAAATAGTGTTTTTAACCATGATTTACGACCGAAAAAAAATCAATGCTGCCTGCCTCGCCAATGGCGGTGGTCATGTCGAACGAATGTGAGACATCCCCTGAGGAATAGTGATTAGCAAACTTATTAGATGCTAATAGCATAAAAAAATGTAACAAAATGTATGTAGAGACGGGATGCATCCCGTCTCTACGCAATGCCGGTCCATCTGGCTATAATTCTAAATTTAAAAAAACATTAAATAATATTTCCAGTATTTGTATAATATCATATCTTTATATTGTAATTAATGCTATGAAAAGACTATTGTTTATCCTTCTTATTGTGTTTCCGATTTTTACGAATGGGCAAATTATTACTACCGTTGCAGGTGACGGAACAGGCAGCAATGGAGGAAATAATGGACCTGCTACTTCTGCAGGTATAGGAAACCCAACAGGAATTACATTTGATAAAAAGGGCAATTTATATATCGTAACTACACCAAGTTTCCCCCAGGTAAGGAAAGTAGATACAGCAGGCATCATTACAATTTTTGCGGGTACCGGAACGCCTGGTTTTAGCGGTGATAGTGGGCTTGCTGTTAATGCAGAACTTAATTATCCTGAGTATGTTGCCGTAGATTCAAAGAACAATGTTTATATCTCCGAAGGAACTAATCATCGGATCAGGAAAGTAGATACTATGGGCATCATTACCACGTTTGCAGGTAACGGCACTCCGGGCTTTAGTGGCGATAGTGGCTTGGCAATATCAGCTTCGCTTTTCGCCCCTTGGGGTATAAATTTTGATAGAAATGGCAATTTATTTATTGCCGACCATGCTAATAGTAGAATACGAAAAATAGATACTTTGGGTGTTATTACAACAGTTGCTGGTAGCATTACTAGTGGCTTTAGTGGAGATAGCGGACTTGCAATTAATGCAAAACTAAAGTTACCATCGGCTGTAGTAATCGATTCCATCGGTAATCTTTATATTGCTGACTGGGGTAATAATAGAATTCGCAAAGTAGATACATCGGGCATTATAACTACTATTGCCGGTAATGGCTTAGCTATGTTTAATGGAGATAATATTTTAGACATCAATGCTTCTTTTTCACATATTTACTCTATCGCACTTGACGACTCAAATAATTTATTCTTAACTGACAATGGAAACGCACGAATTAGAAAAATAAATACACTTACTGATACTGTTAAAACTATTGTAGGTACTGGAATACCTGGCTTTAATGGAGATAGCATACTTGCCGATACTGCAGAAATTTATTTGCCTGAAGGTCTCGCATTTGATTTATGTTGGAATTTATATATTTCAGAAGTGCAAAACAAACGAGTGCGCGAGGTTAATATTGGTATTTGCGTTACTGATACTACCCATACTGATTCGACAAATGCAGTAAATAACATTTCCACAAATTCATCCATCAACATTTACCCCAACCCCATAAATGAAATACTGCATATAGATAATATAGCCACCGGCGCTCAATATTTTATAAGCAATATTCTTGGCCAGGCCCTGCAGCAAGGGCTTTTATCCGCCGGCACTAATAGTATAGATGTACACACCCTGCCACCCGGCATGTATGTGTTGGCCATTACTCCCTATCCTTTGGAGAGGGCTGGGCTGAGGCTTGTTAAAAAGATTGTGAAGGAGTAGGGAGCAAGGCGGCATCAGCCCAATACCGTCATCACCCACTCCCACTCGCGTCACTGCGAGGCACGAAGCAGTCTCGCGTAATGAGTAAACCTACCACACACCCATGGAGTGAAGCGCAATAATCTCACAAAATGAGTGAACTCACTTGCAATTATACACCTCCCAAACCTATGCAGTCCGCCACATCAAGGCGTCACTGCGAGGCACGAAGCAGTCTCGCGTAATGAGTAAACCTACGACACACCCATGGAGTGAAGCGCAATAATCTCAAAAAATGAGTGAACTCACTTGCAATTATACACCTCCCAAACCCTTGCAGTCCGCCACATCAAGGCGTCACTGCGAGGCACGAAGCAGTCTCGCGTAATGAGTAAACCTACGACACACTCATGGAGCGAAGCGTAATAATCTCACGAAATGAGCGAACTCACTTGCAATTATACACCTCCCAAACCTACACAGTCCGCCACATCAAGGCGTCACTGCGAGGCACGAAGCAGCCTCGCGTAATACGATTTCTAAACTCCGATACTATCCCATAAATCTTTCCACTCCTGATTCATAGAATTAATTAAGCTCTCCTTATATTGCCTGCTACAACCTTTCAGTCTTTTCTCTTCTGCTATAGCTTCTTCTATCCTGTCGAAAGCTGAATAATAAACCAGCATAACACAATTGTATTTTGAGGTAAAGCTATTCGTGTAATATTTGTTTCTATGCTTCCATACTCTGTTGTACAGGTTGGATGTAACCCCGATATACAATGTAGTTTTATCAGGGCATGCCATCATATATACTATACCACCTCTTTGCATGGTTTGCAAAATAAGAATTATACCTGCGCTTCAATTGTGTTTTGCGAGATTGCTTCGTTCCTCGCAATGACAAGCGCAAGAAACATTTGCTTACGCAACCAGTGAGATGGTGGGGCAGGCCCGTCATGACAAAAAAGCGTAAGGATGACACTCAAAAAAAACATATCCACATTTTCTCTGCCAAACCCATTTCCGGCACACAAATTGCGCCCTTTTAGGACAGCATAAAACCCTTTAAGTTCTTTGAAATCGCTCTCTTCATTACGGAATTTCCCATTTTTCTCTTCCATGGGCAAAATGAGAAAAAATCACCTGAAACCTTTACTGGTAGCTGATTTTAAACATTCTACATTGGGAAAACGATGAGAAAAAACGGGAAAGTATGGGAAAGTATGGGAACTTTCTCATGAACACCTTTAAAAATAAAATGAAGTGAATAAAATACGGCACTTTCCAATGAACACCTTTAAAAAATAAAAATGAAATGAATAAATAATGAGCAATTTAGTAAACCGCCATCCTTAGTGGATGCTGAAGTTTGCAGACTTCATTTAATCCACATTTTCACGATCTTCAAAATTTATAAAAATCGGCAATTAAAATTACAATTAATTGATAATCAATTAATTGCACTAAAACAAGCCGGAAACAAAGTGGCAAGAACCGGAAAAAAGCGGCAAATTGAATGTGGATAACACAACACGGATTCTGCGGCCTGCCCCGCCAGCGGCGGTGGTTTTTCTGCGGGAAAAAAAATCTTTGCGCCTTCGCGTCTTTGCGGTGAAATTTTTCAACTATTTTTAATCCCCGATGAATGATCGAATTGAAAAACTGAAAGCATTTCTAAAGGATTCCCCCAAAGACCTTTTCCTCAACCATGCCCTTGCATTAGAATATATTAAAATAGGGCAGGAGGCGGAAGCAAAGGAGCGCTTTGAGCAAAACATTGATACCGACCCCAATTATATTGCCACGTATTACCACCTCGGCAAACTGCTGGAAAGGGCAGGGCAGACACCCGAGGCAATGGCTATATACGAAAAAGGAATGCAGGTGGCAAAAGCCGGCAAAGACATGCACACCTATAATGAGCTGCAGGGGGCTTACGAAGAACTTGCATATTGATATGGACCTCTTAAAACAATTCGGGCTAAACTGGAAAAACAAAAACTTCTCTGCCGGGGATAGCACCGTCTTATTGGCAGTAAGTGGTGGCAGCGATTCTATGGTGATGGCAAGCTTGTTTCTGCAAAGCAAAATTAAATTTGCCGTGGCCCATTGCAATTTTCAGTTAAGGGGAGCAGAAGCAGATAAAGATGAAGATTTGGTGCGCGACTGGTGTTCTCAAAATAATTTAGCCTTCTATAATACCCGTTTCGATACCAAACAAATATCCGCCGACTGGAAAAAAGGCACTCAGGAAACTGCAAGGATATTGCGTTATGAATGGCTGGAATTAACACGCATCGAGAATTCCTGCTCAAAAATAGCAACGGCCCACCATGCCAACGATAATATAGAAACCTTGCTGATGAACCTTTTCAAGGGCACGGGCATAAGCGGCATGCATGGCATACCCGAAAAGAATGGCTTTATCATTCGTCCATTATTATTTGCGCAAAAAGAAGACATTGCAGAATATGCCAAAGCAAACAATATCCCCTTCCGTGAGGATGCGTCCAACGCAACCGATGCCTACCTCCGCAATGCCGTGCGCCTTCACATTATGCCTGTCGTAAAACAATGCTTCCCCAATGCGGTGCAGAATGTGTCTGAAAGTATTGAGCGCTTTGCCCAGGCCGAAGTGCTATATAAAAAAGCCATTGAGCAGGAAAGAAAAAAATTGACTGAGCAGCGCGGGCAGGATATTTTTATCCCAATCCGCAAACTAAGGCTTCGCAATCCGCTTGAAACAATATGTTATGAGTTGTTTGCGCCCTACGGTTTTTCATCGGCGCAACTCCCTCATATCATTGCATTGATGGATGCCGAAAGCGGGCATCTCATCTCGTCTGCCACACATCATATCATCCGCAATCGTGACTTCCTCGTGCTTACCCATATCAAAACAGAAGAAACAGGGCTTATCATAATAGAAGGCGCTCCTTGCAAAATAGAAACAGGAAAATATCATTTCACATTTTCAATCGGGCCCAAGCCAAGGGCCATTCCTGCTGCAAATGATATCGCATGTATTGATATGAAAGGAATCGAGTTCCCGATCATCCTTCGCAAATGGAAAACGGGCGACTATTTCTATCCGCTCGGCATGGGCATGAAAAAGAAAAAGCTCAGTAATTTCTTCATAGATACCAAAGTGCCTATCCACGAAAAAGAACAAACCTGGGTGCTGGAGTGCAACAAACGTATAGCCTGGCTGGCAGGCATGCGCCTGGATGAACGCTTTAAAATAAAGCCACACACAGAGCAAGTTTTAACTGTGACTATATTTAACCGCTAAGACGCAGAGGCGCAAAGGGAAAATTGCAAATCGTGTTATGTCAAATGCAAAAATATTAGCCCTGGCCTTCAGGCCGGGATTGGAGATCATGCATGGCTGTGGCTTTAGCCAAAAATAACATTCAGTCAAGGCCCAGGAGGCCTCATAGAGGCCAAAGCTTTGTAGCTAATAAGAGAATTATTGAAATGCGCTCCGTAGGTGCGCAACCTGTAATGCCAGATTTGTTACCTACATCTTTTCTCTGCGTCTTAGCGCCTCCGCGGTTAAAACTTAAACCTAAAAATGCGGGTTCATCAGCTGCATTATAAAATTCTGTCCATGAAAAGGATCATAAATAAAAGTGAAGATCAAACCAACAATAGCACCCCAGAAATGTGCGTCATGCCCTATATTGTCCCGCCCTTTGCCCGACATATAAGCCGAATAAACAAGATAGCCAACGCCCGCCAGTATAGCAGGGCAGGGGATGAACCAAATATAAATTAACGACCATGGAGAATAATAGATAAAAGAAAAAAGTATGGCCGACACACCACCCGAAGCACCCAAAGCACGGTAATAAGAATTGTGCCTGTTTTTATAAAATGAAGGTAATGATCCAACAACAATAGCCGCTAAATACATAACGATATACATGTCATGCTTGCCCCACATCGCAAATACAGTCTCAACAAGTTTACCAAAAATGAAAAACGCATACATATTGAAAAACAGGTGCATCCAGTCCGCATGTATAAAACCCGATGTGAGGAAGCGGTAATATTCTGCCGGAGAATCCATATAGCGTGGGTACAAAATAAGTTTGCCCATCAGTTCTTCGCTATTGAATGCGGCTATTGTTACCACCGCTGTAATAACAATTATTATGAGTGTATATGTCTCAATCATGCTGCTAAAATAAGTGTTTAGGAATGATGATAAGGCGAATTATTTAAAATGCTGAATGCACGGTAAACCTGCTCTGTAACAACAAGCCTCACCAGCTGGTGCGGAAAAACAAGCTGAGATAAAGACCAGCATTGCTTTGCTTCCTTACGTATGGCATCGCTTACACCATAAGCACCGCCTATCAGCAGCACAAGCGTCTTGGTGCCCTGGTTCATCAATTGCTGAAAATTTTTTGCCCATTGCGGAGAATCCAGTTGTTTACCTCTTTCATCCAGCAGGATAAGGTAATGTTGGCTTTGTAGTTTTTTTAATATAAGCGCTTCTTCCTGCAGTTTGCTTTGTTCAATGTCAGTTGTGGATAATTTTTTAGGCAGTTGCAGCAATACAAATTCCACATTGTTATAGGGCTTGGTTTTGCGCAGGTAATATTGTAAACCATCCTCTATAAAAGGCTCATTTTCTTTCCCTACCGACCATATTTCTATTTTCATGGCTTGTAAAGATACAGTTATAATAAAAAAAGGTCCCCAAACCCTTAGTTTGGAACCTTTAGTTACCCTGTCAGGATTCAAACCTGAAACCTTTTGATTGAGTTAATGATTTATAATTAATTATACTATAGGTGGCGGCATGAACCCACATATTATCCAGATACTTCGTATAATATCTCTTGGGAGTTCAAAAGCCTGAAGTTTATTATTTTGAGGTACTAATAGCAGGTTCCCATCGGCAAATGACCTTTCTATAATATAATGCAGGTTTCTGCCATCTATCAACCTCAGCTCATAACTACGTCCGTTTTCCAGGAATTGTTTCCATTCAGATACTTCCCTGATAAAAATATAAGAGCCAACAGGTATAATGTTAATTAATGTATCAGTATATATTTTGCAAGCATAACAATTGGCGTATTCCGGTATATGCATGTAGTAATCGGGTAGAAGCGCTTCACTTTCTGTGCCGCCCAGCGAAGGATTAATAAAGACCGGGATAGTATTGGCATCAGCCAGGGATGGTTCGGCTTCCGGGGGATAAATTTTATCGGCAGTTGATTTATCAGGCAAATTAATAAGATCCGCTTTTTGCTTTAGCATATAGCCTTTACCGGTTATAACCCACTGTAGGTTAAGTTCCGGAAAAATGGAGATAATACTCTCAATTTTATCTGAACCAAACTCCTTTACTTTATCTAAATAACCATTGGAAAGGTGGGTTTTTTTATAAAATTCCCGTTTACTCATGCCGCTAAATTCAATAAAATCAATAATTCTTCTTACCGTGGACATAATTTTAGATAATTATCTATAAAAATTTGGAAATGTAGATTATACTCTCTACTTTTGTGATATCAAAGGTAAATGAAATAAAATAAACACCAAATAAAGTTTTAAAAAGAATAGAGAAAGTGGAGGCCTAAAGGGCAGAGAAATTGAATAAATAAAACAATTGAAATCCTTTATATCCAAATATTTTTATTAACAATAAAACCAACAAAAAATGAAAAAAGCAACCAAGATCACAGCAATGGCAGCAATTATACTGTCAGGATTTTCGGTGAGTTCCTATGCGCAAGCAACTGCGACAGCAAGCTCATCTGCAACTATCGTAACACCGATAGCTATCTCTAAAACAGTTGACATGAACTTCGGTAATGTAGCCGTGTCAGCTTCTACAGCAGGTACTGTAGTATTGGCTCCGGCCGGTACGCGTACTGCAACAGGTGGTGTAACCCTTCCGGTAACATCAGGAACAGTTGCTGCTGCATCTTTCAATGTAACAGGGGAAGGTGTTTATACCTATTCTATTACATTGCCATCTTCTAGTCTTACGATTGCCAGCGGGTCGAACTCAATGACGGTAAATACGTTTACGAGCAGTCCGTCAGCTACCGGTACTTTAACTGCCGGCAGCCAAACCCTGACCGTCGGTGCTACGCTAAACGTAGGCGCAGCACAGCCTTCCGGTACTTACACATCAGCAAGTCCTTTTAGCGTTACAGTTAACTATAATTAACCTTGCTTTTTTCTTGAATTACCGTCTCACGTTGCTGTGAGGCGGTTTTTTTATTTAATAAAGGAAATTTAGCTATTGGCTCTAAGAGCCGGAATTTACGAGCACTATATCTCATTTCTGATTTCCTAATGACCGGTTAACAATTTACAAATGCGTCGTTAACTATTTACAAACGCCTTGTTAATATAAATGTTTTATTTAATCAGTTGTTAATGTCGGTTGATCTTTGCATTGTCAATAACGACAAAAAATAAAAACACTTTAACTAAACTAAAACAAAATGAAAAAAGCAACAAAGATCACAGTTCTTGCAGCATTCGCAATAGCTGCATTCTCAGCAAACTCTTATGCGCAGGCAACTGCAACCGCAGCTGCTTCAGCTACTATCGTAACGCCTATAGCAATCTCTAAGACCGTAGATATGAACTTCGGTAATGTGGCCGTATCGGCCTCCACCGCAGGTACCGTAGTATTGGCCCCGGCAGGTACACGTACTTCTACTGGCGGCGTAACACTTCCCGTAACTTCAGGAACAGTTGCAGCCGCATCCTTCAATGTAACAGGGGAAGGTGTCTATACCTATTCTATTACATTGCCATCATCTAGCCTTACCATTGCCAGCGGGTCAAACTCAATGACGGTAAATACGTTTACGAGCAGTCCTTCAGCTACCGGTACATTAACAGCCGGCAGCCAAACCCTGACGGTTGGTGCGACCCTGAACGTAGGTGCAGCACAACCATCCGGCACTTATACATCAGCAACACCGTTTAGCGTTACAGTTAACTATAATTAAAGTCGCTTTTTTCAACCAAACCGTCTCATATTATTGTGAGGCGGTTTTTTTATTTTAAAAAGGTAAAAATTTTGCATTTTATTTTATTTTTCATATATTTGTTGATATAGAATTGGATAATTGAGTTAGAGACGGATAATTGAGTATTTAATAATCGTATTATTTACTTGATGTTTATTTATTTATCTAACCAATGAAAAAAACTTTAAAGTGCTATCTTTTTATAGCACTCTTTTTATCCTTCTGTCAGCCATTGTCAGCACAATCCAGTGCCGGCGCTAGCTCTACAGCCAATATTATTACACCTATTTCCATATCCAAAAGCGTTGACATGAATTTTGGCAATATTGCCGTAAAGTCCTCCGCCGGGGGTACGGTTGTATTAAACCCTTCCGGCACACGAACCCAGACAGGCGGCGTAACTTTGCCGGTTACATCAGGAACCACCAGCGCAGCATCATTTACAGTTACCGGTGAAGGAGTATATACTTATTCTATCACATTACCCTCCAGCAGCCTTACTATCGCAAATGGTGTTAATTCTATGACCGTGAGCGCATTTACAAGTAGCCCCTCATCAACAGGCACCTTAACTGCCGGCAGCCAAACTGTAAAAGTTGGAGCAACATTAAATGTGAATGCTGCACAGGCCACAGGCATATACACATCAACAAGCCCCTTCAATGTAACTGTGAATTATAATTAATAACAGTTTACCCACAAATTGCATTTCGTAATTTTATATTCCTAAATTAATATCAAATAAGAGATAGGTTTGCAGCAAACTTAGCAGTTAAATGTTTTTGAATTCTATATCTTTAAAGCATAGTTCTGGCATTCACTTTCATTCTATTTCAGATAAAAATCCATCGCAGAAAAACATACAGACAAACTGCTCAAACACCTTCCTTTTCGTCTTTATCTTTGGAGTTCTCTTTTCTTTTTCTCCGGGCAGAGTAATGGCGCAGGGTAATTTACTTATTATACCCAGGAGAGTGGTTTTTGAAGGTGCAAAAAAATCGGAAGAACTGAATATTGCTAACACGGGTAAGGACACAGCCACCTATATCATATCTGTAATAAATATAAGAATGAATGAAGATGGTTCATTCGAGCAGATCTCAGAACCCGACTCCGGGCAAAGCTTTGCAGGATCTTATCTTCGTTTTTTCCCTCATAAAGTTACACTCGCTCCAAATGAAGGCCAAGTTGTAAAAATACAGCTTACAAAAACAAATGAACTGACCAGCGGAGAATACCGTTCCCATGTCTATTTCAGGGCAGTACCCGACGAAAAGCCCTTGACGGAAAAAGAACCTGCACCTGCAAAAGATGCCGAACCAATAAAAGTGCTTTTGACCCCTATTTTTGGTATCACAATACCCGTCATTATCCGTGTTGGCGAATCTTCAACCAAAGTAAAATTTTCTGATCTGTCGTTTGCCATGGTAAATGATACCATTCCGGCGGTAAATGTAACATTTAACAGAACGGGAAATATGTCTGTATATGGAGGTATTAAAGTTGATTACATATCCGATGACGGCAAAACAACTACTGTTGGCAATGTAAAGGGTATTGCAGTTTATACGCCCAATCCTAAACGGCGCTTCCAGATACAATTGGCGAAAGAACCCGGAATAGATTACCACAAAGGCAAGTTGCATATTACTTACACGACAGATGTGAAAACCGATAAATTTACTGAAGGAGAAATAGTATTGAAATGAAAAAATGTTGCTACTATTTTTTTATAATAATTGGTATATTGATTTGTTTAAATGATGACTCATTTGCACAGTCAACAGCGACGGCTATGGCAACTGCCGTTGTGATAACACCTATCAGCATATCTAAAAGTGTAGATATAAATTTCGGAAATATAGGAGTATCAGCCAGTACAGCCGGCACCGTTATATTATCGCCATCAGGTTCACGCACTGCAACCGGTGGAGTGACGCTTCCTATTACATCGGGTACTATTACTGCAGCATCATTCAATGTTACAGGCGAAGGCGTATATACTTATTCCATCACATTGCCGTCATCAAGCCTGACTATTACAAGCGGTTCTAATACGATGACAGTAAATTCCTTTACGAGCAGCCCCTCCACAACCGGCACATTAAGTGCCGGTAGCCAAACCTTGACGGTTGGTGCTACACTAAACGTAAGCGCGGCACAACCTTCAGGCACTTACACTTCTGCATCGCCATTTAGCGTAACGGTAAACTATAACTAAAACAAGGCTTTTAGGTAAATAAAATACACATATTCTTTCATAATAACAATTTATGAATTCTTATGAATCACTATGTTTATTACCTGTGAAAATGTATATAATGTGTTGAGAAGTAAACCTAGCTCACGGGGTGGACTTTTGTAGCTTTCAGGGATAATGAAAGCACAGTATTGGCTAAGGCTAACAGCTGTGCTGTTATGTTTTTATACGCCATCATTGTATGGCCAGCTCACGGGCATAAAGTATATACCGGGAACTTATTCTACCATAGCAGCTGCAGTTACGGCATTAAACACTTCCGGTCCCGGCAGCGGGGGCGTGACATTTTATGTTGCTGCAGGTTACGCGGAAACAATAAGCGCTACTTTATCAATAACGACAACAGGAACTGCAGCCAACCCGATAGTATTTCAAAAAGATCCCGGAACTACAGGAGCGAACCCTCTAATAACCGCATACACAGGAGGTGTGGGCACGCCTGCCACAGCTACACAAGATGGTATATGGCGTTTATTAGGT
Source organism: Bacteroidota bacterium (assembly GCA_013285905.1). Taxonomy (GTDB): domain Bacteria; phylum Bacteroidota; class Bacteroidia; order Chitinophagales; family Chitinophagaceae; genus JABDGU01. Next base: position 18,122 of record JABDGU010000024.1, on the reverse strand, counting down.
TCTGACTACATAACAATAAACGGAATTGACTTACAGGATAATCCCTCAAATACTACGAATCCTTCGACGATGGAATATGGCTATGCTCTATATAAAGCCAGCACATCAAACGGTTGCCAGTTTGTTACCATTGAAAATTGTACCATTACCCTGAACAGGATCAACAATGCTACCGGCACAGCACCAATGGTTGACGGCTCCAGCGGCATTATTGTCATGAATGCTACAGCAAGTGCTGCCACAACAGCATTAGTACCCATCGCTGGTGGTACTAATTCCAACAACAAATTTTATGGAAACACGATCCAAAACTGTAATACGGGAATTGCAGTAATAGGTTATGCTGCTGCTTCCCCGTTTACTTTAGCTGATGCGAGTAATGATATTGGAGGCAATTCCTTGTCAACCGGGAATACAATAATTAATTTTGGAGGAGCAACGGGCGCGACAAATGCTGCAGCCGGCATACGTACTTTAGCCCAACATGGATTAAATGTTGCCTACAACACCATCAACAATAATAACGGCGGTGGTATCAATCATCCAAATGTTCTGCGCGGTATCTACATTAATACCTCCACCAGCGCAAGCGAAACGATTACAAATAACATCGTTACTGTAAAAGGCGGCGGCACAACACAGGCAGTTATTGGCATCGAAAATGATGCAGGAGCAACAGCGGCAAGTAATTCGGTTACGATCAGCAATAATACAGTTACCAATTGCTCTTATACAACGGCTACAACAGGTCCGCTATATGGTATTTATAACAACGCAGCATCGCCTGCTACACTTACAATACGGAGCAATACGATATCTAATGATTCTAACTCTGCAGGAACTACGGGTTTCTTATATGCGATCTATAATTCAGGAATAGCTACAAGCGTCACCATCAGCAGCAATACTATATCCGGCAATGCTACAGCATTATTGACAACGGGTTTATTTTGCGGTATATACAATGCCGCGGCAGTACCCAGCCTCACTATAGACAGCAATACCTTTTTTAATAATTATACAACGTCAGCATCCGGCTTACATATCCCTATTTATAATAGTGCAGCTGTAACAACTACTCTCAATATAAACTACAATAATATAGGCACGAACACAGCAAACGCCATTACATTTAATGCTGCAAATTCCGGCGCACAGATATTTATTGATAACGCGGGTGGCGGCGCTGCTTGTGCTCTATCTATAAGCAATAATATTTTCCAGGGCATAAATTATGCAACCGCCGGAACGGGTGGTAATACCTATATCGCAAACTCCGCCGCTACCCTGTCGCAAGCTATCAATAACAATACTTTTACTAACCTGAATGTAAATACTGCGGGTAGTATCACTTTTATTTCCAATAGTGTGGCAGTATCTGCATCAGGTACACAGAATGTGAACAGCAATGCTATTTCCGGGACGTTCACTAAAGCCGCCGGTGGAACCATTACATTATTTACCAGCGCTGCCACCTCTATTTCCGGAGCTGTGATTAATAATAACAGCAATAATTTTTCCAACATTACTATAAGTGGCGCAACAATTATTGCCGGATGGGCAAATACAGATGCAGGCGCAGGCACCAAAACAATACAGAATAATACATTTAGTAATTGGACGGGTGCAACAGGTGCAATAACTGCCATGTCTGTAAACCTTACAAGCGCCAATAATGCAACCACCGGCAATACAATTAACAACATTTCCTGCGCTTGTACTATAGTCGGTATTGCAACTGCTGTAGGCAACGATAATATTAATTTGAACACGATTGATACACTTACTACTACCGGCGCCTTAGCTGTAACAGGCATTTCGGTAACAAGCGGCACAAATAAAAAAATAAATAAGAATAAGATCTACCATTTGGTAGCCAATAATGCAGGCGGCACAGTAAATGGCATTTCGGTGTCGGGTACGAGCGTTGTAACTGCCAATATCTATAACAACCTGATAAGCGATCTGAGCACGCCAATATCAAGCGCAGCGGCAGACCCTGTAAGAGGCATTGCGATAACATCTACATCGTCTCCCGCTAATGTCAATGTCTATTATAACACTATTTATCTGAACGCGAGTTCATCAGGGGCTATTTTTGGCAGTACAGGTGTATATCATACTGCGAACGCTACTGCGACAAAGGCCACACTTGACCTGAGAAATAATATCATTATCAATACCTCCACGCCAAACGGCACAGGCCTTACAGTAGCATACAGGCGCTCGTCAAACGCCACAGCAAATTTTGCAACAACATCCAATAACAATCTCTTTTTTGCCGGTTCTCCTGCAACTAACCACCTGATCTATTATGATGGCACAAACTCCGAACAAACACTTATCAATTACCAAACACTGATCACACCCATAGATTCTGCATCGGTCACGGATGATATAACAACAAAATTTTTAAGCACTAACGGATCTTCCTCCTCTTTCCTGCATTTGAACACCACCGTCGCTACCCAAGCCGAAAGTGGTGGCGCCCCTATTACAGGCTATACAAGTGATTACGATGGCGATATTAGGCAAGGTAATACGGGATATACAGGCTCCGGCATTGCGCCAGACATTGGTGCAGATGAATTTGATGGAATTATTGCCACCGGTTTGTCTGGAACCTATACGGTAGGGAGTGGTGGAAATTTTACTTCCCTTACAGAAACGGGGGGCTTATTCGCCAGTATCAACAATTTTGGACTAAGCGGCAACGTCGTTGTGAATATTATTTCGGACCTAACAGAGGATGGAACCAACAATTTGTATCAATGGTTAGAAAGCGGCGCCGGAAATTACACCTTAACCATACAAACTAATTCAGCAACATTAAGAACCATTTCGGGTAACGTAGCAGGTGCCCTGATAACAATGAATGGAGTGGATAGGGTAACAATAGATGGCAGTTACAGCGGCGTTGGAAATTACCTCACCTTCACGAATACCAATACCCTTGGAACTGTAGGAACAGCATTTACTTTTATCGGTGGGGCGACTAATAATACGATCAGGTATTGTAATATAAATGCTTATGCAAATGCCACTAATGGAGTCATTCTTTTCAGTACATCTACCGTAGCTGGTGGAAATAGTAATAATACAATCAGTTATTGTAGCATAAATGCTACGGTAAGTGGCAATTCAGGGAATGTATGCATCTATTCAGCCGGTACAGCCGCCAATGCTAATTCGACGAATACAATCTCAAATAACAACATCTATAATTTTCATGACAGGGCTTTGGATATCACTGCAACCGGCTCCAGCGGATGGACAATATCAGGAAACAGTATTTATAATGGTACGGTATCTGGTAACATAAATTATGCAGCGGCGTCTACACTTCAAGGTATCAGGGTACTCGGTGGTTCAGGTTATTCCATACTTAATAATTATATCGGTGGCAGCGCCGCATCGGCAGGAGGGGGTACAGCCCTTGATACTTCCAGCACCGGCCTGCTTACTTACACCGGCATATTATTAACCACAAGTAGCGCATCCCCTGCTTCTAATATAAAGGGCAATACTATTGCGGGCATATATGTATCCTGTGTGCCCAGCGCAGCCAACTCACTCGTATTTGAGGGTATAGAAACGAACGGATCGGGAGTTAATATTGGTGGCACATTGACAGGAGATGGCAATACAATTGGCAGCAATTCAAGCAATGGCTCTATATCAGTAACGACATCTACAGCTACCAACAAGACTTCACTCATACGTGGGATATATTGCAACAGCTCCAACGGACTTATTGATGGAAACCAGGTAGGCGGTATAGATATCAAGAATATCGGGGCAACTCCCGGCGCTTCCACTATCTATGGTATATATGTAAACAGTGCAACAGCTCCCTCGCAGGTGAATAACAACATCATTGGCAGCACGGGCGCGGGAGCAGCAAGCAATAGCATTCGCGTGCTTCCTGCATCCACAGCCGTGGGTACTACTTTAACAGGAATAGCAGTAGGGGCAACAGTAACATCAACCATACAGGTAAATAATAATATTGTTAGGAATATCAGCCATCAAAGCTCATCAACCACTGCCGGCACTCTAACCGGCATAAGTAATGCCGCTACAACACCTGCGGTAGTAACAATAAGCGGCGATTCTGTCCTGAACAATACACTGACTGCTACTACCGGTGCATTTTACGGCATTTATAATATTGCGGTAAATCCCACCTCGCTTACTATAAGCAACAACATGGTGTCAGGTAATTCTACGGTGTCAACAACAACAGGCACGCTATATGGAATATATACATCCGGTGCACCAACTACAATTACAATCACTAATAATACAGTAGCGAGCAATATTACCCCCTCCACACAAACGGGCGTATTTGCAGGAATTTATAATAGCGCTACTCCAACAACCTTAAACATAAACAGTAATACATTATATGGGGATACCGTAAAGTCAACAACCGGAGTGCACTACCATATTTATAATACAGGGGCTGTAACAACTACTTTAAATATCAATACAAACAATATTGGCACAAATACTGCGAATGCTATAACTTTTTTTAATGTGGCTAATTCCGGTGCGCAGATATTCATCAACAATACAGCCGGCGCAGCAACTGCGGCTTTGTCAATAAGCAACAATAATATCCAAGGTGTAAACTACGCTACAGCAGGAACAGGCTCAAATACCTATATCTCCAACACAGCTGCTACGCTTTCACAGGCAATAAACAGTAACACTTTTACCAACCTAAGTGTAAGTACCACAGGGAGCATAACTTTCATTGCTAACAGCGTAATAGTCCCGGCAACGGGTACTCAAAATGTAAATAATAATTCAATTTCAGGAACTTTCACTAAATCAGCAGGAGGTACAGTTACCTTATTTTCCAGCGCAGCAGCCTCTGCAACAGGTGCCGTAATTAATAACAATAGTAATAACTTTTCCAATATTACTGTCAGCGGGGCAACAACCATTGCGGGATGGGTAAATACGGATGTCGGAACGTCTACAAAAACGATACAAAATAACATTTTTAGCAGTTGGACAGGAGGCACCAGCGCTATTACAGCTTTAACAACCGGCATTGCCGGCACAAATAATGCGATCACAGGCAATGCGATCAACAATATTTCCTGCGCATGTGCGATCACGGGAATTGTATCGGGTGCCGGTAACGACAATATCTACTTAAACACATTAAACACGTTTTCTTCAACGGGAGCATTTGCTGTTACGGTTATCTCGATAACAGGTGGGACAACTAAGAATATCTACCAGAATAAGATCTATGATATTCAAGGCAGCAGTGCGAGCAGCACTGTAAACGGCATTTTGGTATCAGGTACAACTATCGCCACAATAAACATTTACAATAACCTGATCGGCGACTTGCGTGCCATAGCCGCAAATGTAAGTGCAGGAGATCCCATAAGGGGCATCAGTATAACGGCTACAGCGGCAAACTCGACGATCAATGTGTCTTTCAACACCTTATATCTCAATGCTACATCAAGCGGCACTAATTTCGGTACATCCGTCATTTTCCATACTGCCAGCGCCACAGCAACCACTGCAAAACTAAACCTGAGAAATAATATTATAGCCAATACATCAACACCAAATGGTAACGGGATAACCGTCGCTTATCGCAGATCATCAACAAATTTGACAAATTACGGCTCAACTTCCAACAACAATCTTTATTATGCAGGCACTGCAAGTACAACCAGGCTGCTTTTTTATGATGGCACGAATAAAGATCAGGTGATGAGTACTTTTCAGACAAGGGTTGCAAACAGAGATTCAGTTTCTGTTACTGAAAATGTTACGACGAAATTCCTGAGCACAACCGGTTCGTCATCTTTATTCCTGCATATCAGTTCAAGCATCGCAACATTAGTTGAAAGCGGTGCCGCTAATGTGAGCGGCATTACCACCGATTACGACGGACAAATACGTGCCGGCAATCCGGGCTACCCCGGCATATCCACATCTCCGGATATTGGAGCTGATGAAATTTCGGGTTTGGATTCCTTACCGCCTACCATTACCTACACTGTTTTAGGAAATACCACATCAACCAGTAACAGGAGCTTAACAGGTGTAACTATTACAGATAATAGTGGTGTAAATACCACAGTTGGCACAAAGCCAAGGATCTATTACAAAAGACTTTCTGACGCAAATACATGGTTGGATAATACGGCGAGTACAAGTGGATGGAAATATACGGAAGCTACCAATTCTTCATCACCTTTTAGTTTCACTATAGACTATACTTTGTTATTCAAGGGCACGACAGTTGTTGCAGGGCCTATACAATATTTTGTTGTGGCACAGGATGTTGCAACAATAGCAAACGTAGGCATCAACTCTGGAGTATTCAATTCAACTCCTGCAAGCGTTGCGTTGACGTCTGCTGCATTCCCCGTTACAGGAACAATTGATAATTATAATATTCCGTTTTCCGGCACTTATAATTTGGGTACGACGGAAGTATTCAGTTCATTCTCTAAAGCCAATGGCCTTTTTGCTGCTATCAATAGCGCGGGACTAATGGGTAACACAACAATAAATGTCACATCAGATGTTACCGAGGATGGAACAACGACATTTAACCAATGGACCGAATCGGGTGTTGGAAATTATACACTGACTATTCAGCCCGATGACGCAAGTTTAAGAACAATTTCCGGAAATGTAACGGGGGCAATGATCTCTTTCAACGGAGCTGACAGGGTAAGTATTAATGGCAGCAATGGCGGCGCAGGCAATTATCTTACCTTCAGAAATACAAACACCGCCGGAGCTACAGGCACTGCTTTTACTTTTGCTAACGGATCGGCCAATGATTCATTAAACTATTGCAATATTGAGGCTTACGCAAACGCAACAAACGGGGTTATTCTTTTCAGCACATCATCTGTTTCCGGTGGCAACAGCAATGATGTCATTATCAATTGCAATGTAAATGCAACAGTAAGCAGCAATACAGGAAATGTATGTATCTACTCTTCAGGTACAGTTGGCAATGAAAACTCAAACAATACTATTTCAAACAACAGCATTTATAATTACCGCGACAGGGCACTGGACATCACTTCAACAGGTTCGTCGGGATGGACCATATCAGGGAATAGCTTGTATAACGGTACAGTCAGCGGTTCAGTCAACTATGCAGCTGGTTCTGGCCTTCATGGCATAAGAATACTCGGGGGGGCAGGTTATTCTATATTAAGCAATTATATAGGCGGAAATGCTGCATTGGCATCCGGGAGCAATGCCGTCTATTCGTCAGGTTTCGGCAACGTATCCTACCAGGGCATTTTGCTAACCACCAATAGTAGTTCTCCTGTATCCAATATTAAAAGCAATACGATCGCTGGCATAAGCGTATCATCTTTACCTGGTTCCAGCTCTTCTCTTGCTTTTGAAGGTATTGAGACAAATGGCAGTGGGATCAATGTAGGCGGCACGTCAACAGGCGATGGAAATACAATAGGTTCTGCTACAGGAAATGGCAGCATCGTGATTACAACCACAACGACATCGACCGCAAACACATCTGTAGTAAGAGGTATTAATTGCAGCAGCACCGGAGGAATAATATCAAGAAACCAAGCCGCTGGTATCGACATAAACAACACAGGTAGCTCTCCGGCCTCTTCCACCTTTAATGGAATATATATTAACAGTGCAAGCCCACCTGCCAAAGTAGATAGCAATACGATCGGCAGTACAACAACAAGCAACAGTATACGAATTTTGTCCGCATCAACTGCAACAACAAATGTTATTTATGGTATTTTAGCCGGTTCAAGTATCACATCTGCTGCTGAGATCGACACCAATACCATAGAGAACATCAGCAATTTAAGTACAACATCCTCCGGGGCTTTTATAGGTATTAATAATACATCTACATCCTCAGCATTTATCACCATCAACAATAACACAATAAAAAACATAGGTACAGCTGCAAACTCAAATAGCAGTTCCACCGTTTATAGTGGGATCACTTCTACATCTTCATCAAAGATCAATAATAATACTATTAACAACATATCATTGTTGGCTACGGGAAGTGCTGCACAAGTATTTGGCATAAATGTTTCTGGCGCATTTCTCGATACAATATCGGGTAATGTTATTTCCAATCTTTCAACCGCTTCCACAAAAACAGCCGACATTGAAACCGGCGCACCTTCGGGCTACGACGTTTGCGGCATCCTTAATTCCGCATCGGTGTCCGGGCAATTAATATCGGGCAATATAATATCCGCATGCAGTTCTACAACAACATCGGCGACAAACACAGCCATAACAGCTATTGCAGTTGCCGGCACGTCGTCGTCCGGTAACATTAATAATAACAAGGTCTACACTTTCACAAATACGGCTACCGGAACATCAACATTCCCCGGAATAAGCGGGATAATGGCTACCAACGGCCAATTTAATGTTTACAATAACTCCATCAGAGTAAGCAACTCAACGAATACAAACGGAGTTAAGATCTATGGCATCAACCATGCTGCAGGCAACAACTGGAATTACTATTTCAATAGTATAAGAATTAGTGGCAGCTCAACTGGTACGGCACGCACAGCAGCTTTTATTAGACCGGTATCGGGAACATTGTTACTGAAAAACAATGTTTTTGTAAATACGCGGACAGGCAGTGGTTCTAATTATGCCATTAGCAATATTGTATCTCCGCCAACAAGCAACTGGACCTCATCTACTGCTGATTATAATGACCTGTATAGTGCAACAGCAGCTACAACAGCAGAATGGGGAGCGGGAACGAACAGCACTTTTTCACAGTGGCAAACATCATCAAGTGGAGGTTCGCACTCTGTTAATAGCTCTGTCAGCTTTGTTACATCAACTACTGATCTGACACCTAATAGTCTTTCGGATTGTTTTATCAATAATGCGGGAACACCCATTACCAGCCCGGTTAATATTAATATCGACATAAATAACGTCACGCGTAGTTCAACAAATCCTGACCTTGGTGCATACGAATTTACCTATACTGCGTTTACAACAACAGCAAACAATAGTTCTCCCGTTTGTAATGGCAGTACCGTAGCACTATCTTCCGACCCAGGCAATGCATTAAACCCGACATATAGCTGGACTGACCCTACAAGTACAGTAATTTCAACAGCGCAAAACCCTACTGTAACAGCTTTAAGCGGCCTATATATGGTTACAATTACCGACGTAAATGGTTGCTCCGCTTCATCTAATACTACAGTATCCCTTAATGCACGTCCTACGGCTGTATTAACAGGTGCCACCTCAATATGCCAGGGCAGTTCTACAAATCTGAACTTTGCAGCAACTGGCATAGGAACTATCAGTGGCACATTAAATAGCGGCGATGTTTTCAGCGGGATAGCACCTACGTTTACACTGAGCGTTTCTCCGGTAGATACGATTGCTTATAGTATCATTAATATGTCCGACAGCAACTGTAATTCTATAGTGCCAACCGACGTTCCTGATACTGTCACTGTTATTGTTACACACCCAGGCAATTGGCTGGGGACAAGTAGTGCGAATTGGAATGACGCGAGTAATTGGTGTGGCGGCATTCCCGATTCGACCTTTGATATACTCATACCATCGGGTGTACCTAATTACCCAACTATAAGCTCCGGAACAGGCGCTACAGGTGATCTTACCATCAAAAGCGGCGCTTCGCTAACAATAAACGGTGCTACTGTGCAAATAGGCGGTACAATATATAATAGTGGCAGCATAAATGCAGGTAGTGGCAGCATTGAAATGAATGGCTCTTCGGCCCAGGTAATACCTACAGGCTTATTTTCGTCGAACACGGTCAACAACCTTAAAATAAACAATAGTGCAGGTGTTAGTTTATCCGGTGCACTTAATATTTCCGGTGTACTATACCCTGCGAATGGAAACTTCACAACAAATTCCTACCTCACACTACTTTCAACCGCTACACAGACTGCCTTAATAGATGGTAGCGGCAGCGGCCAGGTGCTTGGCAATGTTACTATGCAATGTTACCTTCCTAAGGGGTTTGGTTATAAATATTTCAGTTCTCCCTTCCAGTCTGCAACTGTAAGTTCATTTTCAAACAGCGTGAATTTGGCTGCTACTTTCCCTACATTTTACAGCTACAACGAAAATGTTGTATCCTCTGGCTGGGTCAATGATACTGCAGCAGCAGGTTCTCTCACACCATTCCAAGGATATGCGGCCAATTTCGGGACATCAACTTCCCCGGAGACGGTAAGTTTTTCAGGCGTTGTGAATAATAATACTATAAATTCCGGTACTCTTTATAATCATAATCAACCATATACATTAGGCTTCAATCTTGTTGGCAACCCTTATCCATCTCCAATTGACTGGAATGCATCCAGTGGATGGACCAAAACAAATATTGATAATGCCGTTTACTATTTTAACGCCAGTGATACCAATCAATATACGGGGACCTATAGTTCCTATATAAACGGAGTATCCAGCGATGGGATTGCCAATAATATCATTCCGGCTATGCAGGGCTTTTTTATTCATGTTTCAAATGGCACATACCCGGTGTCAGGCTCTATAACCCTAACCAACGCGGCAAGAATAGATAATCTTTCCCCGGTTTTTCATAAATCTACTTCTTCTGTGCCTTTCTCATTACTAAGGATCGGAGCCAGTTTTGCAGATAGCGGCCCGGCATCTGATCTGGCTGTGATTTATTTTAGTGATTCTGCTTCTGTTTCTTATAATAAAACAACTGACGCACTTAAATTAATGAATACAGACCTCAGTTTGCCGGGATTATATGCGTTGGCACCGGACGCCACAAAACTTTCAATACGCGCGATACATAATCCGGCAGACACTGAGATAGTAGTGCCATTGGGTATTCAGACTGCCCGAAAAGACTGGGTACTGTTTAACGCCTGCGACATAGAAAAGGTGCCTTTTGATATGCACATCTACTTTACCGATATGAAGACAGGCAAGAAACAGGATCTTCAGACAGACCCGCAATATCAGGTTTACCTGGATGCAGGGAAGTTTGAAAACCGCTTCTACATCGTATTCAGCAAAAGTGATACCATACACATACCCCTCCCGCTGGATGAATTAGACGCATATACCACCGGCAAAAAATTATTTGTGTATATGGAAGCCGATAACGGTGAACTTCTTATCATCAATATGTTGGGCCAAACAATTTTAAAGCAAAAAATTTATGGCAAAGGCTATCATGAAACAGACCTGGATGTAAATAATGGCAATTATGTAATAACACTTTATTCTGCCGCTGGCAGGCTTTCTAAAAAAATATTTATCGTAAATAATTAAATGAACGTTGATTTTAATCATATAAGCATAGGACAGGTTATCCTCCGGTTTCATAGCATGCTAATATTCCTTTCAGTTCCGGCGAATATATATGCACAACAGAAACCACCTAAGCCGCTTATCCTTTATGTGAACCCTGCACAAGGCTTGAGCTTTGGTGCTTTCTTCCAAGGAACGACGGGAGGTTCAGTAATTGTTTACCCGAATGGCTCCCGCTCAGTTACTGGCGATATTATACAAGCCAGTCTTGGTTATTCTTACGCACCGGCTATCATTGAAGTAGAAGCTACCCTTGGCACCGTAATAACTATACTAAACGGCCCGGACGTAAGCCTGTCTGGCAGCAATGGTGGGACTATGTCCTTGCATTTAGGCAGTTCCAGCCCTACCTCACCTTTTATTTCAAATGCCAACCCGCCGTCCAGGACACAAGTAAAAATAGGGGCTACACTAACTGTTGGAAATGCATTAGCTAACCCTTCCGGAAGTTACAGCGGTTCTTTCCAGGTAACATTTGTTCAACAATAGTATTAGAAATTTAATGAAAGGCAAAACAACATATATTATCCTCAAAAACTATTTGCACCTACGGGCTGTAGTTATACTGAGGATATTTGTGTTGATATTATCGGGGCTATATCTTTTTCCCTATACAGCATGTGCTCAGGAAGAATCATCCTACAACGAGATATATGTATCACTGGATGTGAGGGGCATCGGCATAACAGAAATACCGGGGATCATAAACAATAATAATGCGTACCTGTCTTTTACAGATGTTTTTGACTATTTGAAAATCAAAAATGACCCCTCGCTAAAACTTGATTCCGTCACTGGTTTTTTTATTAACCAGGACTCTACTTTTATTATTGATAAAACACATAACCTGATCCGCTACAAAGACAAACAATATGAACTTGATCCAAACGACCTCATCAAGACGGAATCCGGCCTATACCTGAAGACAGAATATTTTGGGCTCGTCTTCGGTTTGGATTGTAAATTTAATTTCCGGAACCTTTCTGTTACTTTAACCACAAATAAGGAATTGCCCCTTATGCGCGACCTTAGGCTCGACGAAATGCGGCATAATGTTAATCACCTGAATGGAATGGTAAAGGCAGATACCACTGTACAGGCAGCCCACCCGTTTTTCCATTTAGGCATGGCAGACTGGTCTGTTATCTCCACCCAGCAAACAAGCCAACCTAATGATACCAGGTTTGGCCTTTCGTTAGGCTCAGCCCTGGCGGGGGGCGAAGCAAATGCTGCTCTCAATATAAGCAGCACGGAGCCTTTTGACCAAAGGCTGCAATATTATATGTGGCGTCATGTAAATAATGACAACAGTGTTTTGCGGCAGGTGCTTGCGGGTACAATCTACACGCAATCTATATCGTCCATATACGCACCTGTGGTCGGGCTGCAATTTACTAATACACCTACTACATTCAGACGTTCATTCGGCACCTATACTTTAAGCAACACAACTCATCCGGGCTGGATGGTCGAGCTGTATGTGAACAACGTATTGGTTGATTATAAAAAAGCCGATGCTGCCGGCGTTTATACATTCGAAGTACCACTTGTATATGGTAATTCTATAGTTAAACTGCGGTTTTACGGTCCATGGGGAGAGACCTATACCCGCGAGCAAAATATTTCTATCCCCTTTAATTTTCTTCCCTCACATGAATTTGAATATACCGTAAGCGGTGGAATAGTGGAGGATGGACATAATTCGCAATTTTCGCGTGTAAACCTTAATTATGGATTAAGTAAACGTATAACGGTAAGCAGCGGTGTAGAATATCTTTCTTCTGTCACATCGGGCACAACTATGCCTTTTCTCAATACTTCCATAAGGCTGGCTACCGGTTTGCTGCTTAACGGTGATTATACTTATGGTGTCAGGTCCCGGGGATTACTTAGCTACAGAACACCTTCTGACATGCAATTCGACTTGAATTATATAAACTACAATGAAGGACAAACCGCAATCAATAATAATTATCTTGACGAAAGAAAAGCTATAATGACCATCCCTATAAGGGGGAATAATTTTTCGATGTTTTCACGCATTACGCTTGATCAGGTAACGCTTCCTGAAACTAAATACAGCACCGCAGAATGGATGCTGTCGGGGTCAGTATTTGGCGCCGGTATCAATATGAGCACATTTGCTTCTTTTCTCTACCAAAACAGCCCCTATGTCTACACAAACCTTTCTATTGCCTTCAGGCTTCCCAAAGAACTTGTTTTTACGCCCCAGGTACAATATGAGTATGACGACAACCAGTTCATCTCTTTAAAAGGCTTAATAGAAAAACGGGTATTCAAAAAGGGCTTTCTAAATTTCTCTTACGAACAGAATTTCAAAAGTAATATTGAAAATATAACATTTGGTTTCCGTTATGAATTACCATATGCGCAAGTAAGCTTTAATACTGTTTATAACAATCTTAATACGTCATTTGTTGAATCTGCAAGGGGCAGCTTGATGTATGATACTAAGACAAATTATCTGAATGTAAATAACCGTATCAGTGTAGGTAAAGGCGGTATCCTTCTTGTTCCTTACCTGGACCTTAATTGCGATGGCAAACGAGATCCTGACGAGCCAAAAGCATTAGGACTTAAGTTTCGCATCAACGGTGGCCGAATAGAAAATGTAATGCGCGACTCGACTATCCGCATCCTTGACCTGGAGCCTTACCTAAATTACCTGATAGAGCTGGACCCTAACAGCTTTGATAATATTGCCTGGCAAATGCAAAAGAAAGCTATAAGCATAGCAATTGCCGCTAACCAATTTACAGAAGTGGACATTCCAATAGCGGTTGTAGGAGAAGCTTCCGGCCTGGTGTACATGAGGTCTGAACGGGGTGATAGAGAACAGGGAAGGATCATAGTTAACCTTTATAATAAAGATTCAAGCCAGATAGCACGCACCCTTTCTGATGCGGGTGGTTTTTTCAATTTTACAAATCTTGCACCAGGCGCTTATTTTGTAATGCCCGATACCAGCCAACTTAGTAAACTGCATCTTATTTCTTCGCCATTGTTGCTACCATTTACTATTTATAAAAACAAGGATGGCGACGTAATAGATGGGCTTAAATTCGTTCTCAAAAATTATCCGGAAACTGTGCCGGTTCTACATAATGATAAAACAGATACCATACATAAAGGCGATAATATCCATGCGGAGCAAAGAAAGCAAGCTCATAAGACTAAAGTTATCACGAAGAATAATTCTACACATCCAATTAAACAATTGAAACAGAAACCGGCAGTTTCGCAGAACCATTCAAAGACAAGCACAAACGCCGTTCTCGATAAACCCATAGAAAAGCACGCAAGCAATATTAAGCCTGTAACACATACTGCCAACCCAAAACACAAAACGACTCCAATTAAACACCCGATAAAAACGCATGCTGTTATACAGCACAAGCAGGCGTTAAAAACGCATAAGGCTGTTGCTATCCACAAAAAAGCACAAACCAAACATCCTCTGCGAGCAAACAACCGTGTTCCACAACAACATCTCGTAAAACATGCGAGCAATAATAGGCACGCTCTACAGCATAGTAAGGCTGTAAAGACCAATACTGCAGAACATTTTGTAACTCATATTTCAAATAGCAAACGCACTGCCATACACCGTCACCACTATAAACACAAGCATTTATACAAAAACAAGCAAGTGAAATTGAGATATAACGTGAAACCGAATACAGCACGTAACCCAGTTATAAATAACACAGGAGATACTATTAAAGATAAAAAGGATATTAAAACACCATCCGCCACTAAACCTTACTCACCTAAAAAGCTATTCCAATGGCTGCATAACACGCTTCACAAGCCGACAAATTCTTTTTCTTCTCATTTCCGATAGTCCCTAAAGTATTATGTGTAGGAACATGCTAAAATGGTGGTCCAAATAATGAAAAAAGGCTCCAAAACTCGCTGAGTTTGGAACCTTTTGTGACCCTGTCAGGATTCAAATTAAAAATTAAAACCCTGTTTGGTAGCCCCTTTATTGGGGCTTTGGATAATCAGGGGACACAAAAAGGGACACAAAAAGTGCCTTAATATGTCGCAGCGCTACCATCTTCTTGCGTATCATCTTCAAAGGTTAGTATATAGACCCTATTCCCTTTTTCATCCTCGGTAGGCCAGTATGAGGCTATCATTGCACCGTTACCTTTTGTTGCTTTATAATACTTCTTGCTTTTCCATACGCTAACATCTGTGTTATAATCGCCCCTTAACTCACACACTTCTCTTATCACGCGCTTTATTTTATTTTTCGTGATTTTTTCTGAAATAACCACGTCCACCACACCGCGCTCTTGATGTATTATTTCATATTTTACATGGCTTGTCTTAATAGTGATTGGTCTGTTTCTTTTTTCTGGTGCTGCGTTTTCTATCTCCTCCTTGTTAATGGGTTCTTGTTTTTGCAATTCTCTTTGCTTTTGAGCAGTTTCTAAACAACCTGTGCATGTTTTTAAAAAGAACAATAAAATAGCCAAGCCAATTATTCCAAATATAGAAGTGGTTTTATTTGCATTCATTTTGTCGTAATTTTTGGGTAAAAAAAATAGCGTAACTGAAATTCTTTTGCTACCCACGGCTTACGACAGCCAGTTAACACAAAAGACACAGTTACGCCATGTGGCGTATCAAAATCAATATGTGTTAACGTGCTACTTAAAAGTCGTAATTTAGGGTAGCATTCTTGATGGATACAATATGTTTATCTATTCATAGATTCCGTTTGGTTGATGTAAAAGTAAAAATTATTTACAAAGTGGTATATTTGCATTATAGATAAATCACCCTATATGGAAAAGTTAAAGCAATCAAAAGCTACACCCGAAAAGAGGGGTAAATCACCATTCCCAAAGGGATGGCCGGGCAAAGGGTTTAGAGCCAGTCGTGAAATCAGAACAGCAAAAGAAATGATAAAGGCAGAAAAATTACATAGAGAAGGTATTCTTTACGTATAGTTTATAGTCTTTAAGAAGTCCAATATACGCAGCCAATATTGTTACATCTAATTCATGCTTGCTAATGTGAGTTTTCTTTTCGTGAATTGCATACTCTGTTAAAAGTACCCGGTAATAATACTTGGCTATTTTCAATATACCACCTTGATGTGGTATGACCTTTAAATGAAAATGCGTGCCTTTTTCGGGGTCTAACCATTTATAAGCTGTACCATTTTCGTAAACTATTTTAATCGCAACCTTATAAGTATCCATTTATCAAACTTACAATGCAATTATTATTCACGCAAGCCCCCTTATATAAGGAACACCAAATGGTACAAATTACCGTAAAAACACCTAATATAAAATTATATAACATATAATTTATTGCTGTCAAAATATGCTGAAACACAATAGGGGTGCTATGTATAGCACCCCTATTGTGTATAAATAAATAATAACGTGACCCTGTCAGGATATTTGGTAAATTTACAAAATATTGATTATCAGTATAGTTTTATTGTTTTTATTGTTTTTTGACACATATAGATAGGCCTTAAAACGTATTTGCAGTGGTTTTTACTTGCCATATCCCAGCGATCTTGGTAATCTTCTTATCATTGTCGGGGTAGTCTTCTTTGTTCTCGCTTCTCAGGGTCCAGTAACCTTCTTTTTTGCCAGGGTGAATATAAAATATATTGCTGCGGCTGTCATCGAATAAGACAAGGTGAGGGTAGCCAAAGAGCACATCTTCCAGTGGGACGAACTGGACGCTTACCCTGGAACCTTTAAATATCAATTTCTCCATATTATCACTGGTAACGGTAATGATAAAATGGGCCACTGTATGGGGTACTCTGAAAAAGTCATTAGGATGAGCCAGGAGCATGGAGTAATCGTTCTTGTAATGTTCAGTTATCAATTTTTCTGGGCTATTATATCTCTCTAATAACTCTCCGAATGTATTGAAGTATGGAACAAAACCATTTAAGTCTGTCTCTGTGGGTAAAAATTTCTCAAAATACTTTCTGTTTATAATTTGTTGATTGCCAATAGTATGTATGGGCTGCAATGATAAATCTATATTATCGTTTTTTTGGTGATTTCCATCATCATTGCGGGGCGTTAACGGGGGCTTAACGAAAGGAGGTGCTATTGTTTTGTTATTGCCATATGATGCCTCTCCCTCATTTACCTGAAAGGACTGTATTTCTTTATGCAGTTTGGCGTTGGCCACGAGGATTTTGATTTCAGACTTCGATTTACTTGATAATTCATTCAAAACCTTAGTAAGTATTGTTAAATCGGTGCCATTAATTTCCGCCTTTTCATTTCTCCAATTATATAAAGAATGGCTTGCAATGCCCGTCAATGCTGATAAAGCATTCATGCTTACTGGAAATTCCTTTAGTTTTTTTTACTACATCCATAACAAATAATTAAAAAATTTCTTCATAGCGTCAATACTGAATTTGATAGTATTTTTAAGTAATTATCTTGTAAAATGTTTGTAATTACAAGGTAATTACCAATCTTTGCACTACACTTTTAAAGTAAACAACAAAATAAGACAAAAAGATGAAACGCCAAATAACTGAAGCTGAAAAGGAAAGGGCAAGGTTGATAAAGGAATTGCAGGAAATAGCTACACAGGTTACCCCACAGCAAAAAATAGAATGGTGCGCAAAGAATGAAACACACTTTGGTAAGTGGTGTGCCATCCGCATTCGTAACCTTACCCACCTCATTGCTAAACACCTCTGCCGATAGCCAGCGCTTGTCCAG